>SHZN01000058.1 GCA_009692245.1 Gammaproteobacteria bacterium
CAGGTTCTCCGGTTTCAGTCGATTTCTCGGTAGGCGGCAAGGGTCAGGAAGGGCTCGAATTCGGGGCTCGCTGTCAGCTCGTCGACCAGCTCGGCGGCGCGCGCGTAATGAGCGGCCGTAAATGCTGACTCGCTGACTTCGGCGCGAATCTTCGTGAGCTGTTCGGCCAGAAGTGCACGCACAAGTTTCAGCGAAACGGTGCGAAGGTCTTGCATGCGGCTTTCGTGGCGCACCCACTGCCAGAGCTGCGCGCGGCAAATCTCGGCCGTCGCCGCATCTTCCATCAGGTGATGGATCGGCACGCAGCCATTGCCGCCGAGCCAGGCTGCGAGATAGCGGATGCCGACGTCGATGTTGTTGCGCAACCCCGCCTCGGTGACGTCGCCCTCCGGCACGCGCAGCAGATCGGCGGCGGTAATGGTGACGTCTTCACGCATCCGATGCAGGTTATTAGGCGTCGGCATCAGCCGGTCAAAGATGTCGCGTGCGACGAATACGAGCCCCGGGTGCGCGACCCAGGTGCCGTCATGACCGTCGCCCGCCTCGCGCTCCTTGTCGGCGCGCACGCGCGCGAGCGCAAGCTCATTGGCCCCGGGATCGCCCTTGATTGGAATCTGCGCCGCCATGCCGCCGATCGCGAATGCGCCGCGCCGATGGCAGGTCCTGATCACGAGCAGCGAATAAGAACGCAGGAAGTGCGAGGTCATCGTGACCGAATTACGGTCCGGTAACACGAAATTCGCACGACGGCTGAATTTCTTGATGAAGCTGAAAATGTAATCCCAGCGCCCGCAATTAAGCCCGACGATGTGCTCGCGGAGTTCGAACAGGATTTCGTCGATCTCGAATGCGGCTGTGATCGTCTCGATCAGCACAGTGACCTTGACGCTGCCGCGCGGCAGCCCGAGACTCCGTTCGCTGAAAGCGATGACCTGGGCCCAGAGTCGGGCCTCTAGATGACTTTCGAGCTTCGGCAGGTAGAAGTAGGGTCCGCTGCCGCGGCTGAGCAGCTCGCTGGCGTTGTGAAACAGGTAGAGCCCGAAGTCGACCAGTGCGGCCGGAATCGGCTTGCTATCGCGCAGCCAGTGCTTTTCCGGGAGATGCCAGCCGCGCGGCCGCACAACCAGCACCGATGTCGAATCGTTCAGGCGATACGACTTTCCCTCCGGGCTTGAGTAGGCAAGCGTTCCACGCACCGCTTCCATCAGGTTGGCCTGGCCCTGGATCACGTTGAACCAGGTCGGGCACAGCGAGTCCTCGAAGTCGGCCATGAATACATTGGCGCCGGAGTTCAGCGCATTGATGATCATCTTGCGATCGGTGGGGCCGGTGATTTCGACACGACGGTCGTGGAGATCCGCCGGGATCGATCCGATGCGCCATTCTGATTCGCGGATCTTGCGGGTGTCTTCGAGGAAATCGGGAAGCATCCCGGCGTCGAATTTAAGTTGGCGCTTGGCCCTTTCCTCGAGCAGCCCGGCCACTTGCGGGCCGAAATGGGCCACCAGCTTGTTGACGAATGCGATCGCTTCGGGGCGCAACACCTCGCACCAGTCATGCCTCAGCACCGGAAAGCGGCCGGTGTTCGTGCTGATGCTATCTAGGCTCTCAGATACCAACTATAACTACCTGAAAAGCAACATATTTACCGGCCACCGCGATGACGTGCGATCAACATCGCGAGTTCCAGGGCCTGTTCGTAATTCAGGCGCGGGTCAACGATCGTGCGATAGGCCCGCGCCAGATCGCCGTCTGAGAGGCCGCGGGCACCGCCGGTGCACTCGGTGACATCGTCGCCGGTCAGCTCGAAATGCACGCCACCGAGTCGCGAGCCCGACTCCTCATGGATGCGGAATGCGGCCTCGACTTCCGACAGGATGTTGTCGAAGCGGCGTGTCTTGACACCCTGCGGCGTGGTCTCGGTATTGCCGTGCATCGGGTCGCAGACCCACAGCACCTCCTGCCCGCTGTCGCGCACTGCCTTGATCATCGCCGGCAACAAGCGTTCGATATTGCCGGCGCCAAAGCGATGGATCAGCGTCAGGCGCCCCGCCTCGCCTTCCGGATTCAGGATGCGCGTGAGTTCACCGAGCCAGGCGGCATCCATCGCCGCCCCGACCTTGACGCCGATCGGATTGGCGATGCCACGGAAATACTCCACATGCGCGCCACCCGGCATGGCCGTGCGCATCCCGATCCACGGCATGTGCGTCGAGAGGTTGTACCAGCGCTCGCGCCGCTGGAGGTAACGCGTCTGCGCCTGCTCGTAGAGCAGGTGCAGCCCCTCGTGACTCGAATAAAAGCGGACCTGGCTGGTCTCGTGGATGGGCCCACCGGAAATCGCCTGGAAAAAATCCAGTGAGTCGGAAATCGAGTCCACGATCTTCTGGTAAGCGTCCTTCAGCTTCGCGTGCTGCATGAAGCCAAGGTCCCAGTACTCGGGGTGGTGCAGGTCAGCAAATCCGCCATCAACCAGTGCACGCACGAAATTGAGTGTCAGGGCCGCGCGTTCATACCCGCGTAGCAGCAACTCGGGATCAGGCTCGCGATCTGCCGCGGTGAATGCAGCGTGATTGATGATGTCGCCGCGATAGCTCGGCAATGTGATGCCTTCGCGCGTCTCGGTATCGGCCGAGCGCGGCTTCGCATACTGCCCGGCCATGCGGCCCACGCGGATCACCGGTTTCTTGAGTCCGTGCAGCAGCACGAGGCTCATCTGCAACAGGATCTTGAGCTTGCGCGCGATGATCGTCGATTCGCAGTCGGCGAATCCCTCGGCACAATCGCCGCCCTGCAGCAGGAAACGCTCGCCACGTTGTGCGGCTGCGAGTTCTTCCTTGAGCTGGTCAACCTCCCAGGAAACGACCACCGGCGGCAGCCGCGACAACTCCGCGATGACGCGCGCGAGTTTCGCGGCGTCCGCATAGCGCGGCTGCTGCTCCGCCGGCCGGTGCTGCCAGCTTTCAGGGCTCCAGCCAGTTGTTTGCGCGGCTGCATTCATGTATCAGCCCATCGTACACGGATTCGCTGCACTGCAAAAATTTCCGGCCCCAGGGGTGGTTTAAGTACATCCGAATGGGCAGAATGCGCCTCCCCCGGATGGAGCATTTCCATGCATCGCGTGTTGGTTCTTGGCGCCGGAAAAATCGTCGCGCTGGTCTCCGGCCTGCTGGCCGAGGCTGGTGACTATCAGGTCCAGCTTGCCGATGTCAGCGGGGAAGCTGCCGCCAGTGTCGCGCGCGCACATGACCTCCGGACACTGTCCGCGGTTGCCCTCGACGGCAGGGATCCGGCGGCGCTCTCGCGCGAACTGGAGGCGCATCCCGTTGACGCGGTGATTTCGTCACTTCCTTTCTATTGCAACGTGACCGTGGCCCAGGCGGCGCGCGACCATGGCCTGCACTACTTCGACCTGACCGAGGATGTCGAGGTGACGCGCGCCGTACGTGCGATCGCTGAGGGTGCCCAAACGGCATTCGTTCCGCAATGCGGTCTGGCACCCGGCTTCATTTCGATCGCCGGGAATGAACTGATCAGCCACTTCGATGAGTTGCGCAGTGTCAAGCTGCGGGTCGGCGCCCTGCCCCAGCACCCGAACAATGTCCTGAAGTACTCGCTGACCTGGTCCACCGAGGGCCTGATCAACGAGTACGGCAATCCATGTCATGCGGTCGCGGACCGGCGCCTGGTCGAGGCCGCGGCGCTGGAGGGCCTGGAGGAAATCGAGATCGACGGCACGCTCTATGAAGCCTTCAATACTTCAGGCGGACTCGGCTCGCTCGGCGAGACCTTCGGCGAGCGCTGCGAGCAGATGAACTACAAGACGATCCGATATCCGGGTCACTGCGAGCAGGTGCGCTTGCTGATGAATGACCTGAAGCTCAACCAGGATCGCAGCACCCTGAAGCGCATCCTCGAGAACGCAGTGCCGCAGACCCTGCAAGACGTCGTGATCGTCTACGTCGCCGTCACTGGCCGCCAGAACGGCGAATTGCGCGAAGAGAATTACGTCAACAAGATCTATCCGCAGCAGATATCCGGGCGCCTGTGGTCTGCGATCCAGGTCACGACGGCGGCCGGCATCACGGCGGTCGTCGATCAGGGGCTCGCGAAGCCAGGCGCCTATCGTGGCTTTGTTCGCCAGGAGCAGTTCCGGCTGCCCGCTGTACTCGCAAACCGCTTTGGCGCCTGGTTCCAGGATGGCAGCGACAAAGGTGTGTCGGGCCGCATGGTGGTCGAGGGCAAGGCCGGTCGCCAGCGCAATCTGGTGGGGGTCAAATAATGAACAAGGCGGAAATTCTCAAGGGACTGGGTATCGCTGCCGTCAATCCGGGCGCCTGGTCCGGCGATGGCTGGCATGCGGCCCCCGATGCACCGCTGGTACAGTCGCTGGACCCGGCGACGGGCGAAGTGATTGCTTCGGTCCGGGCTGCGACCGAGGCCGACTACGAGCGCGTCGCCGCAAGCGCCACGGCCGCCTTCCAGAAATGGCGTGACGTACCTGCACCGCGGCGCGGTGAGGCCGTGCGCCTGGTCGGCGATGCCCTGCGTGCGAAGAAAAACCTGCTCGGCAGCCTCGTCAGCCTCGAGATGGGCAAGATCAAGGCCGAGGGCGACGGAGAAGTCCAGGAGATGATTGACATGGCTGATTTTGCGGTCGGCCAGTCGCGCATGCTGTATGGACTCGCGATGCACTCCGAGCGCCCGGGGCATCGCATGTACGAGCAATGGCATCCGCTGGGCGTCGTCGGCATCATTTCGGCTTTCAATTTTCCCGTCGCGGTGTGGTCCTGGAATGCGTTCCTGGCCGCCATTTGCGGCGACATCTGCGTCTGGAAGCCCTCGCACAACACGCCGCTCTGCGCGATCGCCGTCCAGCGAATCTGCAACGAGGTCATGGCGTGCGAGAGCCTGCCGCCAATCTTCCAGTTGTTCATACCGGCCGGCAATGCACTTGCCAACAGGTTCGTTGAAGACCGGCGCGTGGCGCTCATGAGCTTCACCGGATCGACAAATGTTGGTCGGAGTGTTGGCGAGCGCATCGCTTCGCGGCTCGGCAGGAGCCTGCTTGAGCTTGGTGGGAACAACGCCATCATCGTGGACGAGTACGCGAATCTCGATCTCGTGATACCCGCAGTCCTGTTCGGCGCGGTCGGCACGGCGGGCCAGCGCTGCACGACGACCCGGCGCCTCATGGTGCACGAGTCGCGCATTGCTGAAGTAGAGCGCCGGCTGATTGCGGTTTACAAGCAGGTCCGGATCGGCAATCCCCTTGATCCCCAGACGCTGATGGGTCCGCTGGTAGCCGCATCAGCGGTTCGCCAATATGAGGCGGCACTCGCAGATGCGCGCAGCCAGGGCGGCGAGGTCCTGTGCGGCGGCTATGTGCTGCCGGGTCCTGGATTCTTCGTCGAACCGACAATCGTCAGGGCAAGGAATGACATGCCCGTCGTGCGCCATGAGACCTTTGCGCCGATCCTCTACGTCATCCCGTTCAAGACGCTCGACGAGGCGATCGCGATGCACAATGACACCGACTACGGCCTGTCGTCAGCAATATTTACCGATCGACTGCCGCATGCCGAGCGTTTCCTGTCAGTCGCCGGCAGCGACTGCGGCATTGCCAACGTCAATATCGGCACGTCCGGCGCCGAGATCGGCGGGGCGTTCGGTGGTGAGAAGGACACCGGCGGCGGGCGCGAGGCCGGCTCCGATTCCTGGAAGGTCTACATGCGCCGCCAGACCAACACCATCAACTATTCGAGCGAGCTGCCGCTCGCCCAGGGAATCAGGTTCGACCTGGGTTGAGTTCGCGGTCGATCAGCTCGCAGACCATCCGGGTATAGCGCTCAGGCGTGATGAAGGCCCACGCCCACTTCTTGTCGTGGTCGGCATTCGGCGCAGCCGCCACGATCTCATCCGCGGTCTTTCCAGCCTGCATCAGGTCGCGGATCCGGCCGCTAGTGGTCGTCAGCATTCCACGGTACTCGACGAGATCGGCGCGATTCGCGAGCGGGCCATGGCCCGGGATGATGCGTGTCTTGTCGTCCGCAATGGCAAGTATCTGGTCGACTGCCGCGATGAGGCCCGCGACCGAGCCGCCGGAGCTGCTGTCGATGAATGGATAAAACCGGAAGAGGACATCACCCGTGTGGATCACGTTGGCCTTGCGGAAGTGCACGAACACGTCGCCGTCCGTATGCGCATGCGGTACGAAGGCCCCGTGGATCTCGTCGCCATTCAGGTGGAAAGTGATTGCGTCGTTAAAGGTGACGACCGGTAGCGCCGCCTGCGGCGAGGCAGGCGTGGCGTTCTCGAGGAATTTGTTGAATTGATCGACGCTCATGCGCGCCCGGACTTGTTCATGGGCCACCAGCACGGCGCCCGCTTTACCCAGATTCTCATTACCGCCCGTGTGATCACCGTGCCAGTGCGTGTTCAGCACGAAGCGCGGCGCCGGCGCATTCAGGCCCTTCAGTGCGGCGATGACCGAAGGCGCCATCGGTGCGTACTGGTCGTCGATCAGGAAGGTGCCGTCGGCGCCCGTCGAGACGCCGATGTTGCCCCCCTGACCGATCAGCATGTAGATCCCGGGTGCGACCTCCTCTGTGCGGATCGTCGTATCCGGTGGCGGTAAGTGCGCGATTGCCGCTGGTGCCAGCATCGCAAGGCCGATCGCCATCAGTCGCCGCAGCATGGTCCCCTCCCGCACGGGTAATGCGGGTTCCGTTTGTAGCAGACCAGCCTGCTATCATCAATGCCGTACGCTGGAGACACGCGAATGGCCCTGCGCCGCTTCATCCCTGCCTTCCTTGCGATCCTGCTGACCGGTGCCGGCATTGGCGTCGTATCGGCGCAGCCCGAGACTCCAGTAGCGGATGCGTCGCCACTGGATGCCGCGCCACGAGAAGCCGCGCCACTGGCAGGAACCGCGGTCCTGGTCGAAATCAAGGACGCAATCAGCCCGGCGACCCGCGAATTTTTCCTGCGCACGCTGGCAAAAGCCGAGGAGCAGGAGGCTGCGGTCCTGATCCTGATACTCGACACACCCGGTGGCCTGTCGGATTCCATGCGCGACATGATTCAGGGCATCCTGAATGCACGGATTCCGGTGGTGACCTACGTCGCGCCATCCGGCGCGCATGCCGCGAGCGCGGGTACCTTCATTCTGTATGCGAGTCACATCGCTGCCATGGCGCCGGGAACCAACCTGGGCGCCGCGACACCCGTGCCGATCGGCGGGTCGTCGCCGGAGGACGGCGACACGGACAAGGATAGTGGCAAAGACCAGGACGGGGACGTGAAGAAACGGGCACCGCCTTCATCGGCCATGGACCGGAAGGTGTTGAACGATTCCGTCGCGTATATCCGCAGCATCGCCGAGATGCGTGGCCGCAACCTGGAATTTGCCGAGGCAGCTGTCGTGGATGCGGCCAGCATCACGGCGACGGAGGCACTCAAGCGCGGCGTCATCGACTTGATTGCCGACGACCTGCCGGGGCTGATGACCGCGCTCGACGGCCGCGAAGTCAAGTTGCCGGCCGGCAAGCGCGTCCTGAATACGAAAGGACTCGTTCTCGAGCGCGTCGAGATGGACTGGCGCGCAGCGCTGCTATCGGTGCTGACCAATCCGATGATCGCTTACGGCCTGCTGCTGATCGGAATCTATGGACTGATGTTCGAGGGCTACAACCCGGGTGCTGTGCTGCCGGGTGTTGTCGGCGGTGTCTGCCTGCTGCTGGGCCTGTACGCGCTGCAGGTGTTGTCAGTCAATTTTGCCGGTCTCGCGCTCGTGTTCCTGGGAGTCGGCATGATGATCGCGGAATTCTTCGTGCCGAGCTTCGGCGCGTTGGGCTTCGGCGGCCTCGTGGCATTCGTGATCGGCTCGATCGTGTTGATGGATACGGGCACGCCCGGAATGGAATTGAGCCGCGGACTGGTCGGCGGGGTCGCCGCGGCCGCCGGCACGCTGATGCTTGGCACGATATGGCTCGCGATGCGCGCGCGACGACGGCCGGTCGCGACCGGCCGTGAGCAGCTGGTCGGGGATACGGCCGAGGCCGTCGATTCATTTACCAGCCAGGGCCAGGTGCGGATTTACGGTGAGTTGTGGAATGCGGTCAGTTCAAAGCCGGTCACTGCGGGCCGGCAGTTGCGCATCGATCGTGTGCAGGGGCTGACACTCCACGTCACGCCAATCGAATGACAGGAGACAATAAATGATGACCTACGTACTCGTTGCCGTCGCGGTCCTCTTCGCAGTGCTGGTAATCAATGCGATCAACATCCTGCGTGAGTATGAACGCGGCGTCGTCTTCACACTCGGCCGTTACGCGGGCACCAAGGGCCCCGGCCTGATCATCGTGTGGCCGATCGTGCAGCAGATGGTGCGCGTGGACCTGCGCACCATCGTGCTCGACGTTCCGAAGCAGGACGTGATTTCGCGGGACAACGTTTCGGTCAAGGTGAACGCCGTCGTCTATTTCCGGATCGTGGATCCGGCCAAGGCCATCATCCAGGTCGCAAATCCATTCGAAGCGACCAGCCAGCTCGCCCAGACCACGCTGCGCTCGGTGCTGGGCCAGCACGAACTCGACGAGATGTTGACAGAGCGCGACCGGCTGAATGCCGATGTGCAGAAGATCCTGGACTCATCGACCGATGCCTGGGGCATCAAGGTGTCGCATGTCGAGATCAAGCACATCGACCTCGACGAAACCATGATCCGCGCGATTGCCAAGCAGGCGGAGGCCGAGCGCACCCGGCGCGCCAAGATCATCCATGCCGAGGGCGAGAAGCAGGCCGCAGCGATGCTGGTGGAGGCCGCGAAGCTCCTGGGCGCTGACCCGCGCGCGATCCAGTTGCGTTACATGCAGACGCTGACGGAGCTCGGCAGCGACAGGAGCACGACAATCGTGTTCCCGATGCCGATGGATCTGCTGTCACCGTTCGTGAAGAAGCTCGGCGCGCCAGACTGATCAGCGGCGCGCGGTATTCAGCGTCCCGGCAGCCGGACACTGACGCGGGCGCCACCGATACGGCTCTCGCCGATCTCCAGCGTGCCGGAATAAGCCGCGGCGATATCACGCGCCACCGACAGGCCAATACCCTGTCCTGCGACGCTTTCGTCGGCGCGCACGCCGCGTTCCAGGACACGCATGCGTTCGGTGGGCGGAATGCCGCGGCCATCGTCCTCGATGTCGAGCACCAGGCCGGGACGACGCCAGTCGGCTGATGTCCAGGACATCGCCCGCACCGCGACTTCGGTCTTGCTGTACTTGCAGGCGTTGTCCATCAGGTTGCCGGCCAGCTCCAGGAAGTCGGCAGCATCGACCGGATAGGCAGTTGCCGGCGCGACCGCAATGGATATCCGCAGCGATTTGTCGATGTAGACTTTTGCAAGCGCACCGCGCAGTTGCTCAAGCGCCTCCTGGATCGGCAAATCGGTCATCGTCGCACCGGTGCCGCCGAAAACGGCGCGCTTGAGCTGGTGCTGGACGATTTCCTGCATGCGATCCAGTTGCCGCGCCTGGGACTGCCGATCGGTGTGCCCGCTTTCGATCAGTCCGCGCAAGGCGGCGAGCGGCGTCTTGAGACTGTGGGCGAGATTGCCGAGTGTCGTGCGATAGCGTTCCAGGCGCTTGCGCTCGCCATTCAATAGCGCATTCAGATTACCGGTGACGCCGGCAAGCTCGCGCGGCCAGCCTGAGCCCAGCAGGTCACGCCGCCCGGCCTCGATGTCGGCGATCTCGGTCTCAAGCTGGTGCAGAGGCCTCAGCGCAAATCGCATGGCAATGGCGAGCCCGGCAAGCAGCAGCAGGCCAAGCACGATCGAACCTGACAAGAGCCAGGCGCGCACCCGCGCAACCTCGTGGTACCACGGCTCCATGCTTTCGGCCGCGCGAATGATGAAGTCCCTGCTGCTGCCGTCCTCGAGCACCCAGCGAATGCCAAGCGAAAGACCCATTACGCGCGTGCCGTCGGCCAGTCTCGCGTACTCGAAATTGCGCGCACCAGTTGCCGGCGCTGCCGCGAGATTGAGGCCGCTGCCGAGCGCCGACGGTGAACGCCAACTGCCGCGCGAACTGACGATCTCTGCGTACAGGCCTGAGCCAGGGCTTGCAAGCCGCGGTTCCGCTAGATTCTCGGGCACCAGGCGGCCTTCCGCGTCGATGTCGGCCGATGAGATCAGCGCGATGACCTGCGCATCGAGCACGTCCTGGCGCGAGCGCAGGCCGAGGTCACGGTACATCGAATCCAGTGCCCAGGCAGCGACACCGGCCGCGACCAGCAGTAGCAGGGCCAGCGTCGCGAGCAGCCGGGTCTTCAGCGATGGGGTTGACCGCGCCACGATCAGTCGCGTGCGATACGGTAGCCGCGACCCCTCAGGGTCTCGATCGGCTGGCGGTCTCCATCCGGGTCGAGCTTGCGGCGCAGCCGGCCGACAAATACTTCGATCGTGTTGCTGTCGCGCTCGAAGTCCTGCTCATAGAGCTTTTCAGTCAGCTCAGTCTTGGAGACGACCTGGCCGGCCCGCAGCATCAGGTATTCGAGCAGGCGGTACTCGAATGCGGTCAGTTCGATAGCGACACCGGCGACCCGGACTTCCTGGCTGCGGGTATCGAGTTCGACGCCGCCGCCCTTCAGCAATGGCTGTGACCATCCGCCGGAACGGCGCAGCAAGGCCTGCACGCGAGCGAGAACCTCTTCGAACCGGCATGGCTTGGTGACGTAATCGTCGGCGCCGGCGTCGAGCCCTGCGACCTTTTCCTGCCAGCTGTCGCGCGCAGTCAGGAGCAGCACCGGGAATGACTTGTCGGCCTTGCGCCAGGCCCGGATTGCGTCCAGACCGGACTTGCCCGGCAGTCCGAGGTCCACGACCGCGATATCGATCGGATACTCCTTGCCAGAAAATTCGCCGTCGATTCCATCGGCGGCAAGGTCCACCACGAAACCAGCCGTTCGAAACTGCTTTGCAAGCGTCTCGAGAAGCGCCGGTTCGTCTTC
>SHZN01000059.1 GCA_009692245.1 Gammaproteobacteria bacterium
TGTGGAGCTCGCCGTCGGTTTCCTGCACGGCGAGGGGCTCATCCGCTCCAATGACGACATCGAATCGGCACGCCTGTGCGGCCCGACCGGCAATGTTGTGCGCGTGGAGCTTAAGGCCGGTGTCCCGATGGACCTTGCGCGACTCGAGCGCAACTTCTATACCAGCTCCAGCTGCGGGGTCTGCGGCAAAGCATCGCTCGAGGCGGTGAATGAGATGCTGCCGATTCGTTCGGTCGCGAGCGTTATCAAGGTATCGGCGCAGTTGCTGGGCTCGCTCGTGGTGCGAGCCCGCAGCGCACAGGATGTCTTCCGGGACACCGGCGGGCTGCATGCCTCGAGCCTTTTTGACGAGCGTGGAGACCTGCTTGCGACCTACGAAGATGTCGGCCGGCACAATGCACTCGACAAGCTGGTCGGCGCGAGGCTACTGGAAGGCGCGCTGCCGCTTTCCGAATGTGTGCTGCTGTTGAGCGGGCGGGCGAGCTTTGAACTGCTGCAGAAGGCGGCAGCGGCCGGCGTCCCGGTGGTGGCGGCGGTGGGTGCGCCTTCCAGCCTCGCGATCGACCTTGCGGAGCGCACCGGTATCCTGCTCGTCGGTTTCCTGCGCGACGCATCCTTCAATGTGTATACGCATCGGGAACGGCTGCAATGACCGCTGCTGAGGCACCGAAACCGATCAGCCAGGCGCAGAAGGATGAAATTCTTGCGATCGTTGCGTGCCACAAGGACCAGCCAGGCCCGCTGATCGAGATCCTGCATGACGTGCAACGGTCGCTGGGTTACGTGCCTGCGGAAGCCGTGCCGCTGATTGCCGGGGCACTCAACCTGTCGCGGGCCGAGGTTCACGGTGTGGTGAGCTTCTATCACCACTTCCGCAGCGCCCCGCATGGCCGGAGGGTCCTGCGGCTCTGCCGGGCTGAGGCCTGCCAGTCGATGAACGGCCGCGCACTTGAGCGGCACGCCATGAAACGCCTCGGCATCGGCTTCGGCGAGACGACAGTCGACCGTGAAATCACGCTTGAGGCCGTTTACTGCCTCGGGCTGTGCGCCTGTTCGCCCGCGGCGATGATCGATGAGGAAGTTCATGGACGCGTGACGCCGGAGCGTCTGGACGAATTACTGAAGCGCGCGGGCGCAGGGGTGAGGCCGTGACCGTCACCGTGTGGATCTCGCGGGATGCGGGCGCGCTTGCGCTCGGCGCCGAAGCGACGGCGCAGAAGCTGCTCGCAGCCGCGCAAGCCGCGGGCACCGCGATCCGGCTTCGGCGCAACGGGTCTCGGGGTCTCTACTGGCTCGAGCCGCTGCTCGAGGTGGAATGCGCCGCCGGCCGGATTGCCTACGGGCCAGTGACCGCGAAGGATGTACCGGGCCTCATCGACAAGGGCCTGCTGCGGGGCGAAGCGCATCCGCTGCGGCTCGGGCCGATCGAGGCGCACCCATGGTTCGCGTCCCAGCAGCGGCTCACATTTGCGAGGGTCGGGCGCATCGATCCGCTCGACCTCGACGATTACATCGCGCAAGGCGGATTCCGCGGGCTTCGTCGCGCGCTCGAGATTGGATCCGCCGCAACTGTCAATGAGGTGCTCGAATCGGGTCTGCGCGGCCGCGGCGGCGCGGCCTTTCCGACCGGCATCAAGTGGCAGACCGTGCTGAAGCAGCCGGCGGGCCAGCGCTACATCACCTGCAATGCGGACGAGGGCGACTCAGGAACATTCTCGGACCGCATGCTGATGGAGGGTGATCCGTTCTCGGTCATCGAAGGCATGATCATCGCCGGGGTCGCAGTCGGGGCGACGCGCGGATACATCTACCTGCGCGTCGAGTATCCGCACGCCTACCAGGTGATGAATGCCGCGATCAGCGCCGCACGCAAGGCCGCTTACCTCGGGACCGATGTCTGCGGCAGCAAGCACGCCTTCGACATTGAGCTGCGCCTCGGTGCCGGCGCCTACATCTGTGGCGAAGAGACATCGATGCTGGAAAGCCTCGAGGGGCGCCGTGGAGAGATTCGGGTGCGCCCGCCATTGCCTGCGGAGAAGGGCCTGTTCGGGGCGCCAACCGTGGTCAATAACGTGGTGACACTTGCCACGGTGCCGGTGGTGCTGGCCCAGGGCGCGGCTGCGTACCGCGATTTCGGCCAGGCGAAGTCGCGCGGAACCTTACCGCTGCAGCTGGCCGGCAACGTGCTCCGCGGCGGGCTGATCGAGCGGGCATTCGGCCTGACGGTGCGTGAGTTGTTGTACGACTATGGTGGCGGATCCGCGAGCGGCCGGCCGATTCGTGCCGTGCAGATCGGGGGACCACTGGGCGCCTACCTGCCGGAATCGCAGTTCGACACGCCACTCGAATACGAGGCGCTTTCAGCGATCGGCGCCATGCTCGGGCACGGCGGTGTCGTCGCATTCGACGACACGGTCGACATGCTGGAGATGGCGAAGTACGCGATGGAATTCTGCGCGATCGAGTCCTGCGGCAAGTGCACACCCTGCCGCATCGGATCGGTTCGGGGCGCCGAGGCACTCGGGAAGATTGCCCGTGGCATCAATCCGGAAGGCAATTGCTCGCTCGTGGAGGAGCTCTGCGATACGATGTTGCAGGCCTCTTTGTGCGGACTCGGGGGTATGGCACCCTATCCGGTGTTGAGCGCGATGAAGCACTTCAAGGAAGATTTCGCGAAACGGACTGCTGCAAGCTGATATGTATTCCATTGACCATAAGGACCTTGGCACGCCGGCCCCCGCGTCGACCGGGACGGTGACGCTCGATATCGACGGCAGCACCGTCACGGTGCCCGCGGGTACTTCTGTCATGCGGGCCGTCGCACTGGCAGGCGGTCACATCCCGAAACTTTGCGCCACCGACAGCCTGAAGGCCTTCGGTTCCTGTCGCGTGTGCCTGGTCGAGATCGAGGGTCGCAAGGGATTCCCGGCCTCCTGCACGACCGAAGTGGCGGCCGGCATGAAGGTGCGCACGCAGTCGCCGCGAATCCAGAAGTTACGGCGTGGCGTGGTCGAACTGTATGTATCAGACCACCCGCTCGATTGCGATACCTGTCCTGCCAATGGGCATTGCGAATTGCAGGATGCAGCCGCGGAACTCGGCGTCGAGGGTTCGCGCTATGCGAATGGCGGGGCATCGCAGCGCGGAGTCAAACAGGACGCCAGCAATCCCTATTTCGTTTTCAACCCGGATCTCTGCATCGTGTGCTCCCGCTGCGTGCGCGCCTGCGATGAAACGCAGGGCACGCTCGCGCTGACGATCGAGGGCCGCGGATTCAGCTCGCGCGTCTCGGCGAGCCAGCACCAGCCGTTCCTCGAGTCCGAATGCGTTTCCTGCGGCGCCTGCGTCGAGGCCTGCCCGACCGCGGCGCTGACCGAAAAATTGCCGCTGATGCTCGGCGCACCGACAAAAGCGGTTTCCACGACCTGCGGCTATTGCGGCGTCGGTTGTTCGCTGAAGGCCGAGGTCAAGGAAGAGACCGTGGTCCGGATGGTGCCCAATCGTGCCGGCACCGCAAACAAGGGCCATGCCTGCGTGAAGGGGCGCTTCGCCTTCGGTTATGCGACCCACGCCGACCGCGTCCGCCGGCCGATGATCCGCAAGCGCATCACCGATCCCTGGCGCGAAGTGAGCTGGGAGGAGGCGATCAGCTACACGGCTTCCGAGTTCAAGCGCATCCAGCAGAAATACGGCCCCAATTCGGTCGGCGGCATCACTTCCTCGCGCTGCACCAACGAAGAAACATTCCTGGTGCAGAAACTCGTGCGTGCGGCGCTCGGCACCAACAATGTTGACACCTGCGCGAGGGTCTGTCACTCGGCGACCGGCTATGGCCTGAAGCACACGTTGGGCGAGTCCGCGGGAACTCAGGCCTTCACTTCCGTCATGAAAGCGGACGTGGTCATGCTGATCGGCGCTAACCCGACCGACGGGCATCCGGTATTCGCCTCGCAGCTGAAGCGCCGCCTGCGCCAGGGGGCGACACTGATCGTGATCGACCCGCGCGTCATCGACCTCGTGCGCACGCCGCACATCGAGGCAGCCGCGCACCTGCAACTGCGACCCGGCACCAATGTGGCGGTCATCAATGCGCTCGCGCATGTTGTCGTCACGGAAGGCCTGGCGAATGACGCCTACGCCGAGGAGCGCTGCGAAGGCGACACCTACCGCAAGTGGAAAGCTTTCGTCTCCGACGCCAGGAACTCTCCAGAGGCGATGGAGGCGATCAGCGGCGTACCGGCGGCACTCGTGCGAAAGGCGGCCCGGATGTATGCCGCGGGCCCCAACAGCGCGATCTATTACGGCCTGGGCGTCACCGAGCACAGCCAGGGCACGACCATGGTCATGGGCATCGCCAATATTGCGATGGCCACGGGAAATCTTGGTCGCGAGGGCGTGGGCGTCAGCCCGCTGCGTGGCCAGAATAATGTGCAGGGTGCCTGCGACATGGGATCTTTCCCGCACGAATTCAGCGGCTACCGTCATGTGTCGGACGCTGCAACGCGCAGCCTGTTCGAAGGCGCATGGAATGCCACGCTTGCAAGTGAGCCGGGCCTGCGTATTCCGAACATGTTCGAGGCCGCGCTCGATGGAAGTTTCCGCGCGCTCTACATCCAGGGCGAGGATTTCGTCCACTCCGACCCGAACACCAATCACGTCGTCGCCGCGCTTTCAGCCATGGAGTGCGTGGTCGTCCAGGACCTGTTCCTGATCGAGACGGCGCGCTATGCGCATGTTTTCCTGCCCGGCTCGTCCTTCCTCGAGAAAGACGGAACCTTCACCAACGCCGAGCGGCGCATCTCGCGGGTCCGAAAGGTCATGGAGCCGCTCGCAGGTCTCGCGGACTGGGAAGTCACGATGCAACTGGCCCAGGCGCTGGGCTACCCGATGCACTATTCGCATCCCTCCGAAATCATGGACGAAATCGCACGCTTGACGCCGACTTTCCATGGGGTGACCTACGAGAAGCTGGAGCGTCTCGGCAGCATTCAATGGCCCTGCAATGATGCGGCACCCGATGGCACACCCACGATGCATGTCGGCGCTTTCGTGCGCGGCAAGGGCAAGTTCTACTTGACCGAATACATCGCGACATCCGAGCGCAGCACGAGCCGCTTCCCGTTGCTGCTCACAACAGGTCGCGTGCTTTATCAGTACAACGTGGGCACGCAGACTCGCCGCACGGCAAATCTGGCCTGGCAGGAAGAGGACCGCCTTGACATCCATCCAGATGACGCCGAGGACCGCGGCATCGCCGACGGTGACTGGGTCGGAGTCACGAGCCGGACGGGCGACATGGTCATGCGCGCCGTCGTCTCCCGGCGCATGACGCCTGGTGTCGTCTACACGACATTCCATTTCCCGGAATCCGGCGTCAACCTGGTGACCACCGAGAATTCGGACTGGGCGACGAACTGCCCGGAATACAAGGTTACGGCCGTCGAGGTGGTCAGGGTCGGGCAACCGGAGGCCTGGCAGGCGCGTATTCGCGCCGAACGCGGCGCGCAACGCAGCCCGGCATTGCCGACCGCCTGCAGCCATCGCGATGAATGTTGAGCGACTCGTCGCGATGGTGAATGACATCGCCGCATTCTTCGCCTCCGAACCGGACGCGGACGCCGCCGCGGAGCAGGTGGCCTACCACCTCCAGAAATTCTGGGAACCACGAATGCGCAGCGAAATCCAGCGTTGCCTGGAGCAAGGAGGAGTGGGGTTAAGTCCACTCGCGAGGCGTGGCGTCGAACGACTTTGAGCTGTCGCGATACAGCGACTAGCCAAAGCTTGCCGGGCGACTGCGCTTATGCTGTGCTGGGACAATGTCCATGCGTGCACTGCTGCCGGCATATGTCGCCTTGATCTTGCTCGGCTGTGGCGGCGGGGGTGAGGGCTCGAACCCGCCACCTCCACCGCCACCGCCAGGCTCGGGACTCGATCAACGACCGAGCAACACGACCTGCCTTGCGCCCGCCCGCACGGCCGGGAGCTCGACACTGTCGACGCCGCGCGCATTTCCAAACCTGACATTTGCCTCACCGGTTGCGATGCTTCAGGTGCCGGGCGACGCGTCGCGCTGGTTTGTCCTGGAACAGGCTGGCCTGGTTCGTGCCTTCGACAACAACGCGGCCGTCAACACGACCCAGGTATTTCTCGACATCAGCAACCGCGTGTTCAATTCAGGTGAAGCAGGGCTCCTGGGATTCGCATTCCATCCGAACTTTGCCGTGAATGGCCGCGCCTATGTCCATTACAGCGCATCGGTTGGTGGATCGGTGCGCGCGATTACCTCCGAATTCATGAGTCCGGATGGTGGACTGACACTCAATCCAAATTCCGAACGTGTGCTGCTCACGGTCAACAAGGAGGCCAGCAATCACAATGGCGGCAACCTCGCGTTCGGGCCGGACGGTTTCCTGTACCTCGGCCTGGGTGACGGCGGTGGTGGCGGCGATCCGCAGGAAAATGCGCAGAATCCGCAGCGCCTGCTCGGCAAGATGCTGCGCGTCGACGTGGACCAGCAGCCGGGTGGCGCGCCCTATGGGATCCCGGGCGGCGCCACCGGTAATCCCTTCGCCGGCAATCCACGCTGCAACATCGACGGCACCGGCACGCAGAATTGTCCGGAGATTTATGCGCTGGGCCTGCGTAACCCATGGCGCTGGAGTTTCGATCGCCAGACTGGCGTTCTATGGCTCGCCGATGTCGGTCAGGACAGCTTCGAGGAGATCGACATCATCGATCGCGGCGGAAATTACGGCTGGGACACTCGCGAGGGTGCGCACTGCTTCGAGCCGTCGAGCGGATGCCAGACTGCCGGCCTCATCGATCCGGTCGCTGAGTACGGCCGCGCAATGGGCTTCTCGGTAACCGGTGGGTACGTCTATCGCGGTGCCCAGACGACAGAGCAGTTCGGACGCTACATCTTCGCGGACTTCGGCAGCGGCATGATCGCGTCGCTGACGCCGGGTGCAGGCGGCACCTATGTGCTGACGCCGCTCGTGCAGCCCGGCGCAACACCACCGGGAGCGCCTGGACCACTGTCACCGTCGGCGTTCGGCGAAGCAAATGACGGCGAACTGTTCCTGCTCGATTATTCGCGTGGCCAGATCCGCGAACTCGTGTTCACGGGCGGCGGCGGTGGCGACAATGTGCCGCAGCAACTGTCCGCCACGGGATGCATCAATACATCGGCCGCTGGCGCACCACCGTTGCTGACGCTGATTCCGTATGCGCCCAACGCGGCATTCTGGTCGGACGGCGCGGCCAAGGAGCGCTGGATTGGCCTGCTGAATGGCCAGAATATCGCCGTGCAGGGCGATGGTGACTGGGACCCGCCGAACGGAACGGTCCTGGTGAAGCACTTCCGGCTGGCCAACCAGCTAGTCGAGACCCGGCTTTTCATGCGTCATCCGGACGGCGTCTGGGCCGGGTACACCTACGAATGGAATGCAGGCCAGACCGAGGCCACGCGAATCACGGGCGGCAAGACCGTGACGGTCGCGGGGCAGGACTGGATTTTCCCGAGTGAAGCGCAGTGCATGCAATGCCACACGCAGGCGGCCGGCTTCAGTCTCGGACTCGAAACGGCGCAGCAGAATGGGCTGCTGACTTACGCGCAGACCGGGCGCAACGCCAATCAGATCACCACTCTGAATGCCGTCAATGTGTTGTCGCCACCGGTCGCCGCGAATCTACCGGCCTATGCGAATCCGAGCGACACTGGTCGCACGTTGACGGAGCGCGCGCGGGCCTATCTCCACACCAATTGCGCCAACTGCCATCAGCCGCTGGGGCCGACGCCCGTGGCGCTCGACCTGCGGCACAATACGGCGCTGGTACAGACCGGCGCCTGCAACGTCGCGCCGACGGCCGGCGATCTTGGCATCGCCAATGCGCTCATCATCGCGCCGGGAGACGATGCTCGCTCGGTGTTACTCGCGCGCATGGCGCGACGCGACGCGTACGCGATGCCGCCGATCGCGAGCAATATGCGCGACAGCGCCGGCGAACAGCTGATCAGCGCGTGGATCGACTCGCTGACGGTCGCCAGCTGTCAGTAATTCGTGCTACCTGAAGCGCCACACAAAGTTGGCCGACAGGAAATCCACATTGGTGTTCTCGACGTCGAATGCTACGTACTCGACCTGCAGGCCGACATTTTCACCGCTATTCATGCCGAAGCCCGCGCCATAGGCAGGGTCATTGCTATTGGAGCTATCGTTCAGCTCCGTTGTGATCACGCCGCCTTCGCCGTCATCCTCCTGGACGGTGGCTGAAGCGTCTTATTGCCAGAACGCCATGCCGGCCTTGGCGTAGGCATAGAACATGTCGCCGAGCGGCAACTTGCCCGTGACATACCAGTCAAACTCCGTCACGTCGATATCGACATCCGCCTGGAAGCCGTCGACGGCGAGGACACCAAGCGAATCGCTGGCGGTACCACCATCAACGTATCCGGCCTCGATCCCGAAATACTGATTGATCTGCCAGCCGCCGACTGCCCGGAGGCCCGTGTCGTCGTCGTTGAAATGAAAGCCTGAGCTTTAGAAATCATCTTCCTGGACACCGAACATGCCCGCGCCGACGCCGAAATAGAAACCGCTATCGTCGGCCGACATGGCTGGGGCCGAGATCAAGGGCAGTGCTGCAGCGAGAGTCCACGCAAACTTTCTCATGAAAAATATCTCACTTGTAGACGCGTTGTTCTGCATTGTCCTGTAACAACTCATGTTACGCCACTTCACCGCGGCCAGGCGCTGGCAGGTGGAGGAGAGCAAGAATGCGGTCGGAGGAGTAGGATTCCTCATTCAACGAGCCGCTCGGCTCACGAATCAGGGGTCAATGTCATGGCTTCGCCGTATCCGCGAAGCTTGGCGCTTTCTGCATTGGTCCTGTTTGGTTCGCTGCCAATTCTCGCTGCCGAGCCACCCGGCGATCTCTGGCAGCTGACCACCCAGATGGAGATGGAGGGTCTGCCGATGAAGATGCCAGTGCAGACGCTAAAAATGTGTGCGGCGCAGAATGCGCAAGAGCCGCCGGGCTCCACGAACGACGAGCGTGGATGCAGGAACTCGGACATGCATAGGGTCGGGAACAAGGTCAGCTGGACATCCAGTTGTTCCGTGCCGCCTGCGATGACGGGCCAGGGCGAGATTACTTACGAAGGCACGGACTCCTACAGCGGGACTATCAAATACGTCACCGATGATGGAAACATGACGATCAATCTCACTGGTCACAAAATCGGCGGCTGCGACCACCGGAGGTAGGAAATCGCCATGAAAAAAAGACTACTGGGCCTGGCCTTGTCCGTGGCCTCGCTCGCGGCGAACGCAGCGGCGCCGGCCGACCCATGGACGCTGGTGCCAGCGCTGCCGACCGCATGTTACGACGAGCAGGACGATTTCGACGAGATATTGACGGCCCGGATCGAAACCATTTCCGCTGAGATCAGCCGGCAAGAACAACTTAACGGCCAGATTGAGGATCGCCTTGAGGCCTTGGACCCGCAGGAATGGATGCGCCGTATCATGGACTACATGATGGAGAACGCAGAGGAGGCGACGAAGGCGATGCAGGTGATGCAGTCGCTGGGGTCGGAGACGACTGTCGAGTCGATCCAGAAGGAGGAAGCGGGCGAGGGCGAGCAGACCCAGGCGCTCACCGCGCTATTTGCCCGCCAAGATGCCGCACTGAAAACGGCGACGGATCCGATCTTCGCGAAGCGCAACAAGATCATCGCCATCGGTGCGGACCCCGAGTTTGAAGTACTGAGCAGGCAGCTCGACCAGGAGTACGTGCAGCTGTGCCCCTCCGCAGCCAGTTACCGCTCGACCATCAAGATGGAGGCGGTCAAGAAGTACTTGATGCGCATTGCGGAAATCTATGCCCGGCGCGAAGATAAACGTTTCTGGGACTAGGACATGGCTCGCGTCGATGCGGTTCACTCGCGCGCCAGCGGCAGTACCGTCGATTCCTTGATCACCGTGACGACGATCGATGAATTAACCGACTGCACATTCGGAATCTTCGACAGGTGATCCAGGAAGAAGGCCTCGTATGCCTTCATGTCGTGCGTGACGATTCGCAGGCAGAAGTCCCATTCGCCAGTCAGCGTGCAGCAGTCGAGCACTTCGGGCCGGTCACGGATCGCTTTCTCGAATTGCGCAAGTGCATCGCGGCCCTGGGTCGACAGGCGCACTTGCACGTACACCATCACGTCGAGCCCGAGCGCCTCCCGGTTTAGTAGCGCAACGCGTTGCTTGATGACGCCGCTCTCTTCGAGCTGCTGAATGCGTCGCCAGCAAGTCGTCGTCGAGAGTCCCAGCTTGGCCGCGAGGTCGGCGGCCGAAAGGGCGCCGTCGCGCTGCAACTCATCCAGGATGCGGCGGTCACTGCGATCTAAGGAAATCTGCAACTTTGTTTTCATATGTGGAAGATATTAGACCATATAATTCCACTATTTTGCATTACAGCATAAGATTACGGCTAAATTGGCGTAATTCTTGGGTAGAATACGCGGGCCACTCCGGTCGCTCCTAGCCAAGCGGGTACCCCATGGTCACGAAGTCACGCCTGCATGTGCCGAAGACCCCCGCCAGGCCAGGCGACGCCCCGGATTTCAGCTATCTTGAGTTGTCACCGGCGGGCGCAGTCAAGCGCCCGGAGACGAGCTCGCGGGTCCGTGACATGCAGGCGCTTTCCAACGAGCTCGTGCGCGTGCTCGACGACCAGCATCAGGCCATCGGGCCGTGGTGTCCGCGCCTCGACCCGGAGGAACTGCAGATCGCACTGCGCCACATGTTGCTGACGCGCGTGTTCGACGATCGCATGCAGCGCATCCAGCGTTCCGGAAAGATCAGCTTCTATATGCGCTCTTTCGGCGAGGAGGCCGTTTCTGTCGCGATGGCCATGGCGCTGCAGCCCGGCGACATGCTGTTTCCCTCCTACCGCAACCAGGGTCTCCACATCGTGCGCGGGCGCCCGATCGTGGAC
>SHZN01000001.1 GCA_009692245.1 Gammaproteobacteria bacterium
CACGCATCGCAGGACCATCTGGTGCCGCCGTCGGCGACGCTCCCCCTGCGCGGGCTGATCGGCAGCGATGACTACACGAGTTTCGAATTCGACGGTGGCCACATCGGCATCTATGTAAGCGCGAGGGCCCAGGAAATTCTGCCAGGGACAATCGCCGAATGGCTGGAAAAGCGCTGACGCGCGGGCGCACCGGGCATCGGTTAGCATCGAAACAATGAATATTTCCCCCGCCAGACGGCCAGTGATGATTGTCATCGCGGTGCTGGTGATCGCGGCGGCAGTCTATGCCTACACCAGCCGCCGGCCGGACGTTCCGGCCGCCAATGCGATTGGCGAAAGCGCACCTGAATCGGTCGCAGTCATCACGGCGCCGGTACAGCAGAAACCGATCGTAGTCAGGATCGAGGCACTGGGAACCGCCCATGCCAATGAGGCGGTCGATATCACGTCGAAAGCCGGCAACAAGGTCATCGCCGTGCGCTTCGACGAGGGCCAGTGGGTGCGCCGCGGCGAGTTGCTCGTCGAACTGGACGGCGCGCAGGACCGGGCTGGCCTGGCTGCGGCCGAGGCCGCGCTGGCCGAAAGCAGGAGCGCTTACGAGCGCAGCCGCGGCCTGTTCACGCAGCAAGCCGTGTCGCAATCGCAGCTCGAGCAGATCGAGGCGACGCTGAAAGGAAACTCGGCACGGGTTGCATCAGCGCAAGCACGCGTCGCGGATACGGTGATCCGCGCGCCCTTTGATGGCCGTGTCGGCTTGCGGCGCGTCAGCGTCGGCGCCCTGGTGAGCCCGGGCGCGATCATCACCACACTCGACGATACGCGCACCATGAAGATCGACTTCGACGTGCCCGAGACGTTCCTCGCGATCCTGAAATCGGGCCTCGCCGTCACCGCAAAGAGTATCGCCTATCCTGGGGAATCGTTCGACGGCGCGGTGGAATCGGTGGATTCCCGGGTCGATCCGGTCACGCGTTCGATCAGGGTGCGTGCCCGCCTGCCGAATCCACAGGGATTCCTGCGGCCGGGCATGTTCCTGACTGTCGTCGTCAGCCGCGAACCATTGCCGGGCCTGGTCGTGCCGGAACAGGCACTGGTGCCCGAGCGTGGCGAGGTCTATGTGTTCGTGGTTGCGGATGGGCGCGCGTTGCGCCGCATCGTAACGATCGGCCGGCGCAGCCCCGGCGAAGTCGAAATACTGACGGGCATCGCAGCTGGCGAACGTATCGTGATCGAAGGCACGCAGAAGATCCGCGACGGCAGCGTCGTGCACGAACTCGAATGAAGCTCTCGGAATTCTCGATCAGGCGGCCGGTGTTCGCGACGGTCATCAGCATGCTGCTGGTGATCCTGGGACTCATTTCCCTGACCCGCCTCGCCATACGCGAGTACCCGGAAGCGGACCCGGTATTCGTTTCGATCACGACCAGTTACCTGGGTGCGGGGGCCGCGATCGTCGAGAACAAGATCACGCAGGTGATCGAGGACCGCATCGCGGGCCTCGAGGGGATTGAAACGCTGCGTTCCAGTTCCCGCGACGGCCGCTCGGCGATCAATGTCGAGTTCAGTGCCGATCGCGATGTGGACTCGGCCGCGAACGACATTCGCGATCGCGTCGGGCGTGTCGCCGACGACTTGCCGGAGGAGGCCGATCCGCCCGAAATCCAGAAAGCCGAGTCCATCGGCGAGGCGGTCATGTACCTCAACCTGTCCAGCGATCGCATGTCGGTGCTGGAACTGACGGACTATGCCGAGCGGGTGCTGGTCGACCAGTTGTCCGCGACGCCCGGTGTCGCGCGCGTCAATATCAATGGCGCGCGCCGGCAGGCGGTGCGGATCTGGATCGATCGCCAGGCGCTCGCCGCGCGGGCACTGACGGTCGCCGACATCGAAGGCTCGCTGCGGCGCGAAAACGTCGAGTTGCCGGCGGGTCGCCTCGAATCCAGCGAACGCGAATTTGCGTTGCGCACCGACACCGGGCTTTCACGGGTCGAGGACTTCCGCAAGCTGTCGATCGGGCGCGGTCCGGACGGTTACCTAGTACGGCTTGGTGACGTCGCAAGGGTCGAACTCGGCGCGGAGAACGAGCGCAGCGTGTCCCGCACGATGGGCCTGCCAGGCGTCAGCCTCGGTATCGAGCAGAATTCCAAGGCGAACACGCTCGAAGTGGCGAAACAGATCTACGCGACGCTGGATCACATCCGGCCCGGGCTGCCTGCGGGCATGACGCTCTCCATCAATATCGACCGCGCGGACTCCATCAATGCTTCGCTGCGCGAAGTCCTGATCGCACTCGGCATTTCGATGTCGCTGGTCCTGCTCGTCATCTACCTGTTTCTCGGCAACCTGCGGGCGACGCTGGTGCCGGCCGTGACCATCCCGATTTCGATCATTTCGACATTCATGTTCATGGATCTCATGGGCTACTCGATCAACGTACTGACGCTGCTTGGCCTGGTGCTCGCAATCGGCCTCGTCGTGGACGACGCGATCGTCGTGCTCGAGAATATCTACCGCCGCGTCGAGCAGGGACAGCCGCCGCTCCTGGCCGCGATCGACGGCAGCCGCGAAATCGGCTTTGCCGTGATCGCAACGACGCTGGTGCTGATCTCGGTATTCGTGCCGATCTCGTTCCTGCCCGGCACCATCGGCCAACTGTTCAGCGAATTCGGCTTCACGCTGGCCGCGGCCGTGATGTTCTCGGCGCTGGTGGCGCTGACCCTGACGCCGGTGATGTCGTCGCGCCTGTTCCGGAGCGGACAGCAGCGCGGCAGGTTCGCGCGCCGACTGGACCACTTCTTTCACGCGCTCTCGCGGGCCTATGAGCACCGGCTGCGAATGCTGCTCGGCCGGCCGTGGCTGATCATCGGCGGCACCGTGGCGCTGGCGGGCGTTGCCGTGCTCGCCCTGAATACGCTGCCCCGTGAATTCGCTCCCGCGGGCGATCTTGGTTTTGTGCGCCTCGAACTGGATGCTCCCGAGGGCGCGAGCATCGAATACACCGAAAGGCAGTTGCTGAAGGCGGAGCAGATCCTGTTCAGCGAGCGGAAACGGTACGGCGACATCCGCCGCTTCATCCTGCGCATCGGCAGTGGCAGCGTCGGCGGCAGTACCGAGGTCAATGAGGTTCGTGGCTTCGTATTGCTTGAGGACTGGGACGAGCGCGAGCGCAGCGCCATGGACGTTGCGGCGTCGCTCACTACGCAGTTCGAGGCATTGCCCGGCGTGCGCGCCCGCATCTATGCGATGCAGGGCCTGGGTTCGTTCGGTTTCGGCCGGCCGCTGCAGGTCGTCATCGGCGGTCCCGACTACCAGACGCTCAGCAGCTGGAGCGATCGTATCCTGGATCTCGCGCGGCAGAACCCGGGGCTCACGGGCGTGGACACGAACTTCCGGGAGCGCAAGCCGCAGATCGACGTGGCGGTGGATCGCGACCGCGCAGCGGAGTTGGGCATCTCGCTGGAGTCGGTCGGCCGCACGCTGGAGACGGTGCTCGGTTCGCGCGTGGTCACGACCTACGTGGACCGCGGCCGGGAATACAAGGTGATCCTGCAGGGCCGGGCACAGGATCGGGTCGTGCCTTCCGACCTGCAGAATCTCTATGTCCGCTCGGATCGGAGCCACGAACTTGTGCCGTTGTCGAACCTGGTAGAGCTGACGGAAACTTCCGGAGCGATGCAACTCAACCGCTTCGACCGGATGCGTTCCATCACGATCGGCGCCGGTCTCGCACCGGGCTATACGCTGGGCGAGGCGGTGGCTTACTTTCAGGAGCTGATAAACGCGGAACTGCCGCCGGCGGCTCGTCTGTCCTTCGACGGTGAGGCGCGCGAGTACCTGCGCACCCAGGGCCATTTCGGGTCCACCTTCGCGTTTGCGATCGCGATCGTATTCCTGGTGCTTGCCGCACTGTTCGAGAGCTTCAAGCAACCGGCCGTGATCATGACGACCGTGCCACTCGCCCTGATTGGCGCCATCACGGGCCTCGCAATCTTCCGGCTGGCGGGCAGCCCGATGTCGCTCAACATCTTCAGCCAGATCGCGATGATCATGTTGGTCGGGATTGCTGCGAAAAACGGCGTGCTGATCGTCGAGTTCGCCAACCAGCTGCGCGACCAGGGCCTCGAGCGGGTCGAGGCGGTCACCCGGGCCGCGACGATCCGGCTGCGCCCGGTCCTGATGACGAGTCTATGCACCGCATTCGGTTCGCTGCCGTTCCTGCTCGCGACCGGGGCCGGGTCCGAGCAGCGCGAGCCGATCGGCGTGGTGGTGTTTTTCGGTACGACGATTGCCGTCCTGCTCACGCTCTTCGCCGTACCAGCAGTCTATGCGCTGGTGGCCGGGGAACATCGCTCGCCGCATTACCTGGCGGGGCTCATCGAGCGGCTGCGGGCTGCGGTGCCGCCGTCGGTGTCAAGCCGCGCAGACCCACCTTAACTAGTTGAAAAATAAGAACTTGATGGCTTCAGGGAGGGGTTTCGACGCCCCCGGCTGGTAGAATTCGATCCAGAACGACCGCCCCGCAGTTCCTGCGGGCGCATCTCGAGAGGCCAAGGCTGCCAGTCCGGCATTTCCCGGTGCTGGCTCGTGGGCGGAGGAGTCCGGGAATGGCGACGGCAACGCCCTATCAGCAGCTCGAACAGGAGTTCCGGCGGCTGCACGCTTTTCGCGGCGTACTGGCGGTCTTGCGCTGGGATGCGGCCGTCACTATGCCGCGCGCAAGCGCCGACGTACGCGGCGACCAGCTCGCTGCATTGCAGATCGAGTGCCACACGCTTCTGGTGTCGCCGCGGGTCGCGCGCCTGCTCGATCGCGCGGACGCCAATGCGCGCACGCTGGCCGACTGGCAAAGCGCCAACCTGCGCGAGATGCGCCGGCTGCACGATCACGCGATCGCGACGCCACCGACGCTGGTCGCACGCATAGCGCGCAGCGTGGCGCTTGCCGAGGCGCGCTGGCGGGAAGCGCGCGAGCAGAATGACTTCGGCGTGCTGGCGCCGCACCTCGATGAAGTCGTCAAGCTGACGCGAAACAAGGCTGAGTTGCTGGCCCAGCGGTTCTCGCTCGATCCCTGGGACGCGCTTGCCGACGAATTCACGCCGGGACTTCTGTCGCGCGACATCGATGCGATTTTTACGCCGCTGATGCAGCGGCTGCCGACACTCGTGACCGAGGCCATGGAAGTCCAGGCCGCGCATCCCGTGATCAAGATCGAGGGCCGTTTCTCGGCCAGCCGCCAGCGTGGCCTTTGCACCGATGTGATGAAAGCCCTGGGTTTTCCATTCGACCGGGGCCGCTTCGATGAAAGCGACCACCCATTCACGGAGGGCGTGCCGGGCGACATCCGGGTCGCAGCTAAATTCAACATTAGACATCCGTTCCAGGGTTTGCTCGGCGCTTTGCATGAGACCGGCCAGGCCCTGCATGACCTCGGTCTGCCCGCGGAATGGGTAGACCAGCCGGTCGGCCAGGATCGCGGCATGGCGCTGGAAGAAAGCCAGTCGCTGCTGCTCGAGATGATCGTGGGTCGCAACAAGTCGTTCGTGTCCTGGCTGCGGCCATTGCTCGAAAAGCACTATGGCGCGGCGGGCCCGGAATGGTCCGAGGAAAATCTCTATCGCCACCTGAATCGCGTCGAACGCGGGCCGAACCGCATGGAAGCCGACGAGTTGACCTACCAGACCCACATCGGCTTGCGCTATGAACTTGAGCGCCGCCTGCTTGCCGGTGAACTGGCGGTGAAGGATCTGCGCGAGGCCTGGCTTGAACTTTCCGCCGACCGCCTCGGATTGGTGCCCGCATCGGACTTCGAGGGATGCCTGCAGGACATCCACTGGGCGCTGGGTTCCTTTGGGCATTTCCCGTCCTACGGCGTGGGCGCGGTGATCGCCGGCCAGCTCTGGGAAGCGATCAGGGAGCAGCATCCGGGCATCGAGGCCGAGATCGCTGCGGGCCAATTTGGCGGCTTGTTCGGCTGGTTGCGCGAGCGGGTGCATTCGCTGGGCGCCAAGATGGGCGTGCCACAACTCGTGGAACATGCGACAGGCCGGCCCCTGTCGGCGGCGCCATTTCTGCGTTATCTCGAGCGCAAGTACGTCTCGGAATTCTAGAATGCTGTCGTGATTCCGCTGCCCAAGGAAACCTCGGCCAATTTCCGACGCCTCGCCGCGCGCCTGCGCGGCCTGGTCGGCAAGGCGATTGCGGATTTCAACATGATCGGCGAGGGCGATCGCGTCATGGTCTGCCTCTCCGGTGGCAAGGATTCCTACACGCTGCTCGACATGCTGCTATCGCTGCAGCGCGCGGCGCCGGTGAGCTTCGAACTCTGTGCGGTCAATCTGGACCAGAAACAACCCGGGTTCCCGGAGCGGGTGTTGCCCGAATACCTGGAAGGCCTCGGTGTTCCCTACCATGTGATCGAACAGGACACCTACAGTGTCGTGCGTCGCGTGATACCGGAGGGCCGCACGCAATGCGGGCTCTGCAGTCGGCTGCGCCGCGGTGCCCTGTACCGCTTTGCGCGCGAGAATGGCTACACGCGGATCGCACTGGGGCATCACCGAGATGACATCGTAGAAACCTTTTTCCTGAACCTGTTTCACGGCGGCAGGCTCAAGGCCATGCCACCAAAGCTCCTGTCCGATGACGGCACTAATGTGCTGATCCGGCCGCTGTGCTATGCGCCCGAGCGCGAAATCGCGCGCTATGCGCGTGCGCGCGGCTTCCCGATCATCCCTTGTACGTTGTGCGGCTCGCAGCCGAATCTGCAGCGAGTCGCCATGGGCAAGATGCTCGAGGTCTGGGATCGCGATCATCCCGGGCGCGTCGATGCGATCTTCACCGCGCTCTGCAATGTCGAGCCCTCGCATCTCGCCGATCCGCGCGTGTTCGATTTCGCAGCGCTCGAGCGCATGACTGCCGGGCCCGGCTCCTGAAGTGTCGTCACAGCCGCCGCCGCTGCCAAACAGTTACTGGGTCGTGCCGGAACGCCTGCTCGCGGGCGAGCACCCGTCGGGACCGACCGGGTTAGCAACGCTCGATCGGTTGCAGCGCCTGCTCGATGCGGGGATCGACTGCTTCATCGACCTGACCGAGACGGGCGAGTTAGACGCCTATGACAAGCTGCTGCCAGGGGCCCATGCCGCTGACGTGGTCGTCTACCTTCGCAGGCCCATCCGTGATCACGGCCTGCCCGAATCCACGGAGCAGATGGAAAGGATCCTGGACGAACTGGATTCGGCCATGGCCGAGGGCAGGCGCATCTACCTTCATTGCCACGCCGGCATTGGCCGCACCAATCTCGTGGCCGGTTGCTGGCTCGCAGGGGGCGGGCTGACGGGTGAAGAGGCCCTTGTACGTCTCAACGAACTGTGGCGTGAAAGCGCGCGCTCGCGAACCTGGCCCAGCGTTCCCGAAACGCATGCGCAATGCGACTACGTGCGCAACTGGAGATCGCGGACGGCTGCAGCCACGAGCGGCGATCCGCGCGATCGCATCCGCGGCCTGTTGCTGGGCCTCGCGATGGGCGACGCGATCGGGCAGTCCACGCTGGGCCTGCGGCCGGGTCCGGTCGCGCCGAATGGCGAGCTGGGCGGCGGCGGGCCATTCGCACTTCCCGCCGACGCCTGGACCGACAAGACCGCGATGGCCCTGTGCCTGGCGGAGAGCCTCGTCGCGCGCAACGGCATGGATGCCGCCGACCAGCTGCAGCGGTACCAGCACTGGCAAAGGGAAGGGCGCTGGACCAGCACTGGCCGCTGCGTCGGAATCAGTCCGTCAACGGCACGCGCGCTTGCAACGGCGCAATGGACCGGAAATCCATTCGCTGGATCCCATGACCCGGCGCGTGCGGATGCGGAACCGCTGGCCAGAATCGGCCCGGCAATCGCCTTTGGCCTCTCGAATCCACGCGAAGCCGTCGAGTCGGCGGTCAATTGCGCGCGCATCACGCATCAGGCGCCCGTGACGCTGGATGCGGTGCGCTACTTCGGCGCAATGCTCGCCGGTGCGCTGGCGGGCGCCGGCAAGGAAGCACTGCTCGCACCGTACTTCGCTCCGACTCCGGGATTCTGGCATTCAGTGACATTGAAGCAGCCCGTCAATGACGTTGCCCTGGGTTCGTGGAGGCGCAGCAAGCCGCGAGCCATCGTGACCGGAGCGAATGCGGCAGCAGGCGCACTCGAGGCCGCACTGTGGGCATTCGAGCAGGGCAATGGTCCGGGCGAATGCCTCGAAATAGCAGCGAGCTTCGGCGGTAACGCGGACATTACGGCAGCAATTGTCGGTGAGCTCGCCGGTGCGCATTACGGCGCGACAGCACTGCCGAAGGGCTGGCGTGCGGCGATCAAGCGCGGCGACGAGATTGAGGCCATGGCGGATGCGCTCTTCGTGGCAGGCCAGCGCAGATGAAGAAATTGCGCATCCTCGTGCTGGTTCACGAGTCGCTGGTTCCACCCGAGACTCTCGAAGGATGCACCGAGCTGCAGGCCGACGAGTTCCGGACCGAGTACGACGTCGTCATGCGGCTGCGCCAATGCGGGCATGAAGTGCGGCCGCTCGGCATCGGCGACAGCCTCGGCGAGCTGCGCACGACGATCCAGGATTGGAAGCCGCAGGTCTGCTTCAACCTGCTGGAGGAATTCGGCGGTGTCGTGACTTATGACCAGCACGTGGTCGCCTACCTGGAATTGCTGCGCCAACCATACACAGGCTGCAATCCGCGCGGCTTGATGCTGTCGCGGAACAAGGTCCTGACCAAGCAGATCCTCAGCTACCACCGCATTCCGACGCCGCAATTTGCGGTGTTCAGGCGCGGCAGCGCGATCCGGATACCGGCGCGGCTGCACTATCCGCTGTTCGTCAAGTCGGCGACCGAGGATGCGTCACTCGGCATCTCGCAGGCGTCACTGGTGGAAGAGCCTGCACGCTTGCGCGAACGCATTGAATTCATCCACGAGCACACGAAATCCGATGCCCTGGTCGAGGAATTTATCGAGGGCCGCGAGCTCTATGTCGCGATGCTCGGCAATGAGCGCGTCCGCACGCTGGCACCCTGGGAATTCATGTTCGGGGAACTCAAGGACGGCAGGGCGGCGATCGCGACCCGCAAGGCCAAGTGGGACCGGGCCTATCAGGAGCGGCACAGGATCACGAGCTGCAAGGCGCTGGACCTGCCGGCAGGGCTGGCCGACAGACTCGACCGGCAGGCACGGCGGATTTTCCGCGCGCTGCACATGTCAGGCTACGCGCGCGTGGATTTTCGCCTGCGCGCCGACGGAACAGCGTTCGCGCTCGAAGCCAACGCCAACCCGAATCTCGCGGCGGAGGAGGACTTCGCCGATGCCGCCCTCGACGAAGGCATGGATTACGCGGCGTTGCTCGAGCGAATCGTCACGCTCGGCTGTGCATACCGTGCGGAGTGGCGCGAGTGACTTGGTGCCGGGTCGCAAGTTCGCAGTTTCCCGACAAACTGCGAACTTGCGACCCGGCACCAAGTCACGCGGCACCAAGTCACGCGGCACCAAGTCACGGGCACCAAGTCACGCCAAATCTTACCTGTAACCCTTCGCCTGCAGGGAAAACAGCTGCGCGTAGTGCCCGTTCACGTGCATCAGGTCATCATGGCTGCCGCGCTCGATGATGCGGCCTTCCTGCAGGACCACGATCTGGTCGGCCATGCGCACCGTGGAGAAGCGATGCGAGATGAGGATCGCAATGCGGCCTTTCGTCAGCGTGCGGAAGTGCTCGAATATGGTCGCCTCCGCGCCTGCGTCCATTGCCGCGGTCGGTTCGTCCAGTACCAGGATGTCTGCACGCGAGCGCATGAAGGCGCGCGACAGGGCAATCTTCTGCCATTGGCCGCCTGACAATTCGCGACCGTCGTTGAACCATTTGCCCAGTGGCGTCCGGTAGCCCTGCGGAAGCGTGTCGACGATCGGTGCCGCCAGGCCTTTTTCGCCGGCCTCACGCCAGCGTTCTTCGTCCTCGAAGTGCTGCACGTCGCCGGCGCCGATGTTCTCGCCGAGCATAAGCTGATAGCGCGTGAAATCCTGGAAGATCACCCCGATGCGATCGCGCAGCGCGGTTTCAGCCCATTCGCGCAGATCCAGTCCGTCCAGGGTGATGCGCCCGGCGGTCGGCACATACAGCCGGGTCAGCAGCTTGATCAGGGTCGTCTTGCCGGAACCGTTCTCGCCGACCAGGGCGAGCGACTCGCCCGGCCTGATGTGCAGGTTCACATCGACCAGTGTCGGTTTCTCGGCGTCCGGATAGCTGAAGCTGACATTCTCGAATCGGATTCCGTCGTCGGGCCTGGGACCACGGATGGCTACGCCCATGCGGTCATCCACCGGCGTTTCGAGATACTCAAACAGTGCTGACAGATAGAGGTTGTCCTCGTACATTCCGCCGACGGCGGACAGGATTGCGGACACGGCCGATTGCCCTTGCCGGAACAGCATCAGGTACATCGTCATTTGACCGAGGGTGATGCGGCTCGCGATCGCGGAGAGGGCAATCCATGCATAGGCTCCGTAAAGAGTTGCGGTCGCGACAAGCCCGAGGAAGAAGCCCCAAGTGTCGCGGCGGATCGTGAGATCACGATCCTCCTTGTAGAGCTTGCGGAAGATGTCGCGGTATCGCTCCAGGAACAGCGGCCCGAGCCCGAACAGCTTTACCTCCTTCACATGGTCTTCGCGCGCAAGTACAGTTTCAAGATACAGCTGCATGCGCGTTTCGGGAGAACGCCACAGGAACAGGCGGAACGCCTGGCCCGAGAATTTCGCCTCTGCCAGGAATGCCGGCAGTCCCGCGAGAAACAGCAACAGCACCGCCCAGGGCGAGAAGCTGAACAGCAAGGTGCCGAAGCTCATCAGCGATACGGCGTTCTGCCCCAGACCGAAGGTGCGCGTGACCAATGAGAGCGGCCGGCTCGATGCTTCGCGGCGCGCACGTGTCAGCTTGTCGTAAAAATCCGAGTTTTCGAAATGCGTCAGCTCCAGCGTCAGTGCCTTTTCCAGAATCATCACGTTGACGCGCTGGCTGAGTTGAGCGCGCAGCAGCGACTGGCACAGGGAAATAGCGCGCTGGGCACCGGCGATCGTCGCGACCAGCAGGGCTTCGGCGGCGACGAAAACGAGTGCATTCCTGGTAAGCGCGGCGCGCGCCACTTCGTCGGCCTGGATCGCCGCAACGACCGCATCGACGATCAGCGCTCCGACGTACGCAACCGCGGCGGGAAGCGTGCCGGCGACCAGCGTCAGCAGTGCGAAGGCAACCGTCAGTGGCCGGCTGGTGGTCCAGACCAGTTCCAGCGCACGGCGGCTATAGGCAAAGACGCCAAGAAATCCGCGCGTGAGCTCGGGCTTTGACAGCGTGGATCTGCGCGGTGGATTCAAGGAAGGATGTCAGCGGCCCGGCACCTGCTCCGGCAGGTGCTGGTCGAGCCAGCCCAGTACTTCCTCGTACCACTGCTGGCCGTTGGCCGGCTTCGAAATCCAGTGGTTCTCGTCCGGGAAATACAGGAACCGGCTCTCGATCCCGCGCCGCTGCAGCGCCGTGAAGGTTGCGAGGCCCTGCGAATACGGTACCCGGTAGTCGAGCGCTCCATGGATCACGAGCATTGGTGTCTTCCACGCCAGCACATGGTTGGCAGGGTTCACCTTCTCATGGCCGGCGGGGTTGTCGTGGTAGGGACCGCCCGCGTCCCACTCGGGGAACCACAACTCCTCGGTTGTGTAGTACATCATCCGCAGATCAAACAGGCCGGAATGATTCACGAGGCAGCGAAACCCGTCCGGCCAGTTGCCCTCGATCCAGTTCATCATGTAGCCGCCGTAGGATGCGCCTAGCGCGCAGGCGCGATCGCCGTCGAGCCACGGGTAGCGCGCGAGCGCGGCGGCGAGCCCCAGCTTCAGGTCCTCGAGCGGCTTGCCGCCCCAGTCGCCGCTGATCGAATCGGTGAACGCCTGCCCATAGCCCTGTGAACCGTGGAAGTCGATGAACACCGCCGCATACCCCGCGCCCGCGTAAATCTCCGGATTCCAGCGATAGCTCCAGGTATTCGCAAAGCTTGATTGCGGACCGCCGTGCACGATGAAGGCGACCGGATAGGACTTGTCGGGCTCCCAGTTCCACGGCTTGACCACATAGCCGTAGACCTGCTCGCCACCGGCGCCGGCAAAGCTGAATTGCTCCGGCTCTCCGAAGTGGACGTCGGCGAGGCGCGCGGCATTCACCTCGGTCAGCCGCCTCGGTAGCGCACGGCCCTCGATCAGGTAAAGATCGACAGGCGAGGTGAGGCTTTGCATCGCGAAGAGAATCCGGTCGCCTGCCACGTCGTACTCGGTGACATTGCCTGGCCCGGTCAGCATCCGGCGCGCGCCATCCTTGATTTTGATTGACCAGATCGGACGCTGCCCGAGATGTTCGGTCACCGCATAAATCTGCCGGCCATCCGCCGAGAACCTGAAGGCAGCTATCGAGCGGTCCCAGTCGCGGGTCGTGAAGCGCAATGCTCCGGTCGCTGCATCGCGCACGACGAGATGAAAGCGATCGGCCTCGAAGCCGGGCCGATCCATTGCAATGTGCGCGAGCAGCTTGCCGTCGGGTGAAAACGCCGGCTGGGCATCCCATGCCGGGTTGTCCGGTGTCAGATTGACCGGTGCGGTGCTGCCGTCGGACGGCACGCGATAGACGTCGAAATTGGTGGACCAGGGCTCGGTGCGGCCACGGATTCGCGCCGCAAAAATGACCTGGCTGCCGTCGGGGCTGAAATCGTAGTCCGGGCGGTCGCCGAATGGCTTTGAGGGTACGTTCGCATCCAGCGACCCAGTCAGTGTGACCGGTGACCCCGATGTGTTGTGCTCGCCATCGATTGCGATCGCAAACAACTGCGACACACGTCCGTCCTGCCACTTGTCCCAGTGCCGCACGAACAGCTGGTCATAGCCCTGCCCATGCTGCTTTGCGCTTTTTTGCTCATCGAGCCGCTTGCGCGTGCAATCGAGGTCGCTGCAGTCAGGGAAGACCTCGATCCCGAACAACAGCCGGTCGCCACGCGGAGAAATCCTGAAGCTACTGACATCGAGCGGCAGGCGTGTGACCTGGGTTGCTTCACCCCCGGCGATCGGCAGGTACCAGACCTGCGTCGAGCCTCCACGCGCCGACAGGAAATAAATGCCGCCGCCATCGGGCGCCCAGTCGGCTGCCGTGTCGTTCTCCTCACTGCTCGTCAACCGGCGTGGCGTGGATACGCCATCGGTGCCAATCAGCCAGAGGTCGCTGCGACCGCGATCGGCCGCGAGATCCGTGTCGCGTAGCGTGTAGATGGCGCTTCGTCCGTCCGGCGAGAGCTGCGCCCCGGAGACGCGCGCAAGCGCCACCAGGTCTGCCGCATTCAGGCCGTGGGATGCGGCGAATGAGGGCAGCGAGAGGGTCGCCATCGCGGCGGCAAGCAGCAGGCGTCGCATGATTCGGGTCTCCGGCGGGATTCTGACCGGCGATTCTATCAAGCGCTTCCAGCCACGCGCGGCCGGATCAGGCCGAACACGCTCGAGAATCCGTGCAGGAAAGTCGCGCCCTGGATCGGAGCGATCTCTCCGGCGCAGAACATGCCGGCGACCGGAACATCCACGATTCGACGCAATGCGGCGGAATCATGACCGGGAACGCCGAACAGGTTGCGGCCGCGTGCCGCACAGGCAAAAAGGAGCGCAGCCACGGGTGGCAGGCGTCCGTCGAGCGCAGTGCCGAGACGCGCCGACAGTTCGCGTGATGCCGCATCGCCGTCACGGACGTGAAATTGCACGACGGCATTTCGTGCCAGGCGCGCACCGATCCACAGCGCACCAGTGTCCGGGTCGAGTCCCAGCACATTCCGGATCAGGAACTCACCCGTGCCGACGTTCTGGCCGGGGCCGGGCAGTGCGAGGCCGATGCACAGCGAGTCCCCGAAGAGTTCGCGATCACGCTCGTCGAGACTCGCGAACAGGGTGGCCAGCAGTTCCCTCGGCCTGCGGCCATCCAGTTCGCGCAGCAGATTGCCGTCACAGGCGGTTACGAAGAACGGCTCGCCGATCGCGCGGCATCCTTGCGCAATGACTGGATCGATCACGACATTTCCCGTCAACGCGAGCAGCAGGCCTCCCGACCGGTGGACCTCGCGATTTTCAAACAACCGTGCGTCGCCCGGTTCGGATGCACCGCTAGCCAGGCCGCCAACGACGGCTGTGCCGGGGAATGCGCGGTCAATTCCCCGCGCACAGACCTCCGCGTCGATGGTCGCCGGATCTGTCAGGAGCAGAAAGCTTGCCGCCGATTCCGGGGAGAGGTCGAGGAGTCTCCACCAGATTTCCCGCGTGGCGGTGAGTGGCGGCAATGTCGCCTGCTCGAGATGCAGCGCCGTCAATGTCACGTCGCCGAGCCGGCCTGCCAGTATCGCGACGCCCGGTTCCTCTTCCTCTTCACTGTCCCCACCGATCAGGCCGCCGGCATTGCAGCCGAACAGGAGGCCCTTGCCGAGCCACGGGTCGAGAATCTGCGGTAGCCGTTCCATGGCTGCGCCATAAGCGGCTGATACAAAAGCAATCACCAGATCTGGCCGGGTCATTCCCGACTCGACTGTCAATTGCTCGAGTGCCTCGTTGGCGGCCGATTCAAGATCCTGACCAAGGCCGATCGTGCTTGCCCACTTCATGGAAGGACCGGTTCAGGCACCGGCGCCGACTTCATCCTGCGGAATGAAGATTGATTCCAGCTCCGAGGCGCGTATCCACTGCTGCAGATGCTCATCGTCAAGCATCGTTTCGAGGTAGCGCGCTGCAAGCGCGCTGAGTGGCAGGCCGTAGGTTCTCACCCGCAATGCAACTGGCGCGTACATCGCATCGGCAATGCCGAAGGCGCCGAAAAGCCAGGGACCCCGTTCGCCGTGATCGCGCCGGCAACCGGACCAGATGGCGTCGATCCGGCGCAGGTCCTGTTCGAGCGGTGGTGTCATTGCGACCTGCCTGCCGGTGGCGCGTGCATTCATCGGGCAGTTGTCGCGCAAGGCCCCGAACCCGGCGTGCATCTCATGCGCTATGGAACGGGCCTGCGCGCGCAATCCTGGATCGGCCGGCCAGCCGCGGCCGCCGGCCAGCTCGGAGGCGTATTCGCAGATTGCGACCGACTCCCATACCCGCAGTTCATCGTGCAGCAGCACCGGTACCCGGCGCGTCGGGGAGATCTTCGGGATTTCGCTTTCGAATTCGGGCGTACCGAAATGGTACTGCCTTTCAGTGAACTCGAGATCAAGGTGCTTCAACAGCAACCAGGGCCGCAACGACCAGGAGCTGTAGTTCTTTGTTCCAATGACCAGCACGTGCCCGCTCATGCCGGCGAGCCTGCGCGTCTGGCCGGGGCCGGTCAATCCTCTTTGGGCTTGCGGCTCTGGATCCAGGTCGAGAGTTTTCGCAGGTCTTTCTTCTTCTTGAATTGCTTCTTCGCCAGCAACCCGCTGTCGTAGGGGTCGTAACCCCTCTTCATGCCCTGGGGATTCTTCTTGACCGGCCGGTTCATGCTCTGGGCGAAGTCATCGGTAATCGCGAGGGTGGGGACATTCAGCAGGCGCAACATCTCGTCCCCGCTCAGCGCCGCCGTGCTCGGCACCCAGATGGCATTGCCAAGTTCATCGAACTCGATCTTGCCGCGGCCGAGGCGTTGCTCTTCCGCGTAGTGGGTCATCTCGAGCGTATCGCTCGAGATCTTTTTGAGGTTTTCGGCGCCGCCCATGTCGCAAAGATTCCTGCAAATAAGGTCTTCCAGGCGAAACGCTATATAAGCGCAGCCCGTCAAACCGAGATTGGCTTCACATATTCAGACCGTACGCCGCCGGTCGCCGACCGCCGGGGACTGGATGTATATACAGTCGCTCGTTACCATGGCCGGGTGACGCCGTCCTCCCACCTGCAGCGGCTCAACGAGGCACAGCGCCAGGCGGCCTGCTTCGGTGAACGCCGCGCCGGGGGACCATTCACTGCGCCGGCTTTGCTCGTCATCGCGGGCGCGGGGACCGGAAAGACGAACACATTGGCGCATCGCGTCGCGCAACTCGTGATCGAGGGTATCGACCCGGCGCGGATCCTGCTGCTGACATTTACGCGCCGGGCCGCGCTCGAGATGACACGCCGCGCGGAGCGCATCGTCAGCGAGGTGCTGCACCAGGGCAGGCATGCAGCCGTGCGTCTGCCCTGGTCGGGCACCTTTCATTCCATCGCGAACCGCTTGTTGCGCGAATACGCGCAGGCGCTCGGCATCGCGCAGGATTTCAGCGTGATGGATCGCGGCGATGCCGCCGATCTCATCGACCTGCTTCGCCACGAGCGCGGTCTCTCGGCGCAAAAACGCCGGTTTCCCAGGAAGGACACCTGCCTTGCGATCTATTCGCATCGCGTGAATGGCGGCCGCGCGCTCGAGGACGTCCTGCACGAAGGCTTCCCGTGGTGCGAGGACTGGTTGGAAGAACTGCGCGGCCTGTTTCGTGAATTCGTGGATCGCAAGCAGGCGAATGCGGTGCTCGACTATGACGACTTGTTGCTGTACTGGCATGCGCTGATGCAGGAGCAGGCGCTCGCGGCGGAGGTCGGTGCCCGTTTCGATCATGTGCTCGTCGACGAGTACCAGGATGTCAACCGGCTGCAGGCCGACATCGTGCTGGCCCTCAAGCCGGGCGGCGCCGGCATCACGGTGGTCGGCGACGATGCCCAGGCGATCTACTCATTCCGGGCAGCATCGGTCGGGAACATCCTGGAATGCCCGGATCGCTGCGACCCGCGCGCGTCCGTGATTGCACTGGAGCGCAATTACCGCTCCAGCCAGCCGCTGCTGGATGCGGCAAATGCCTTGATCGCGGGCGCCGATCGCCAGTACCGGAAGACACTCACCGCTGCGCGCGGCGGCGGGGCCCGACCGCGGCTCGTTACCGTGCTGGACGACCGCCAGCAGGCGGACTATGTCGTGCAAGGCGTGCTGCAAAGTCGGGAAGCGGGCACCCTGTTGCGGCGCCAGGCCGTGCTGTTTCGCAGTTCGGATCACAGCGACTGGCTCGAGATCGAGCTGATGCGGGCCAACATCCCCTACGTCAAGTACGGGGGATTGCGATTCCTGGAGGCCGCGCACGTCAAGGACCTGCTCGCGGTGCTGCGCTGGGCGGACAATCCCAGGAACGGGCTTGCCGCATTCCGCGTGCTGCAATTGCCGGCGGGCATGGGACCGGCCAATGCCGCGCGCATGTGGCAACGCGTTGCAGGCGCCGGATTCCGTCTCACGGAGCTGGCGGCATGCGATCCACCGGCGGCGACAGCGGAATCCTGGCCGGCGTTTTGCGAAATGCTCGCGGCGCTATCCGATCCACGCACCGCCTGGCCGGGCCAGGTCGAATGCGTGCGTGCCTGGTACGAGCCGCAGCTCCCGCGCCTCTACGAATCGGCTGGTGTGCGCGCAGCCGATCTCGACATGCTGGAGCAGCTATCACCGCAGTACGGGAGTCGCGAACGATTCCTGACCGAGCTGACACTCGACCCACCGAGTGCGAGCGGCGAGCTCGCAGGTCCGCCGTTGCTGGACGAAGACTACCTGGTGCTGTCCACAGTGCATTCGGCCAAGGGCCAGGAATGGGATGCGGTCTACGTGCTGAATGTCACCGACGGAAATTTCCCGTCGGAATTCGCAACCGGCAAGGCGGATGCCGTCGACGAGGAGCGGCGGCTCCTGTATGTCGCGATGACGCGCGCGCGCGATGAGCTGCACCTGATCGAGCCGCTGCGTTACTACGTGACGCAGCAGCCGCGCACTGGCGACCGTCATGTCTACGGCGCTCGCAGCCGGTTCCTCGACGCGGCGGTTCTCGCCACGCTTGATCGCGCGAGCTGGCCGGAAGGGTCGGAAGCGCCGGTCGCTCAGACCGCCGCCGCAGCAACGACGCGGGTCGACGTTGCCGAACGCCTCAAGGCCCTTTGGTAATCCTCAGAGCGGCTTGCGGAAGCGCAGCGTGAAGCGGTCGCTCTCGCCGATCGCCGCGTAGCGTTCGCGGTTTACATCACCCTCGCGGAATGACGGCGGCAGCGACCAGACGCCCTCCGGATGGTCCTTGGTGTCCTTCGGGTTTGCGTTGATGTCGCTGCGCCCGATCAGCTCGAATCCCGCGGCCTGGGCAAGCGCAATGGCGTAATCCTCGCGAACGTAGCCGCTTTTGGCGCTCGGATCCTGCGGCAACTTGTCTGCTGCGCGGTGCTCGACCATGCCGAGGATGCCGCCGGACTTCAGTGCCCTGAACATCGCCGCCAGCATCGGCTGGGCGGCATCGCGCGACATCCAGTTGTGCAGATTCCGGAAGGTCAGCACCATGTCGACGCTGCCGTCGGGAACGGGTTTCAATTCGTTCGGATACTGCAGCGCCGTCACGGTCGCCTTGCCGTACATATCGGGTCGGGATGCCAGCTTGTCGGCATAGGCCTTCATGTTGTCCAGGGTGTACTTGCTGTCTGTCTTCGGATCCCAGCTGGCCGCGATGTAGCGGCCGTGATCACGCAGCAGCGGCGCCAGCACCTCGGTGTACCAGCCGCCGCCGCCCGGCCAGACTTCCATGACCGTCATGTCCTGGCGCAGTCCGAAGAATGTGAGCGTTTCATTCGGGTGGCGATAGACATCCCGCGCGCGATTGGCGGCGGAGCGGTGATCGCCGGAGAGCGTTTTCTCGAGCGCGGCGGTCGTCGCCGCGTCGGTCACCGGTGCAGCGCCCGCCCCCGCGGTCGTGGCGCCCTGACTGGCGCAGGCAGCGAGGAGCGTGGCTGATATGACGGACGCGGCAAGAAGTGTGCGCGGCATGGGCATAGTGTGACTCCGATCAGGTCCTGAGTTCGGCGGTTGCGACAAGCTCGATCATCGCTTCGGGAAAGTAAAGACGGGGCACCTCGACTGCGGTTGCGGCCGGCGGTGCGGCATTCGCCTGCCGGTAGCAGCGATCGCGCACATGTGCCGAGCGTCCGAGCGCCACGATGTCGGTCGTGTAGGCGACCTCGCAGACGACATCGGCCAATGTCAGGCCGGCAGCTGCGAGGGCGGTCTGCAGGCGTTCATAAATGCGCTGGATCTGCGCCTCCATGTTGCCGGCGCCGACCACTTCCATCGCGTCATTGATCGCCGTCATTCCCGACAGGTACAGGGTGCCATTCGAGCGGACTGCGGCGCTGATATTGAAGCGCTCCTCGATCTCGCGACTGATCCGGATCACTTGTTCCCAGCGGGCCATGGACCCTATTGTGCGCCGTCCGGCTCCAGGTAGGTGTAGCCGGCGAGTTCCGATTCATAGAAACGCTTGAGCGCCTGGCCCTCGGCGACCGACAGGCGGCCGTCGCGCATGGCGCGCTCGCAATCGCGCGCAAAGCGGGGATAGAGCTCGTCGGTGTCGTATTGCATGTAGCCGAGCACGGTGCTTGCGGTATCGCCATTGACGATTTCCTCGATCCACCAGCCGTGTTCGTCGTCGAGCCGGATGTGCACGACATGCGTGTCGCCGAACAGGTTATGCAGGTCGCCGAGCGTTTCCTGGTAGGCGCCGACCAGGAAAGCGGCGAGGAAGTATTCCTCGCCGGGCCGCAATTCATGGACTTCGAGCGAGCGCTTGACGTCGCGCAGTGACACAAAGCGGTCGATCTTGCCGTCGGAATCGCAGGTGATGTCCGCGAGTACCGCGCTGCGGCCCGGCCGCTCCTCCAGCCGATGCAGCGGCATGATCGGAAACAACTGCTCGATCGCCCAACTGTCCGGCAGCGACTGGAACACGGACATGTTGCAGAAATAGGTATCGGACAGCACCGCTTCCAGCCCTTCGAGCTCCTCGGGGATGCGGCCGAGCCGGCGCGTGACGTCGCGCACCTTGGCACAGGTCGCCCAGTACAGGCGCTCGGCCAGGCTGCGCATCTCGATATTGAGGTAGCCGAGGCTGAACATCTGTTGTGCCTGTTCGCGCGCCTGCTGGGCGTCATGCCAGCACTCGACGAGACGGCGCTCGGTGACTGTCGCGTGGGCATCGAACAGGTCAGCGATCGGTTGTGGCAGGCGGCCGTCATCGGTCGTGGCGCGGTCGGGGGCGCTAAAGAGGTCGAGGCGGGCTGCCCCCAGCACATTGAAAACCAGCACGCTGTGATGCGCCGCGATCGCGCGTCCGGACTCGCTGATGATGACCGGGTGCGCAAGACCTCGGGCGTTACAGACGCTCGCCACGCGGTAGACAACGTCGCTCGCATATTCACGCAGCGAATAATTCGTGGACGACTCGAAATTGGTGCGCGAACCGTCGTAGTCGACGCCGAGACCGCCGCCGACGTCGATGTATTCCAGGCCCGCCCCGAGCTTTGCGAGTTCAGCATAGACCTGCGCCAGTTCGTTGACCGCGTCCTTGACGCGCCGGATGTCGTGCAACTGCGAGCCCGGGTGGCAGTGCACGAGCTTCAGGCAGTCCAGCATCCCGTGCTTGCGCAGCACTTCGACGAGCTCGAGGATCTCTGTCGTGAACAAGCCGAACTTCGAGCGGTCCCCCGCGGATTCGCGCCAGCGGCCGGCGCCTTCGGCCGCGAGCTTGACCCGCACGCCGATCTTCGGCCGCACCTGGTACTTTTCGGCGTGGCGCAGGATGTAACCCAGCTCGGAGAAATTCTCGACGACCGGAATGATCGAGCGGCCGAGCTTGGTCGCGAGGATCACCGCCTCGATGTAGCTGTCGTCCTTGAAGCCATTGCAGATGATCAGCCGGTCCGGGGCATCCTCGGTCATTGCCATGACGGCGAGCAGCTCGGGCTTGGAGCCGCATTCGAGCCCGAATCCGAGTTCCGCGCTGGCGCGATAGACTTCTTCGACAACCAGCCGTTGCTGGTTGACCTTGATCGGAAATACCGCGGCATAGCGGTTCTTGTAGTCGTTCTCGGTGATCGCCGCGGCGAATGCATCGTGCAGCGAGCGCAGGCGGTCGCGCAGGATGTCGGAGAAGCGCAGCACCATCGGTGCGGTCAGGTCGCGCGCGCCCAGCTGCTGGACCACCTCATAAATGTCGATCTCGCGGGTCTCGTGCCGGGCGGGCCGGCAGATGACATGACCGGCATCATTGATGCCGAAATACCCGCCGCCCCAGGAGCGCACGGCGTACAGCTCGTTGGAGTCTTCGATGCTCCAGGGCCGGGGCGTAACCGCGCCACGCGTCGTGCTGTCCAAGAACTCGTCCCCGTGCGGATCCCGGGCGCGGACGATATCAGATCGCGGGCGCCTGTAAACGGGCTGTCAGTCGTCGCGCGCGACGGGCCGCGCCGGATCGCGGATCCATTCACTCCAGGAGCCGGCGTACAGGCGCCCGCCGGGGTGACCCGCCACTTCGAGCGCGAGCAGACCCTGGCAGGCAGTTACGCCCGAACCGCACATGCAGGTGAGCCGCGTTCCATCGGTCAATCCGGTGCGCTCTCGCCACAGTTTCGCGAGTTCAGCCTTCGGCCGAAATTGGCTTTTGTTGTCGAGATTTTGCGTGAATGGCAGGTTCACCGCGCCCGGCACATGTCCGGCGACGATGTCGAGGGGTTCCACCATGCCCGCGAAGCGCTCAGCTCCGCGCACGTCGACGAGGAGCTCGTCGCGCGCAAGGGCCGCCGCGACGCCGGCTGCATCGCAGAGCATCTCCGGCCGCAGCCGCGCGACGACCCGTCCTGGCCGGCGCTCTACGCTCGCATCCGAAACGCGTTGCCCTTCCGCAAGCCAGGCGGCGTACCCGCCATCCAGCACTGCCACAGCGTCATGGCCCAGGTAGCGGAGCATCCACCAGAGTCGTGCGGCATAGGCGCTGTTTCCGGCGTCGTAGGCGATGACCTGGGTGCCGCCGGTCACGCCCCAACGCGACAGCGTCGCCACGAACGTGTCGATCGCCGGCAGCGGGTGACGGCCGGTTCTTGGCGTGACGGGCGCGGACAGGTCGCGCTCGAGGTCCGCATGAATCGCGCCGGGAATGTGGGCCACCCGCCAGGCGCGCGCGCCCGCGTCGTGATCGGCGAGGTCAAAGCGGCAATCCGCCACCAGCCATTCCGGATCGGCCAGCCGGGCGGCGAGTTCGCGGACGGATACCAGGGTCGTATGCGGCAGTGGCCGGCGTTCTTTCATGCACGCCTGATCGGCAGCCGGCCCGCGATGGCCATTGCGGTGACCGCGATCGTGGAGCCTGCCAGCGCAAACGCCATGTCCTTCTGGCCGTCCCATACATCACCCTGGGTGCCAAGGTAGGCCTGGCCGAGATCTCCACCGAACACCATCGCGGCGGCGAACTCGATCAACTCGTAGATGACTGCGTGCGAGGCCATGAACAACAGCGGAAAAAAATAGGCCCAGGCACGGGGGTAGCGCCCGTAGTGCGCAAAGATCTCGACCGCTGCGGCCGCCACCAGCAGGCCGTACAGGAAATGGATCAGCCGGTCATAGTGATTGCGCTCGAAACCCAGAATTTCGTTCAGCGATCCGCCGGTCAGGGCCTGGAACCATTGGTCGTAAGGAACCAGCGAATAGGTGTAGTGCGCGCCGATCGCGTGCAGCGAAAAGAATATGAACAGGCAGGTGTAGGTGAAATCGCTGAATCGCAGGTGCTTCGCGGTCAGTACCAGCCATGGAACGACGATGAAGACCAGCAGGTTTTCCAGCAACCAGTCCTGCCGGTAGACCGGCGCGATCGCAAGCGCGATCCAGAACAAGCCAAAGAGCGCCAGTAGCGTCAGCGGGTAGCGCCACAACACGATTGTTTTACGGTACATTCTGCGACCTTATGACCAAGCACACAGTCCATGTCCATTTCCCCGGCCGCCTGATTTTCATCGGTTTTGGCAGCATTGGCCAGGGTGTCCTGCCGCTGATCATGCGCCACATCGGGGGCCTGACGGCAGACCGGATCACGATCGTCACCGCCGATGATGCCGGGCGCCAGGAGGCCGAGGAATTCGGCATCCGCTTCGTGAATCACCCATTGACGCGGGAGAATTTCCGGCATGTGCTCGACCCGCTGGTCGGGCGCGGCGATTTCGTGCTGAACCTGTCGGTCGATGTCTCCAGCATCGCGCTGATAAAGCTGTGCCACGAGAAGGGCGCGTTGTACCTGGACACCTGCATCGAGCCCTGGCCCGGTGGTTACACCGACCCGAATATCCCGGTCAGCCGCCGCACGAACTACGCGTTGCGCGAGGAATTGCTGGAGGCACGGAAGACCCAGGCGAATGGGCCGACGGCCGTCATCACGCATGGCGCCAACCCGGGTCTCGTGTCGCATTTCGTCAAGCAGGCGCTGATCGACATCGCGACTGACACGGGCCATGACGCGCCGGAGCCTTCGACCCGCGAGGAGTGGGCCAAGCTCGCGATGGACCTCGGCATCAAGGTCATCCACATCGCGGAGCGCGACACGCAGGTTTCGAACCGACCCAAGATGCCGGGCGAATTCGTCAACACCTGGTCGGTGGACGGATTCGTCAGCGAGGGCAGCCAGCCTGCCGAGCTCGGTTGGGGTACGCACGAGCGGCACTTCCCGCGCGATGGCCGTCAGCACGATTTCGGGCGCAAGAGCGCGATCTTCCTGGCGCAGCCTGGCTGCGCGACACGCGTCCGTACCTGGACGCCTCGAGCGCAGGCATTCCACGGCTTCCTGATCACCCACGGCGAGTCGATCTCGATCTCGGACTTCCTGACGGTGCGGCAGAACGAGCGCGCGACCTACCGGCCGACGGTGCACTACGCGTATCACCCATCCGACAATGCCGTGCTATCGGTGCACGAGTTCTGCGGGCGCAACTATCACCAACAGGATGAGAAGCGGATCATGATGGGCGACATTACGACCGGCATCGACGAACTCGGCGTGCTGCTCGCGGGCCACGCGAAGAACGCCTATTGGTACGGCTCCCAGCTGTCGATCGATGAGGCACGTGCGCTCGCTCCGTTCAACAGCGCGACCTCGCTTCAGGTCACTGTCGCAGCACTGTCGGGCATGATCTGGGCCATAGAGAATCCGGCCAAGGGCGTTGTCGAGCCGGACGAAATCGATTTCCGCCGCAATCTCGAGATCTGCATGCCCTATCTCGGACCGGTGGTCGGAAAGTACACGGACTGGACGCCGCTCTTCGATCGCGGTCGTCTGTTTCCGGAAGACCTCGACGAAGGCGATCCCTGGCAGTTCAAGAATATCCGCGTCATCTGATGGGGACTGTCCCCTCATACTCGATCGCCTCGATCTTTACGCTGGCCGCGCCGGCCGGCAGTTCGATTTCGAATTCGTCTCCGACGCGCTTTCCAAGCAGCGCGCGGCCCAGTGGCGAATCCATGCTGATGTAACCGGTGCCCTGGTCGAATTCGTCGGACCCGACGATCCGGTGCCGGCGCACTGCGCCTGCCTGATCGACGACGGTTACCCAGGCACCGAAAAAAATGCGCGTCTGGTCGGCAGGCGGCTGCGAGACGATGACCATGCCGTCGAGGCGACCGCGCAGGAAGCGCACCCGCCGGTCGATTTCGCGCAGCCGGCGCTTCCCATAGATGTACTCGGCATTTTCGGATCGATCGCCCTGGGCAGCCGCATCGGCGACCGCCTGTGTCACGGCGGGCCGCTCGACGCGCCAGAGCTCGTCGAGTTCGGCCCGCAGGCGCCGGGCACCTTCGGGTGTCACGTACTTTGAGCCGGATCGCGTCGCTGGCCGAGTGCCTGCCATTTTAATCCCGTCGACTTCTTAACTCATTGAATATCAGGTCTTTTCTACCGCGCCCAGTCAGCCGCGCCTTGCTCCGGTAGCGGCCGCCATGGAGGTCCGTTTCAAAGCGTGGTGCAAGGAGTGTGGCACGGTTCACGTTCATCAGCGGACATCGCAGCTACGCTTCATTTCAGTAATTTGTTCTCCGTCTGTATCCCCTAGCGGACTTCCTTCCCTTCACCGAATGTCCGCTCTTGAGCCCCGGGCCAAACCCCCGGGGTTTTTTCGTCCGCCAGAATTTGGCGCATGAAATCAACGCCGGCATTCAAGGATCACTTCTCGGGCCAGGCGGGCGCCTACGAAAAATACCGGCCGCTGACGGACGGCGACCTCGCGGTCTGGAAGAATATTTGACCGGGCGCACCATCGGAGCCTTTGGCGTGCGCGAGGGGGGACAAGCTCTGGCGTCCCGCCGCGGAGCGCGTCAAGATCTGGTGACCCGCGTCCTGGCTGCCCGCGGAGTGGCTGCGGGCAGCGCTTTGCGCTGATAATGCAGTCCCATGAGTCGTAGCACTCTGCGTTTCAGCCTGCTCGTCGTGCCTGCATTGTTGCTGGGACTCGCGGCCTGCACGCCGTTTGAGTCTCTCTGGCGCAAGTTGCCGAGGCCGGCCGCAAAGCCTGCCACGGTCACAGCCGCGCCGAGGCCCGAATTGCCGTTGGCAACCGCGACACACCGGTTCAACGTCGCGCCGGACCAGGATGTCGTCGGTCACCTGCAGGTGACCATCGCGCGCCACGAAGACACGCTGACGGACATCGCGCGCCGTTTCAATATCGGCTACGAGGAGATCATCCGCGCCAATCCCGGCGTGGATCCCTGGCTGCCCGGCGAGGGAACACCGGTCGTGCTGCCGACCGAATTCGTGCTGCCCGATGCGCCACGCGAAGGACTGGTGCTAAATCTCGCCGCGATGCGGCTCTACTATTTTCCGAAGCGCGAAAAGGATGCGCCGATCGAAGTGATCACCCATCCGATCGGCATCGGCAGGGTCGGTTGGGTGACGCCCGAGGGCAGCACGAAAGTCGTCGCGCGCGTCAAGGATCCGGTCTGGGTACCTCCGGTATCGGTGCGCCAGGAGCATGCAAAGGACGGCGATATCCTGCCGGAGAAGGTGCCGCCTGGACCGGACAATCCGCTCGGCCGCCACATGTTCAGGCTTGGCTGGCCTAGTTACCTGGTTCACGGAACCAACAAGCCCCCCGGTGTCGGCATGCGCTCGAGCCATGGTTGCATCCGGCTGTACCCGGAAGACATCGAGGCCCTTTACGATTCAATGCCGATAGGCACCCGCGTGACCGTCGTCAATCAACCCTATCTGCTCGGCTGGCGCGGCGGGCAGCTGCTGACCCAGGCGTACGCACCGCACGAAGACGACAGGCGTGACTGGTCGGACGTGCCGAAGGCGCTGCGCAAGAATGCAGTCAAGCCGCGCGCGACACTGTGGAAGAGAGTCGCGGCGCAGGTCGACTCGATCGACTGGGAATCAATCAGCCAGGCGGCGGCCAATCCGCGTGGCATCGCATTACCGGTCGGTCCGGGTGCGGTGCCGGATCTCGAGGCGCTTCTGGCGCAGGCACCGCGTGTACGCAATGCACTTCCGCAGGGCGCGAGCTGGGATGGTGTCGAAGACCAGTACGCGGGCGAGCCGGAGTTCAAGAAGCCAGCAGTGACCGGCGCGGCAGACGCGGCGACCGCAAGCCGCTGATCAGGGCTTGGCCGTGCGTCTCGCAAGCGCGCAGGTCATCGAGCCACCGACCACCGCGAGCGCGCCGACGATACTCCAGGCATTCAGGCCCTCTGGTGTCAGCAATTCCCAGCCGAGCCTGTCGACCAGCCACATCGACGCAATCGTGAATAGCGGCGCAGTAGCCAGCACTGCGCTGACGCGCGACACGTCCCAGTAATGCAGGGCCTCGCCAAATGCGCCGTAGGCGATCACCGTGTTGGCGCAGCAGAAGGCAAGCATCGAGAGCTGCAGCCCATTCAGGTTCAGCACGGCCATGGGCGCGGCGGTCGGCAGCAGTGCAACGCTTGCGCCGACATACAGCATCCAAAGTACCTGGCGCAACGTGAAGACCGTCAGCAGGCGTTTTTGCGCGAGCCCGTAAATGGCCCAGGCGATTGCCGCGACGATCATCAGCGCGACGCCGAGCCCCAACCCTTGGGTGGGTCGCGCGAGCTCAGGCAGGCGGTTGTTGAAGAACAGCAGCTGGCCGATGCCGAGCACGATGAATCCGAGCCACTGACGCGGCACAAAGCGTTCGCGGAACACGACTACACCGCCCAGCAGCAGTAACAGCGGAGCGAGCTGGATGACGACCTGCGCGACTGAGGGCGTCGTGTGATCAAGTGCGGTCAGGTAGAGCAAGTCGTTGCCAAGCAGCATCACGAGCGCGATGCCGAGAAGTAGCCACGCACCGCGCCCGGCGCCACGCAGACGCGGCAGCTGGCCGCGCCAGGCAAGAAATGCGCCGAGGGTCAGCATCGACACTGCGAAGCGCCACCAGGTGATCGTGTACACGTCCATGCCGGTCAGCGCGACCTTCAGCGCGATCGGCAGGAATCCCCACAGCACCGCCGTGGTAAGGGACATCGTGAAGCCGAGCTGCCAGCGCCCGGTGTCGGTGTTCATGCGCATCAGTGAATGTCGATGAGCGGGGTCCGGCAGCATAAACCAGCCGGGCCCGTGCAGTGGCCCTGTGATAATCTTCCGCAAACCCGGGGGAGTGTCCGGTGGCGGAACGACTGACCGGCATACAAGTTCACGAAGACGCCGGTTCCGAACAGGCAATCGCAGAATCGCCGACGGCAAATACGGCATTCGTCGGTCGCTGCCTGCGCGGTCCGGTCAATCGACCTGTCCAGATCACGAGCTTCACCGATTTCCAGCGCATATTCGGCGGACTCTGGCAGCCCAGTACACTTTCCTACGCTGTCGAGCAGTACTTCTAGAACGGCGGCCGCATCGGATTCGTCGTCCGTGTCGCGAACGGAGCGCGCTGCTGCACGCTCACGCTGCCGGCGGGCGGCGGCGTACTGGTGTTGCAGGCGCTGTCGCCAGGAACACGCGAATTCCTGCGCGCTGCGGTCGACTACGACGGCATCGGCGACAACGAGGAAGACCGCTTCAACCTCGTCCTGCAGCGCGTCCGGACGCCGGGCTCGGAACACATTGAAGACCAGGAAATCTACCGTCGACTGACGGTGCTGCCGGATGCCGCGCGCCATGTCGCGACGACACTCGCCAACTCCCAGCTCGCGCGGGTTATCGGCGCAGTGCCATCGCTGCGCCCGGACTCGACACCGCGCGGCGATCCACGCGGGCTCGCCGGTTACGCCATGTCGAACCCGGACGGCGATGACGGCGGCGCGCTGACGGACTACGACCTGATCGGCTCCGCGGCGGACGGCACGGGCCTGTTTGCGCTGGACGCCATCGAGACATTCAACTTCCTGTGCATTCCTCCGCTGGCGCGTGACACCGATGTCGGCGCGAGCACTCTGCTGGTCGCCAATCGCTATTGCCGCAAGCGGCTGGCGTTGCTGTTCGTCGACCCGCCGGTGGCCTGGGATGCGGCGGGCAGGGCGCTCGCGGAGATGCGCAACTGGGCAATGCCCAGCGACACGGCATGCATGTATTTTCCGAGGTTGCTGGCCTACGACAAGCTGCGTGGACACTTCGAAGCCTTCGCGCCCTGCGGCGCAGTGGCTGGGGCACTGTCACGGGCAGCGGATTCCATGCCGGTCTGGTCCGCTGCGACCGGCGAGGACACCGCATTGCGTCCAGGCCTGCGGCCGATGTGCGCGGTCGACGACAACTACCGCGCGCGGCTCGTGGCCTGCGGCGTCAATACCGTGCAGACGGTCCGGCGGCCGGGCCGCGAAGTGCCGATTGCCTGCACGATGGCTGGTCCGGGCGCCGGAGCGGCGGACTGGCGGATGCTTCCGGCACGCAGACTTGCATTCCTTATCATCAATAGCATCGAGCGCGGCACGCGCTGGATGCTGTTCGAGCCAAATGAGCCGCCGACCTGGCGGCGTGCCGCGGCGCAGGTGCGGGCATTCCTTGGATCACTCGAGGAACGCGGTGCATTTGCGCATCGCGAGCCCGGCGATCGCTGGTTTGTGCTTTGCAATGAGCGGGTCAACCGCGAGTCGCATCGCGAACGCGGCATCGTCAACATCCTGTTCGGATTTACGGCCGCGCGGTCGGGCGAGTTCCACGCCTACATGGTCAGTCATCGCGCCGGCGGCAGCCGCGCGCAGGCCGTGAGCCCCAATCTGACCGGTCTGCCGGGAACCAGCATCACGCAAGCGCTTGAGGAACTCGAACTGCCCGCCGTGCGCGGCGCCTGATTCAGGCGCTGCCGTAACCGCCGCCACCCGGCGTTTCGATCACCAGCGCATCACCGGTTTTCACCTCGACACTTGCGCACGCGGGTAAATCGCGTGACCCGCCGCCTGCGAGTTCCAGCCGGTTGACTCCGGTCGCGCCAGCACCGCCACCCGCGAGCCCGAATGGCGCGATGCGCCGGTGATTCGAAAGGATGGCCGCGGTCATGGGCTCGCGGAATTCGATGCGGCGGACGAGGCCGTCACCGCCATGATGCCGGCCTGAGCCGCCGGAGCCGCGGCGGTAACAGAATTCGCGGACCAGCACCGGATAGCGCGCTTCCAGCACTTCGGGGTCGGTGAGCCGCGAGTTGGTCATGTGCGTCTGCGCGCCGGATGCGCCGTCGAAACCGGGCCCTGCGCCGGAACCGCCCGCTATCGTCTCGTAATACTGTCGCTCGGTATCCCCGAATGTCAGGTTGTTCATGGTTCCCTGAGAAGCAGCCAGCGCGCCGAGTGCTCCATACAAAGTGTCGACGATGCACTGTGACGTTTCGACATTGCCGGCGACAACCGCGGCGGGCGGCACGGGATTCAGCATCGAGCCCGGTGGGACGCGAATCGAAAGCGGCCGCAGACAGCCTTCGTTGAGCGGGATATCGGCGTCGATCAGCGTGCGAAACACATACAGCACAGCCGCCGTGCAGACGGCAAGCGGCGCATTGAAATTGCCGGCGCTCTGGGCCGATGTTCCTGCGAAATCAATCACCGCAGCGCGTGCCGCCCGGTCGATCCTGACCGCCACCTCGATCGCACTGCCGTCGTCGAGTTCGTAGCGGCGATGGCCATCCGAGAGGCGCCCGATCACCTCGCGCACGAAAGTATCGGCATTGTCCTGCACGTGACCCATGTAAGACTCGACCTGCTCGCGGCCGTGCAATTCGATCAGCCGCCCGAGCTCGGACATGCCGCGTGAATTGGCGGCGAGCTGCGCTTTCAGGTCCGCGACATTCTGGTCCGGGTTGCGCGCCGGCCATTTGCCGGATGCCAGCACGGCCCGCAGTTCACGCTCACGCAGGCGGCCGCCGTCGATCAGCAGGAAATTGTCGATCAGAACGCCTTCCTCATCGATATGGCGACTGGCCGGCGGCATGGAGCCGGGCGTGATGCCGCCGATGTCCGCATGGTGCGCCCGCGAAGCGACAAAGAATGCCGGACGGCAGTCACCTGTGGTGAAGACCGGGCTGACGACGGTGATATCCGGCAGGTGCGTCCCACCTGCATAGGGTGCATTCAGCATCCAGGCACGCCCGGCGCGAAGCTCTCCGGAATTGCGCTCGATTACCGCGCGCACGCTCGCGCCCATCGAGCCCAGGTGCACCGGCATGTGCGGCGCATTCGCTATCAGCGCGCCCTCTGCATTGAACAGGGCGCAGGAAAAGTCCAGTCGCTCGCGGATATTGACGGACACCGCAGTTGCCCGCAGCACTGCGCCCATCTGCTCCGCGACCTGCATGTAGCGGTGATTGTAAATCTCGAGCAGCGCCGGATCGGGGTGACGCACGGCCGTGCGCTCGCGAGAAGACACACCATCACGCACGAGCTTCAGTTCTCCGCCCTCGAGCAGGTGCAGGATCCAGCCCGGCTCGACGACAGTCGTGGAGTTCGGTTCGACGATCAGTGCCGGTCCGGCGATCGCATCCTCGGCCGAGAGACCCGCGCGATCGATCGCGCGCACTTCCCGCCAACCGTCAAACCATGCACGAATACGGCCATCCTGCGGCGGAGCCCTTGTCACAGTCACGCGTGGCATGCCGCGCGCCGCCGCCTCACCGGCCGCTGCTTCGCCCGGGGCCAGGACCTCAGCGCGCAGTGTTGCCACGATCACGCCATCAAGATCGGGAAGAAATCCGAAGCGCTGGCGGAATTCGGCGCTGAAGCAATCCTGCATCCGCGCCGCGTCATCGAGCGAAATTCCAATCGCCGTCTCGGTGCCCGGTGCGCGCAACTCGACGATCTGCGACAGCCGGAGCGTCCCGGCGTCTGCACCCTGTGCGATCAGCGAATCGCGCAGCTCCAGGCACATCGCGTCGAGTTCACGCGCGAGTGCCTCTCGCGAAACGTTTGCCAGTGGCCGCTCCACGCTCTGCCTGCGCTGCAGGCTGCGGTCGGCGAGTCCGATACCCCAGGCCGATAGCACGCCGGCCAGCGGGTGGATCAGGATTTCGCCAATGCCGAGTGCTTCCGCGACCCGGCAGGCATGCTGCGGGGCGGCGCCGCCATAGCAGAACAATGCGAATTCTGCCGGATCGTGACCCTGGCGCACCGACACATGACGGATCGCCCGCGCCATGGTCTCGATCGCCACTTCCAGGAATCCGGCGGCGAGACTTTCTGCGGAAGCTGGAGCGCCCGTATCCGTCGACACTCGCGCTGCGAGCTCCTCGAAGTGCTGCCGTACGGCGTGTTCGTCGAGTGGCAGATTTCGACCGGGGCCGAACACCGCCGGGAAAAACTCGGGGCGGATCCTGCCGAGCAACAATTGCAAATCAGTAACGGTGAGCGGGCCACCCTGGCGATAGCAGGCGGGCCCGGGATTCGCGCCCGCCGATTGCGGCCCGACGCGCAGCCGGCCGCCCTCGAAATGCAGCACGGAGCCGCCGCCGGCGGCGACCGTGTGGATATTCATCATCGGTGTCTGCAGGCGCACACCGGCGATCGTGGTCTCATAGCGCTGCGGGCAGCCGTTGTCGTAGAGCGCCACATCCGTCGAGGTTCCGCCCATGTCGAATGCAATGAGCCGTGATCGCCCGAGCGCCCTACCGGCGCGCGCCGTGCCGACCAGGCCGCCGGCGGGGCCGGAGAGCACGGCATTCGACGCGCGAAACGCCTCCGGTGCGACGAGACCGCCATTGCTCTGCATGAATTGCAATGGCGTGTCGCAAAACCGTGCGCCGAGCCCGTCGCGGAAGCGGCGGGCGTAGCGCGCGAGCAGGGGGGTGAGGTAGGCGTCGACCACCGCCGTATCGCCGCGGCTGACGAGACGGATCATCGGCGAGGATTCATGCGAGGCAACGACGTCATCGAATCCCGCCTGCCTTGCTAGCGCGGCCGCGCGCTGCTCATGCTTCGTAAACCGGTAACCGTGCATGAACACGATCGCGATGCTGCCGACGCCCGACCCGTGCAGGCGCCCGAGATCCGCCGCGAGCCGCTGCTCGTCGAGTGGCCGGAGAACTTGACCTTCCGCTGTCAACCGCTCATCGGCCTCGATGACATCGCGATAAAGCGGCTGCGGCAGGTCTATCCGCAGCCGGAATAGTTCGGGACGATTCTGGTAACCGATTGCGAGCGCATCGCGAAACCCGGCCGTGATGACGAGTGCGGTCGGCACGCCGCGACGCTCCAGCAGCGCGTTGGTTGCGACGGTCGTGCCGATGCGGATGACTTCGATCGCGGGATTGGCACCGCCGTGCCGCTCAAGCAGTGCCAGGACGCCAGCGACACCCGGATCGCGATCGGCATCCTCCGACAGCCGCTTTTCGACGATCAGCCGGCCGTCGGGTGCGCGCGCGATGATGTCGGTGAAAGTGCCGCCGCGGTCGATCCAGAATTGCCAGCCGCGTGATCCACTCATGAACGAGACGATTTCAGGGAGTCCAGTGCTCCGCCCTCCAGCCGCTCGCAGGTGTGGCGGTAGCCGATGTCGATCGCGCGCTCGAAGGACTTCCAGTCCAGCAAATCCAGCGATTCCAGCGGCGGCATCAGCAACAGATCGCTCTGGCCGCGACGATCCTGCGTCGCGGTCGTGCTGTTGACCATGCCCGATCGCCACAGGATCTGCAGGATATTGGGACGCTTGCGCCGTCCGTGCTGGCGGCGGAACAGATTCCAGAATGAAGGCGCCTCCGTCGCATCGATGTCCGACGTGAATGTCGGATCGGTGCCGACATCCACCCCTATGACTGGACCGCGGCCTTTCGCGCGCATGACATCGACCGGCAGGTTGTTCATCGTGCCACCGTCGACGAACACCTCGCCGCCGTGAAACACGGGTGGCAGTACGCCCGGGATCGCGACCGATGCGCGCAACCAGCGCCACAGCGGGCCTTCCTGGTGTACGGCAATGCGGCCGCTCGTCAGATTGGATGACACACAAAAAAACGGCAGTGGCAGGTCCTGGATGTCGATGTCTCCCAGTTCGCGACGCAACAGCTGTCCGACCTTGCGGCCCGACACCAGCGAGACCAGCGGCCAGGTGAAATCCGAGAGCGGATTCGTCTCCACGAAACTGCGGCGGAAGCGTTTGAACAGCTCGTCGTTGGTCCAGTCGGCCGCGACACCTGCGGCGAGGATTCCGCCCATGCTCGATCCGCCCACCAGGTCGATCGGCACACCGTGCTCGCGCAGCGCGCGCACCACGCCCAGGTGAGCGAAGCCGCGCGCACCGCCACCGGAGAGAACCAGTCCAACGGCACGATGCGTCATCAGGCGCACGATGCGTGGCATGTCGGCGGGCCCGCGCAGGTGATGGCAGGGTGCACCGGGAAGTGTCTGGCGCCAGCGTGCCGCCGCGCCATTGACGATGCTGCCCTCGTGTATCAACAGGAGCTCGGCGCGTTGCGCGGCATGGTCGTGTCGGTCGAGTACCTGCCACGGCCCGGCTTCGTCTGCCGCGCACGCGGCCAGCAGCAGCACATCCGCCTGGCGTACACAAAGTTGGGTCCAGGCCGTGTCACCTGACTCAGCGGCATAGACGACGAAATCATTGCGTGATTCGACTTCATGGAACCACTGGCTGCTGTGCCGGCCCGCGCGGGCGCTGCCAACCAGGTCCACGCGCCCCAGCCGGGAGAGTGCCTGGACCAGGCCGCTCGTGAGCGCCGCGACGTCGATACCCGGGTCGTGCGGGATCACGGTGATCGTGCGCGGCGCGGCCGGGGTTGAACTGCGTGCCGGGGCATTTTCCAGCAGGCGTTCGACCGACAGGCGCGCGAGCCGCAGGATCGCCTCGGGATGCGAAAGCAGCACGCGCTCGAAGGTGCCTGACGCCAGCCGCGCCAGTTCCGAATCGCGTAGCGCCCGCACGGTTGCGGCGCGCGGGCGCGCGACGATCAGGCCCATCTCGCCGACCGTCTCGCCGGCCGCGATACGGCCGACGAGTTCGCCACCGGCGCCGAAGGCACCGAGACAGCCGCTGACCACGAAGTAGACGGAATCGGCCGGTGTGCCGGCCTCGAACAGAAGACTGCCACCGGGCAACGAGAGCCACTCAAGTTCGGCCACCGCGGCGTCGATGACGGTCTTCGGCAGGCCTGAGAACAATGGCAGCGAGGCCAACATCGCCCAGGGATTGGCCGTCGGATCGACCTGGGTCCGTTCGTCCTGCGGTTCCACGTCAGGCGGACGATAGCACGGCGCAGCTACAATCACTGGTGATGGCTGGCACAGATCGCAAGCTGCTGGAGCGCATCTGGAAGGCGGTTGCGAAGATCCCGCGTGGCCAAGTCGCGAGCTATGGCGGCATCGCCCGGCGCGCGGGTCTGCCGCGCCGCGCACGCTTGGTCGGGCATGCGCTGAAGGTGGCGCCGGACGGGCTGCGGCTGCCCTGGCATCGTGTCGTCAATGCACGAGGCGCCATCAGCTTTCCGCCGGGTTCGCGGCCGTACCGGTTGCAGCGTGAGAAGCTCGAGCAGGAGGGCGTCCGGTTTCGCAATGGCCGCGTTGACGTCGCGAATCATGAAATGACGGATGACCTCGACGCGCTGCTGTGGCGGCCACGCCGGGACTGATACCATCGGTGCGGCAGGGGCCTGGAGCGGATCATGGCGAGTCGTCACGTGGTGTTTTCGCACGGACTTGAGAGCAGCCCGTGGGGAACAAAGATTTCCGCGATGGCCGAGGTCGCGAAGAGCGAAGGCTGGAATGTCGATTCAGTCGACTATAGCGGCGTCACCGACCCGCGCGACCTGGTCACGCGGCTCTTGAGTTTCTGCCGCGACATTCGCGGCGACCTGGTGCTGGTCGGCTCGAGTCTGGGCGGCTATGTCGCAACCAGCGCTTCTGCGCTCCTTCATGCGCGCGGCCTGTTCCTGATGGCGCCCGCGTTTTACATGCCGGGCGCCGAGGAGCTGACCGCAAAACCCGCGCCTTGCCCGAAGACCATTGTGCACGGCTGGCGCGACGAAGTCGTCCCGGTCGGGAACAGCATCAAGTTCGCGCGCGAGCACAACGCGACTCTTCACATCCTCGACTCGGACCATCGCCTGCACAGCGAACTCTCGCTCGTCAACTACCTCTTCGAGTACTTCCTTGTGGCACTCGATCTGCCAAAGAGGCGCTAGACTCCATCACTTGTCGACCGGGGAGGGCCGCGATGCGCGCAATCTGGATAGCTGGGACATTTGCGGTGCTCGCAATGGCTGGCTGCGGCAAGAGTGAGCCCGAGCCGGAACAACCGCCGATGAAGGTTGAAGACACGGTTTTCGGTGACCTGGTCAGCACGCAGGACAAGGCCCGCGACCAAACCAATGCGGCGGTCGAGGCGCACAAGGCCGCGCTCGATGCGCAGATCCGCGAGAGCGAAGACCAAAAACCCGAAGAATGAAGCGCCTGCTTGGGCTCGATCGCACTTTTCTATGGGCGCTGCGCGGCGTCCTGCGCGTATTTGTGCGGGCCAATGTCGTGCCGAAAGACGCGCTCGTCCGCCTGCATGGCCGCACCCGCCCGCTGCTCTACGTGCTGGAGGAGCGCAGCGTTTCCGACCTGCTGGCGCTCGAGCAGGCCTGCATGAATGGAGGATTGCGCCGGCCCGCCAAGCGCCTGCAATTGCGCGAGCTGCGCCTGCCGCGCTCGGTAGTCGCCATGGAGCGGCGCGCCGGCGTGTTGCGCCGCCGCGCTGACCGGCGCACGCCGCCGGAACTCGCGAGCGCGGTCACGGCAGCTGGCATGGACCCCGCGCTCGCACTCGACATTGTTCCGGTGGCGGTCTATTGGGGCCGCGCGCCGCAGCGCGAGCGGTCCTGGCTGCGCCTGGTCCTGTCGGAGAACTGGGCGCTGGTCGGCCCATTCAGGCGAATGCTGTCCATCGTCTTCAACGGCCGCAGCACGCTGATCCGGTTTGGCGAGCCGCGCGCGCTTCGGAGTTATTCCGCGTCAGGTACGGACGGTGCGCGCGGCGCGCGCCGGCTGCTCAAGGAACTGCGCGCCGAGTTCCGGCACATGCGCGCGGACACATTGGGGCCCGACCTGTCGACGCGCCGCGCGATCGTCGCGCAGGTACTGAGGACGCGCGCCGTGCGCCAGGCGGTACGCCAGGAAATCCGCGATCCGAAGTCTTCCCGCCGCGACGGCCTGCGGGCCGCACGCCGCTACGCGCTCGAGATCGCCGCCGATTATTCGCACACGTTCGTGCGCGTTGCCGAGCGCGTACTCAATCGAATGCTCACCAGGGTCTACGAGGGCGTCGAAGTCAGGAATGCCGAGTACCTCGACCGGCTGCCGCCCGCCTGCGAAATTGTCTATGTGCCCTGCCATCGCAGTCACATTGATTACCTGCTGCTGTCCTATGTGATTTACCAGCGCGGCTACGCGGTGCCGTATGTCGCCGCCGGCATCAACCTGAACCTGCCGGTGATCGGGCGTTTCCTGCGCAAGGCCGGCGCATTCTTCATACGGCGCAGCTTCCGCGGCAGCGGGCTCTATCCGATCGTTTTCATGAAATACGTGGACGTCATGATGAATCGCGGCCACGCGTTGGAATTCTTCATTGAGGGCGGCCGCAGCCGCACCGGCAGGCTGCTGCAGCCGCGCACCGGGATGCTGAGCATGACAGTGCGCAGTTTCCTGCGCGATGCACGGCGGCCGGTCGCCTACGTGCCGGCCTATTTCGGGTACGAGCGCCTGCTGGAGGGCGAGTCGTACATCGACGAACTGTCGGGACGGCCCAAGCAGCAGGAATCCTGGGGCGGACTGATGCGCGTGCTGCCACAGTTGCGCCGGCAGCTTGGCCGCGTGTTCATCAGCTTCGGCGAGCCGCTGCTGCTTGACGGCGTGCTGGACGGGATGAAAGCCGACTGGCGCAATGACGTGAAGGACGAGAATGCGCGCCCGGAATGGTTTGGAGCTGCGGTCGATACCATTGCTTTCGAGATCATGCGCAGGATCAATGGCGCCGCGGCCGTCACCCCGATTAACCTCCTCTCGGTGGCACTGCTGGCGGCGCCGCGCCAGGCGATGATCGAGCACGATCTCGAGAAGCAGCTGCAGTTGTACATCGACTTGCTGCGCGCATTTCCATATTCACCGGATGTGTCGGTTGCGGCGGACGACGGCGCCTCGATCATCCGTCGCGTCGAGCAGATGGGCATGTTGGAGCGGCGCGCGCACCCGCTCGGCGACGTGCTGCGGATGGTTGAGCGAAACGCCGTGCTCGCAACCTATTACCGCAACAATGTCCTGCACCTGTTCGCGCTTCCGTCCCTGGTCGCCTGCGCCTTCCTGAACAATTCCACGATGCGCCATGAGGATGTCCACCGGCTTGTATGGCGCGTGTACCCGTACATCCGCGCGGAACTGTTTCTGCGCTGGCGCGAAGACGAGTTGACCGGCGCCGTGGACGGCGTTCTCGCGGCTCTGGCGGAACACGGCCTGCTGGAGCGCGGCGCCGATGGCGCGTCCTGGCGCCGGCCGACCACTGGCAGCGCCGAAGCGGTGCGCCTCTCGGTCCTTGCGCAGGCGACGATCCAGACCATCGAGCGCTATTACCTTGCCATTGCATTGCTGTTGCGGGCGGGACGCGCGGTGCTGACGCTGGAGGCGCTGGAGAAGCGTTGCGTCACGATGGCGCAGCGCATGTCCATGCTCTACGGGCTGGCGGCCCCTGAATTCTTTGACCGGGCGATGTTCCGGGATTTCATCGCACTTCTGTGCCAGCGCGGGGTGATCCTGCTGGATAACGAAGGGCTGCTGACCTACGACGACATGCTGTTTGCGGTTGCGGAAGACGCCCGCATCGTGCTGTCAGAACAGATCCGCAACAGCATCCTGCAGGTCACCCACAGTTAGGGTCTTGCGGCCTATCACTCGATCGGCGGCCGCCCACGTAGCTGCTTCAGGCTTTTGCGCTGGCGCTTGCCCTCGAGCCTGCGGGCACGGGCGCCCCTGGTCGGACGCGTTGCTTTGCGCGCTTTCGGCACGTGGCGGGCCGCGATGATCAGTTCCTCGAGCCGCGTGATTGCATCGCGACGATTGGCTTCGCGGCTGCGATGCCGGTGGGCCTCGAGCACGATTTCGTCCAGCCATGTCAGGCGCCGGCCTGCCAATACCCGCAGCCTTTGCCTGCCTGCTTCGTCGAGCAGCGTCGTCGCGCCGACCCCGAACCGCAGCTCGCAGGCGCTCGAGACCTTGTTGACGTTCTGGCCGCCCGGTCCGGGGCTGCGCACATAGGTAAGCGTGTACTCGCCCTCGGGGATCGCGGGGCGCGCAGCGTCGTCACCCATCGCTAGTCCTGGCCGTCGTTGGATGGTGTGATGGGATTCGACGCGCGCGGTGCGAGTGCCGAAGCCGACTTGCCGCCTTCCAGGATCCGGATCTCACGCTGAGGCGGCGGAATCGTCACGCCGTTTTGCCTGAATAGCGCCCAGATCCTGCGATTGACGTCTGAACGCACGTTGTTGACACCCTCGGCCGGGTCGTGGATCCAGAAGCGCAACTCGATCTCCATACCTGAATCGGCGAACTGCATCAGACGCGAGACCGCCGGCGGGTCGCGCAGGATGCGCGGGTGATCGGCGGCTTCGAGCAGCAGTTTCAGGGCCAGCTCGGGGTCGTCCTGGTAGCTGATTCGCACCGGTACGTGCAGCCGCACCCTCGGGTTCCCGTAGCTCCAGTTGATCAGCGCGTTAGTGATCACGTTCTGGTTTGGCACGAGTGTCGCGACCCCGTCACGATCGCGGATCACGATATGACGCGCGCGCAATTCCTCGACCCAGCCGAAACCGGTCGTGCTGGTGCCAGTCGTGCCGGTGAAGCTGATCACGTCTCCCGGCTTGATGGAGCGATCCAGAAGCAGTACGAATCCGCTGACGAAATTGGCCGCAATTGCCTGCAAGCCGAAACCCAGGCCGAGACCGATCGCGCCCGAGAACACGGTCAGCGTCGTCAGATCGACGCCCGCAGCCTGAAGGCCCAGCAGTGCACCGAATCCAATCAGTATTGCGTGGGCGAACTTGCCGATTCCAATCCGCGTTGAATGTGCGAGTTGTTCGACCATGCCGACGCGCCGATCGACCCAGCGCGCGACCCAGACACTGGCGACGACGAATATTGTGACTGTGGTGATTGCCTTCAGGACGGACCAGATCGTGATGCGCGTCGTGCCCGCCGAAAGCCCGAATGATTCGAGCGCCGCCACGACCGTGTCGAGCCATCCCAGGAGTTGCGTCGCGGCGACAAGCCAGATGACAAGGGTGACGCGCAGTTCCCAGGCCTTGATGCGCAACCCCTGGCCCAGGGACAGGCGCAACAGGAAAACCAGCAGGCGGATCACGGCCAGCGCGACCAGCAGTGGCAACGCGGCCTCCAGCCACGTCGTGGGATGACCCGACGCGACCAACAGCGGCCGGGTGGCGGTCAGGATCAAGAGCCCCAGCAGGTATGGCGCAATGATGGCCAGTGCGTCGATAGCAGGGCCGCGCGCACTCGTGCCGGTGTCCGGGCGAGTCAGGTACCAGCGTCGCCCGCGCAGGACACTGGCGAGCACGACCGCGAAGACGCTGGCCATGACCGCAATCTGCGCCGCACCGGCACTCTGGAACGCGCGAACGATCGGGTCGGCGAATTCATCCATCGTGCGACGTTACCATTGATCGGGCGCGGGCCACCCGTTGTGACATCAGGCGTTGAGGTCCGGGATCAACTCGCTTTCGAGCCGCATGATCTGGTCTTTGAGCATCAGTTTGCGTTTCTTGAGGCGCCGCAACTGCAGCTCGTCGACATAGAGGTCCATCGACAGGCGGCAGATCACGTCGTCGAGGTCGCGGTGCTCGATGCGCAGTTCGCGCAGACGCTGCATCCGCTCGAAAAGCTGGGTGTTGACCTTGTCGTCGTCCGTCATGCCGGTTCGGCGTCGGTCTCGAATTCGGGGAACGGCGGCCCCGCCCACACCGGCCGGACCGACCCTGGAAGCTTAGCCAAACGCCCGGGCGGATTCCACGGAATCGCCGGGTCGTGAAAGTCGGAACCGACCGAGCCGTCAAGACCGCAGCGGACGGCGAGCGCAATAGCCTGGTCGGCATTGCGGATTCCGCCGCCACCCGTGATGACCTCGATCCCCCGGCCGCCGGCGGTGACAAACTCGGCGCAAAGTTCGCGCCGCGCTCCGGCTGACAGCGGATAGCGCATCGGATGCGCAATCACGGCGCTGCCGCCGGCTGCCACGACCCAGCCGGTCGCTTCCGCAAGCGTTGGCCATTTCGCGGCGAAATAGCCTGGGCGGCCGCGGGCCAGCCAGCGATCGAATGCGGTCGCGGCATCCTTGGCTGCACCGAGCGTGACCAGCGCGCGGGCGAAGTGCATGCGTGTGGGCAGTTGGCCGGCCGCGTGCACCAATTCAAGTGCAGCGTCCCCCGGGGCCCCTGCCGCGGTGAGGCGGGCGGCCATCTGCTCGGCACGCTCCAGCCTCTCTGCCTGCAGCAGGCGCAGGCCGCGCACCAGCGGCAAGGCAGCCGGATCGAATGCGAGGCCCAGCACGTGCAATGCGCGGCCTCTCCAGTCGACCGACAGTTCGACGCCGGTAATCAGGATGACGCCCAGGCGTTTCGCAGCCGCAGCAGCCTCATCAAGGCCGGCGACCGTATCGTGATCGGTCAATGCCATGAACCTGACACCGCAGCCGGCGGCGTGGGCAACGAGCGCAGCCGGTTCGAGCACGCCATCGGAGGCGGAGGAGTGCAGGTGCAGATCCACCGGCGAAACAGGGTTCATACCGGCCTCGGCCCCAGGCCAACCGTGTCGACCGAATCTCCGGTGATCACGACGAAGCCGCGGCGACGGCTGAAGCCGTCCTCCGTATAGTCGAAGACGTAGGTGCGCCGCCAGGCGAGCGGCGACTCGGAATGCCGAATGAGCTTCAGGCGGTGTATCGAGACCGTGCCATCGAGCATCTGGACCTGGGCGCTCGTGCAGGTGTCCATTGCCACGCGATTCGCGAGCTCACGCGCGGCGAGGCTCGAATGCCAGAACAAGCCGAGTATTGCGAGAAGCAGCGTCGCGAGCAGGAGCTCCCAGCTCATCGCAGCAGCGCTAGCCAGTCCGTGCCAGGGTCCGCATAGGCGATGAAATACGGATTCAGGACGTCGTCACCCTTGTTGTAGGAGAGTGGCTGGCCATCCAGCTGCAAAACCTGGGCGCCCGCCTGCTCGGCGACACATTGCCCTGCAGCCGTGTCCCACTCGCTGGTCGGACCCAGCCTCGGATACACGTCGGCCAGGCCTTCGGCGACCAGGCACATCTTGAGCGAACTGCCGACTTCAACGAACTCGTGCGGTCCGACGCGCGCGAGGAAGCTGTCGAGGGAGCTGCCGCGATGCGAGCGGCTGCCGACCACGCGCACCGGCCCCGGACCGCGCGCCGCCACGCGGATCGGCCGGCCCGCGGCGGTGGCATCGGAACGGAACGCCCCGATTCCCTCGCAGGCGTAATAGTCGCGTCCGAGGACCGGTGCGTGCACGACGCCGAGCACCGGACGGTGATCGTGAACCAGCGCGATATTGACCGTGAATTCCCCATTGCGCTGCACGAATTCCTTGGTGCCGTCCAGCGGATCCACGACCCACAGCCAGTCCCAGGCAGCGCGCTTCGAATACGGCGCCTTGGCCGATTCCTCCGACAGGACAGGAATCTCGGGTGCAAGCCTGCGCAGCCCGGCCAGGATCAATCGCTCCGCCTGCAGATCGGCTTCGGTCAGCGGCGACCGATCGTCCTTTTCCGTGACCGTGAATGACGATGCGTACACGCCGAGTATCGCGCGACCCGCCTCGCGGGCAAGCGCAGTAACGTCGAGCAGCAGGCGGTGCATGTCGGGGATCATTGCAACTCCGGAAAGGCGCGCGTTATATCATAGGCACGTGCACAGCAGCGCCATCGTTCCTGATTGGTCGTCGATCGATACCGTGATGCTGGACATGGACGGCACGCTGCTGGATCTCGACTTCGACATCCACTTCTGGCAGGAATGGGTTCCACGGCACTACGCGGCAAGCCGGCGCCTGCCGATCGACGAGGCGCGCCAGGTGATGAAGCCGATTTTCGCGGCGAGCCATGGCACGCTCGACTGGTACTGCATCGACTATTGGAGCCGGGCGCTTTCGCTCGATATCGAGGCGCTCAAGCGCGCGGCGCGGCACCAGATCGCCTGGCTGCCAAAGGCGCGGGAATTCGTCGCGGGGCTGCGCGCCTCTGGCCGGCGGGTTGTGCTGGTGACTAATGCCCATCCGAAGTCGCTCGCAATCAAGGATGCGCACCTCGGGGTCCGGCGCGAATTTCATGCGGTTTATTCCTCGCACGAACTTGGCGAGGCCAAGGAAAGCGCCGCATTCTGGCCAAGACTCGCCGTGCAGGAGCCCTTCGACAAACGGCGGACACTCTATGTGGATGACAGCCTGCCCGTGTTGCGCGCGGCTCGGGGGCATGGCATCAAGTGGCTCTATGCAGTACGCCGGCCCAGCAGTCGCGCGCCTTCACGTGCGGTGAAGGATTTTCCGGGCGTCGATTCGGTGCACGAACTGGCGCAGGGGCTTGCGCCGCGCATCACGGAGAGTCAACCAGCCGGCGGTGCCTGAGGCCCGCTGCCGGGGCCACCGCCATGCCGGCGCCGCCGCCGCCGTTTCCTGGCGGGCGACGCAGCGTCCGCCGGGGCTGCGACCGGCGCGGCAGGCGCCACCGCGACCTTGACCGCCGCTTGCGCATGCGACCTGCCACCGCGATGATCCTGGCGGCCTTGTTCGTGACCGTGCCGATGGCGCGGGGCTGGCGCTGGGCCGTCCTCCTCGTCGTCATCCTGGCGCGGCGCCAGGTAGCCGGACCTGAGTTGCGGCAATTCCGCTGGGTCAAAGCTGCCGACCGGAATACGCTGGCCGATGAATGCCTCGATGTCGGGCAGCGAGACCACATATTGCTCGCAGCCGAAACTGACCGCGTCGCCGGCCGCTCCTGCGCGCGCCGTGCGACCGATGCGGTGCACGTAATCCTGCGCATCCTGCGGCAGGTCGTAATTGAACACGTGACTGACGTCTGGAATGTGCAGGCCGCGCGCGGCGACGTCGGTCGCAACCAGCACGGCGAGCTTGCCTTCGTGGAATTCCCGCAGCATGCGCATGCGCTTGCGTTGCGGCACGTCGCCGGACATCGCGGCTGCGACGATGCCATTGGCACGTAATACGCGTTCCAGGCGCTCCGCAAGCCGCTTGGTATTGACGAATACCATCGTGCGAGTCGCATCGGTCATCCGCAGGCGCGACACGAGCAGTGGGGCTTTTTCCTCCATTGCCGGGTAGTAAATGATCTGGCGGACACGGTCGGCGGTGACGCGCTCGGGCTCGATGCGGATCAGTTCCGGGTCATTCATGTGCTCGTAGGCGAGCTCGAGCACGCGATGCGACAATGTTGCGGAAAACAGCATATTCAGGCGGTATTCCGGTGCCGGCAGACGGCGTAGAAGGTAGCGGATGTCCTTGATGAATCCGAGATCGAACATCCGGTCGGCTTCGTCGAGGACCAGCACCTGGACATGGTGCAGGTCAAAGACGTGCTGCTTGTAGTAATCGATGATGCGCCCGGGCGTGCCGATCAGGACATCGACGCCGGCCTGCAATTCCCGGCGTTGCTTGTCGTAATCCACGCCGCCATAGGCGAGGCCCAATGACAGGCCGGTGAATTGGCCGAGGAGTTCGGCGTCGCGGTGGATCTGGATCGCAAGTTCACGCGTCGGCGCGAGTACCAGGGCACGTGGCGAGGTACTGGGCCGGTCCGCCGAGGCCGGGTAGCGCAGCAGGTGGGTATACAGGGCGACGAGAAAAGCCGCGGTTTTTCCGGTGCCAGTCTGTGCCTGGCCCGCCACATCGAGGCCCGCCAGCGCGCGTGGGAGCGCCTCCGCCTGGATCGGGGTGCAGCGTTCGAAGCCAGCATCAGCGATGCCGCGGGCCACGGATTCGGGTAATTGCAAGCCGGTGAACGAGATTTCCGAGAATTGCTGTTCTGTCACTTGGCTACTACTGTGGCATTCATCTCTTGAAAAATGTCCTCCGACGCGCTACAAAAGCACCTGAGCACCGCGGTTCCCCGCTGACACCGCGTCCATCGGCACTCCGGAAGCGTCCCGCACAGGCTCCCGGGCATGTGCAAACACCCAGACAGGCAGCCAGAGTTCCAGCGCCAGAACCCTTATTGTGCCGTATCGGGCATTCGCCCGTCACCGATCAACCGTAGACCAGGAGAAACCCCCGCGTGAGCGGCAATATCGTCCACACCTCTGATGCCACCTTCGAGTCCGATGTACTGAAATCGGACTTGCCGGTCCTGCTCGATTTCTGGGCCGAATGGTGCGGCCCCTGCAAGGCAATCGCCCCGATCCTCGACGACATCGCCAAGGACTACCAGGGCCGGGTCAAGATCGCCAAGCTGAATATCGACGACAACCGCCAGACACCCGTCAAATACGGTGTGCGCGGCATCCCGACGCTGATCCTGTTCAAGAACGGTGCGCCCGAGGCGCAGCAGGTCGGCCTGGTCGGGAAGTCGAAGCTGGCGGCATTGCTGGACCAGCACCTGTGAGGGGCTATCTCGGCAACCAGTCGCGCAATCGCCAGAAGGGCCATCGTAATCGCGGCGGCGGCGGCGGCGGCAGCGGTGGTGGCGGAGGCGGTGGCGGCGGCGGACCGCGTCATGGCAATGAAGGGCTTCCGATCGACGATCATGTCGACGGTTCGGAAGGCGACACAATCTCGCCGGAGGAGCTGGCCGCATCGCGCAGCTCCATGAATCTGACCGAGCTGAAGAACAAGCCGGTCCACGAACTCGTGACGATGGCCGAGTCCATGGGACTCGAGAACATGGCGCGCCAGCGCAAGCAGGACGTCATCTTCTCGATCCTGAAGACGCATGCGCGCAGTGGCGAGGACATCTACGGCGACGGTGTGCTCGAGATCCTGCAGGACGGCTTTGGATTCCTGCGCTCGGCCGATAGCTCGTATCTTGCAGGGCCGGATGACATTTACGTCAGTCCCAGCCAGATCCGCCGCTTCAACCTGCGCACCGGCGACACGATTTCCGGGCTGATCCGTCCGCCAAAGGACGGCGAACGCTACTTCGCGCTGCTGAAAGTCGGCGAAATCAACTTCGACACACCGGAAAGCGCGCGCCACAAGCTGCTGTTCGAAAACCTGACGCCGCTGCACCCGACCAAGCGGCTCAAGCTCGAGCGCGGCAATGGCTCGACCGAGGACCTGACCGCGCGCGTGATCGACCTGATGGCGCCGCTCGGCAAGGGCCAGCGCGGCCTGATCATCTCGCCGCCGAAAGCCGGCAAGACGATGCTGTTGCAGAACATCGCGACCTCGATCACCTGGAACCATCCCGACCTGTACCTGATCGTGCTGCTGATCGACGAGCGGCCTGAAGAAGTGACCGAGATGACGCGCACCGTGAAGGGCGAGGTCGTCGCGTCCACCTTTGACGAGCCGGCCAGTCGTCACGTACAGGTCGCCGAGATGGTGATCGAAAAGGCCAAGCGCCTGGTCGAGCACAAGCGCGACGTCGTGATCCTGCTCGATTCGATCACGCGCCTCGCGCGCGCCTACAACACCGTCGTGCCGAGCTCCGGCAAGGTGCTGACCGGCGGCGTGGACGCCAACGCATTGCAGCGGCCGAAGCGCTTCTTCGGCGCGGCGCGCAATGTGGAGGAGGGCGGTTCGCTGACGATCATTGCGACCGCGCTGATCGACACCGGCTCGCGCATGGACGACGTGATCTACGAGGAATTCAAGGGCACCGGCAACTGCGAAATCCACCTCGATCGCCGGATTTCGGAGAAGCGGGTATTCCCGGCCTTCAACATCAATCGTTCCGGCACGCGCCGCGAGGAACTGATCACGGCGCAGGACGAGCTGGCCAAGATGTGGATCCTGCGCAAACTCCTGCACCCGATGGACGAGCTCGCCGCGGTCGAGTTCCTGATCGACAAGATGAAGGACACCAAGACCAACGCGGAGTTCTTCGACTCGATGAAGCGCGGATGACGGACGCCCTGCGCCACCTGCGCCGGGGCGACCCGGTGATGGCGCAGCTCATCCGCCGCGCCGGTCCCTTCGTCCTCAAGCCCGACCGCAGCCGCAGCCCCTATGAGTCGCTGCTGCGGGCCGTCGCTCACCAGCAACTGACCGGCAAGGCGGCCAGCACGATCCTCGGCCGCTTCTGCGCGCTCTACGAGGGCAACCGCTATCCGCTTCCTGCGGAGCTTGTCGAGACGCCGGACGAGCAACTGCGCGCGGCCGGTTTCTCGCGCGCCAAGGCGGCGTCGCTGAAGGACATCGCCGCGAAGACCCTGGATGGCACGATCCCCGAGCGCCGCTAGCTGACGAGACTGTCCGACGAAGCGATCATCGAGCGGCTCACCGAGGCCCGCGGCGTCGGCCGCTGGACCGTCGAGATGTTCCTGATGTTCACGCTCGGCCGTCCCGACGTGCTGCCCGTGGACGACTACGGAATCCAGAATGGCTATCGCCTGGCCTATAGCAAGCGGCGCCTGCCAAAACCACGTGTACTCGCCACTTACGGCCAGCGCTGGGCGCCTTACCGGACGACGGCCTCGTGGTACCTTTGGCGAGCGGTGGATTTCGACCGGGAGACGAGAAAGCAGGCAACGCTGTAGGAGCGGAATCGCACCCGTTTGAAATAGCGATACCCCGATCCGCGTTGAAAGGCGGAGACACAGACCTGATGAAGCAGGCGTTGCAGGTAGGGAAGATGCAGTGGCGAGGGACCGGCGCCGCGTGCTTCCTGAGCTTGTGTCTGCTGCAATTGAGCGCGGAGGCTCGTGCCTCGGTAGCGGCGGATCCGAGTGATTCAGCCGCGGCTTTGGACCTGACTTGCCCGCCTCCCGGGCGCCAGATCGAAATCCCGGATGGCGCGACCTCGTCGGAGGCCGAACTGCTGCGGGCCAAGGCAGCTGTACTCGACTGTGACACAGCCACTACCGCATACACGAAATGCCTCGCTGACGCTGAGACGCGGATGGTGGCATTGCAACCGGGACTGGCCGCTCAGCTCCGGGAACTCCGCGCGGATCGCAATGACGCTGCCGTGGGCCGCGCGGAACAGGTCGTCACTCTGTTCAACCAGGCACTCCAGGCCTACCGGGCGTACGTGCATGAGATCAGGGGGCCCGTACTGCAATGGCCAACTGGGCCCAACTTGGAGCCCTGTTACAGGCACTTCGGTGAGCATTCGAGAGCTAGTATCGAAGTCTTTTTAAAAATTTCGGAGACCGGCGAAGTGACCGACATGCAACTTGATCCCGGTGGAAATCCAAGGGACCGTTCAATTGCATCGTGTGTCGTTGAGAAAGCAAGCATCATTCCCGGAACAATGGATAAGAAGCCTGTTTCAGGCACCATGAAATTGCGGCTCTATATTCAAATTGGCTACGCACATTTTGGTCAGCCTAAAACGGTGCAATCGCCGGACCTTCTGAGCAGTCCGGAGGAAGCCACGCTTGCACACGATGAATGCTCGCCGGCTGACCTGCATGATGGCGGGGTGGTCAAGCTTGCCATGTCTGTATTGTGGAACGGGCGCGTCGTCTCACCATATGTCACAGCCAGCAGCGGAGTTAGAGATGTTGATCGCGCAGCGATTTGCATCGCAAAGAAATTGCGATATTCACATCCGTTGATAGATGGCAGGCCGAGACAAGTGGATGGGGTCGAAGTGATGATACGGGTCAGACCGCGCGCCAATACCGACGTTCAAGTTTAGAGATAGCATTTCGCCATGGCCTATCGGCAACTGATAGCGCTTGTGGTTGCTGCCAGCCAATGTGCCCAAGCAAGCGAGACGCCTGCATTGCCGGATCCGGCCATCTTGCT
>SHZN01000060.1 GCA_009692245.1 Gammaproteobacteria bacterium
GTATTCTGTGAAACGCACCCAGCCACGCTAGCGAAACTTCCCCCTCAAGGGTGCGCGGCAAATGCGTCGAATCAGCTCGATTTCAGGAATTCCGCCACCGAATCCACGACATGCTGCTGCTGCGCTTCGGAGATTTCCGGGTAGATCGGTAATGCGATGGTCTCCGCCGCCGCCCGCATGGATTCCGGGCAGTCGCCCGGCTTGTAGCCGAGATCTGCAAAGCATTCCTGTATATGCAGGGGCACCGGATAGTAGATCTCGGTGCCAATGCCGCATTCCTTCAGGTAGTCGCGCATGCGGTCGCGTTCCGGCACGCGAATCACGTATTGGTTGTAGATGTGGCGGTAACCGGGCTTTGTTGCCGGCGTGGTCACCCGTCCATCCAGCTTCGCGGCCGCGAAGGCCCGGTCGTAAAAGGCGGCATTCTTCTGCCGACCCTGGTGCCAGGTTTCCAGGTGCCTGAATTTCACCAGCAGCACCGCGGCCTGCAACTCATCCAGCCGGAAATTGCCTCCAACCACCTTGTGGTAATACTTCGGCTTGCCGCCATGGACCCGCATGATGCGCATGCGCTCCGCAAGCGCCGGGTCATTGGTCGTGCACAAGCCCGCGTCACCGAATGCGCCCAGGTTCTTGCTGGGGAAGAACGAGAAGCAGCCGATGTCGCCGATGGACCCGACACGCCGTTCTTTCGGATACTCGGTGCCGATGGCCTGCGCCGCGTCCTCGACGACCTTCAGCCCGAATTCGCGCGCCAGTTCCATCAGCGGATCCATGTCGGCGGACTGGCCATACAGGTGCACGGGCATCAGGGCCCTGACACGACCCCCGGTTGCCTTGTTGTAGACGCCATCACCGCGACGCTCGCAATTGTGGTGCAGGAAATCCTTCACCAGGCCCACATCCTGGTGGAAGCTGACCGGGTCGATGTCGAGGAAGATCGGCCGCGCCCCGACTCTGGATACCGTCCCGCCGGTCGCAAAGAAGGTGTACGAACTGGTGATGACTTCGTCGCCGCGGCCGATGTCGAGCGCCATCAGCGCCAGCAGCAGCGCGTCGGTGCCGGAAGACACGCCGATACCGAACTTGCACTGGACATAGGGCGCAATCTGCTCTTCCAGCGTCTTGACCGAGGGCCCCAGTATGAAATGCTGCGACGTCGCGACGGCTATCATCGCCGCGTCGAGTTCCGCCTTCAGGGCTTCGTACTGCGGCTTCAAGTCGAGCAGCGGGACGTTCATCTTGACCGGTTGAGGCATTGCCATGGCCAATTTTCATCCCTGCCTGGGAAAATACTTCACGTCATCGATGCCTTTGAAATTTGCATCCTGGGTCCAGAAAGTTGCATGAAAACTTCTCGCCGTCGCGAGCATGACACTGTCCGCCAAAGGCAGTGCGTGATCGATAGAAATCCGGGCCGCCGCCAGCGCGATCGATCGGTCTAGATCGACAACTCGCCCCTGCTCCATGATCGCTACCGCTTGTAGTGCATCGTCATCCCCGCGCTGCTGAAGGATCCTCTTGAAGACCTCGTAAATCGATAGCGTTGGCACGAGCAGGCTCGCCGTAGCTGCAATCGGAGTCGCGAACCGTCCGGCATTCCGGCCTCCCGCGAAAAACTCGAGCCATGCAGAAGAGTCGACAACGTTCACGTGCGATCCGGATCTCTCGGCACCGTGGTGTCGATGCCACGCAGAAAGCCCCGCGCTTCTTGCGGTGACTTGACCTGCACCAGCTCGACGCGGCCACGGTACTGAATTGCATGTAGTCGCGCGCCGGACTTGATCCCGAGCGCTTCACGGATCACTTTCGGAATCACCACCTGGAATTTCGGCGACACGGTAACCACCGTCATACGCTTTCTCGATCGATAGAGGTACCGTAATACTACGATTGCCGCCCGGCAATCGTCAAATCCGGTGAATTTGCGACAAAACTCTCAGTCAGTCCGTCCCTTGCGTCCGTAGTGGTCCTCGAGCCGCACGATGTCGTCTTCGCCAAGATAGCTGCAGGACTGTATCTCTATGATCTGCAGCAGCTCGCTGCCGGGATTCTCGATGCGATGCACCGTACCGACCGGGATGTAGGTGGACTCGTTTTCAGAGAGCAGGAATACTTCCTCGCCGCGCGTGATCCGCGCCTGGCCCTTGACCACAACCCAATGTTCCGCACGGTGACGATGCATCTGCAGCGAAAGCACCGCGCCCGGCTTGATCGTCAGACGCTTGACCTGAAAGCGTTCGCCGGCGTCGATGCTGTCATAGCTGCCCCAGGGCCGGAACACCTCCCGATGCAGGCCCGGCTCACTGCGCCCGGATTTCTTCATACGCTCGACAAGGCGCTTCACGTCCCGCACCCGATCCTTCGGCGCGACCAGGACCGCATCCTTCGTCTCTATCACGACATGCGAATCGAGTCCTACGGCCGCCACCAGGCGGTCCGACGAATACAGCAGGCAATCGGTCGAGTCCTCCGTGATGACGTCTCCGCGCAGTACATTGCCTTCCGCATCCGCCGGCAACGCGTCCTGCAACGATGCCCAGGAACCGACGTCGCTCCAGCCTGCGGCCAGCGGAATAACGGCGGCTCGATCGGTTTTCTCCATGACCGCATAGTCAATTGAATCGGATCGGCAGGCTTCGAAGGCCTTGCGATCCAGTCGCGTGAAGTCGAGATCGCGCACCGCGGACGCATAGGCCTGATCGCAGGCCGAAAACATGGCTGGATCGAGGCGGCGTAATTCATCCAGATAGGCCTGTGCCTGCAGCAGGAACATGCCGCTGTTCCACAGGTAATCGCCGCTCGCGACGAATTGCGCGGCCTTGGCGGCATCCGGTTTCTCGACGAATGCGGCGACCCGCAGTACGGCGCCGGCTTCAGCGCCTTTGCGGATGTATCCGAATCCTGTCTCGGGATGCGTCGGGACGACGCCAAAGGTCACGCATCGGCCTTCGGCGGCGGCCGGCATTGCGGCAGCGACGGTGCGCTGGAAGGCTGCGATGTCTGTCAGCACATGATCGGCGGGCAGCACCAGCAGGAGCGCCGCCCCGGCACCCGCGCGCTTGCCGTCTTTGCCCGCGAGCGCCGCCATGGCTGCGACTGCGAGCGCCGGCGCCGTATTGCGCCCCACCGGCTCGAGCAGGATTGATTGCGGTGCAACAGCGACCTGGCGCAACTGCTCGGCGACCATGCAACGGTGGGCTGCGTTGCAGACGATGATTTGAGGTGCCACCGACGGCAATCCGACGGCGCGTAGCGCCGTCTCCTGGATCATCGTGCGTTCACTGGTCAGCGGCAGGAACTGCTTGGGGTACAACTCCCGCGACAAGGGCCAAAGCCGCGTGCCTGCGCCGCCCGAAAGGATCACTGGTATCAGCATCTGTGATCCCGATACTTCAATTCTTCAGCCGACCCTGCGCTTCAAGATAGCGGATCACCCGATCCACGCATTCAGCGACCAAGAATTTCGAGCTGTCAATCTCGATTTCTGGCGCTTCGGGCGCCTCGTAGGGTGAACTGACGCCCGTGAAGTTCCGGATCTTTCCCTCGCGCGCCTTGGCATAGAGGCCCTTCACGTCGCGTTTCTCGCAAACCTCGATCGGTGTGCTGATGAACACCTCGACAAATTCGTCCGCTCCCACGAGATCGCGCACCAGTCGCCGGTCGCTGCGAAATGGCGAGATGAATGCCGTCACGACGATGAGCCCTGCGTCAACAAAGAGCTTCGCGATCTCGCCAATGCGTCGGATGTTCTCTACCCGGCCGGCGTCGGAAAAGTCGAGGTCCTTGTTGAGGCCATGACGAATGTTGTCGCCGTCCAGCAAATAGCTGTGGTGCCCGCGCAGGAAAAGCGCCTGCTCGGTGGCATTCGCGATCGTGGACTTGCCGGCACCCGAAAGACCTGTGAACCAGAGAATGCAAGGGTGTTGCGCCTTCTGGTTCGCGCGCTGCCCGTGGGTCACGCGGGTCGGCTGCCAGAATACCGAGACGTCGTGCTGTACGCCCTGGGGCGCGGCGCTCGTCAGGATCATGCCCGCACCGGCAGTCGCGTGGCTCAATCGGTCGACGACGATCAGCGCGCCAGTCGTGCGACAGGTCGCGTAAGTGTCGAATGCGGCCTGCTCGGCCAGCACGATGCGGCACAGCCCGACTTCATTCAGCTTTAACTCATCGGCCGCATGTTCGGAAAGGTCATTGACGTCCACGCGGTGGTGGATTCGTTCCACCGTGCCGCGCAGGTAGCGGTGCGAAATCTTGAATTCGTACTGCTTGCCCGGCAAAAGCGGCGCATCGCTCATCCAGATCAGGTGCGCATCGATGCTCCGACTGACGCTCGGTGAGCGATCCGGATGCACGATGAGATCACCACGGCTGATGTCGATCTCGTCCTCGAGCGTGACCGTTACCGCCATCGGCGCAGCGGCCCGCTGCAAGTCCCCTTCGAAGGTCACGATGCTCTTGATGCGGCTCATGCGCCGCGACGGCACGGCCAGCACCGGGTCGCCGACCGCTAGCTCGCCGGCTGCGATCGTGCCCGCGTAGCCGCGAAATCTCGCATCCGGACGATTGACGTACTGCACCGGCAGGCGCAGATCCGCCAGGTCCTGGTCACGGCTAATATCGATCGAGTCGAGCAATTCGAGCAGCGTCTGCCCCTTGTACCAGGGCATGCCCTCGCCACGCGTCACGACATTGTGGCCTTTCAGCGCGGAGACCGGCACGACCCGCACGTCCGGCACACCGAGGCGGCCGATCAATGCGACGCATTCTTCGTGGATCGCCTTGAACACGCGTTCATCGTATTCGACCAGGTCCATCTTGTTGACCGCGACCACCACATGCCGGATGCCGAGCAGCGAGACGATGTAGGCATGCCGGCGGGTCTGCACCTGCACGCCGCGCGCGGCGTCCACCAGGATCACCGCAAGGTCCACGGTCGAGGCGCCAGTTGCCATGTTGCGCGTGTACTGCTCGTGACCGGGGCAGTCGGCGATGATGTACTTGCGCAGCTCGGTGTCGAAGTAGCGGTAAGCGACGTCGATCGTGATGCCCTGCTCGCGCTCGGCCTGCAGGCCGTCCACCAGCAGCGCGAGATCCACCAAGTCCCCGGTCGTCCCCCACTTGCGGCTGTCGGAGGTCACCGACGCGAGCGTGTCCTCGAGGATCTGGTGCGTGTCGTGCAGCAATCGCCCGATCAGCGTGCTCTTGCCGTCATCCACGCTGCCGCAGGTGATGAAACGCAACAGGTCCTTCGCCTCGTGGCGACGCAGAAAATCCTTGAGCTTCACGGCGGCCATCAGAAATAGCCCTCGCGCTTGCGCTTTTCCATCGCCGCGGCCTGGTCGAAGTCGATCGCGCGGCTCTGGCGCTCGGAAGTGCGGGTCACGAGCATCTCCTCGATGATCGTCGTCAGCGAATCTGCGTTCGAGCGCAACGCACCGGACAGCGGATAACAGCCGAGACTGCGGAATCGCACGGTCTCCATGGTCGGCTTCTCGCCATCCCGCAGCGGCATGCGGTCATCGTCCACCATGATCAGCATGCCGTCGCGGTCCACGACCGGGCGCGGCTTGGCAAAGTACAGCGGCACCACCGGGATGTTTTCCTTGTGGATGTACAGCCAAACGTCCAGTTCGGTCCAGTTCGAGAGCGGAAAGACCCGGATGCTATCGCCCTGGTGGATGCGCCCATTGTAGAGATTCCAAAGTTCCGGCCGTTGGTTCTTCGGGTCCCAGCGATGCTGTGCGTCGCGAAACGAAAACACGCGTTCCTTGGCCCGCGATTTCTCCTCGTCGCGACGCGCGCCGCCGAAAGCCGCGTCGAACCGATGCTTCGAGAGCGCCGCTTTCAGCGCCTCGGTCTTCATGATGTCCGTGTATTTGGAGCCGTGCGTAAATGGCGAAACGCCGGCCGCCAGCCCCTCTTCGTTCGTGTGCACGATCAGCTTGAATCCGATCTCGCGAGCCATCCGGTCGCGGAACTCGATCATTTCCCGGAACTTCCAGGTGGTATCGATGTGCATCAGCGGAAACGGCATGCCACCCGGATGAAACGCCTTGCGCGCCAGGTGCATGAGCACCGAACTGTCCTTGCCGATCGAATACAACATGACCGGATTGTCGAACTCGGCTGCGACTTCCCGGATGATGAAGATGCTCTCGGCCTCGAGGCGCTTGAGCTGCGTCATTTTCTCCGTTGTTTTCTTCAAAATGGCCACACCCTAGGCACGATGACCAGCGCGACAACGGTGGCGATGATGTTGAGCGGCACGCCAAACCGTACGAAATCCATGAAGCGGTAGCCTCCGGGGCCATAGACCATCAGATTCGTCTGGTAACCGATCGGCGTCGAGAAGCCGCACGATGCGGCGACCATCACCCCGATTACGAATGGCATGTAGCTGACACCGGCATGATCTGCGATCGTCAGCGCAATCGGCAGCATCAAGACGCCTGCGGCGTTGTTGGTGATCACCTGAGTCACGATCGACGTGACCACGAACAGCAACACCAGCGCGATCCACGGGTCACCTTGTGCGAAATGAAACATCCCGGCGCCGATCATGCCGGCGGCACCGGATTCCATCAGCGCGACGCCGAGCGCAAACGAGGCCGCGATGCCCGCGACAATGTGATATTCGATGCTTCGGGTCGCGGATTGCATGGTCACGCATCTCGTGGCAACCATCAGGCCCGCCGCGATGAATGATGCCTCGAACAACGGCACCCATTCGAGGGTCGCGAAAACGATCATCAGGATCAGGATCGCGAGTGAAAGGGGCGCGCGCCGGAAATCGGGTGGCGCAGAGTCCTGCAGCGCGCTGACCAGCAGGAAGTCGCGGCTGTACTTGTGCTTGTCGACAAAGTTTGATCCCGCTTCGACCAGAAGGGTGTCGCCCGGCCGGAACACGATGTCACCGACCTTACCTGGAATCCGGCTGCCCTCGCGCGAAATCGAGATGATCCCCGCGCCGTAGAGTTCGCGGAAGTTGCTTTCCCGGACGGTCCGGTTGATCAGCGGCGAGGTGGCCGACAGCACGATTTCGATCAGCTGCCGCTGGGCATGCGCAAGATTCAGCGTGTAGGCCTCCTCCGCGATCGAGAGCCCCGGCATCCGGCGCAGATCCTTTACCGCATCCACGACGCCAACGCAGGTGAGCCGATCCTCCGCGCGCAGCACCTCGTCCGGGCCCACGAAGGTCATCAACCGTGTCTCGCGCTCGATCTCGAGCACGTAGGCGCTCTTGAGGTTGCGCAAGCCGACTTCGGCAATGGTCTTGCCCACCAATGGTCCGCTGGCGTGGATGCGCACCTGGAACGCGTATTCGCGGGCATTCTCGAGCTGTTCCATGGGGCCCTGGCGGTCGGGCAGCAGGCGGCGCGAGAACAGGAGTGCGTAGGCGAAGCCAGCCAGTGTCAGCGGGACGCCGACCCAGGCCAGGTCGAACAGGCCGATCACAGCATCCGGCCTCGATTGGATCAGGAGGCCATAGACGGCAAGATTCGTGCTGGTCCCGATCAGCGTGCAGAGGCCGGCCAGGACAATGACGTTGTTCATCGGCAGCAACAAGCGCGAAATCGAAAGGCCATAGCGCGCCGACCATTCCTGGGCGATCGGTATGAACATCGCGACGACCGGCGTGTTGTTGATGACCGTCGACAGCAGCCCGCCCGCGCCCATCAGTTTCGCCTGGGCCGACAACAGGCTCTTCGGTCGTCCGAACACCAGGTGCGAAAACCACGCAATGGCGCCCGTGTCGCGCAGCCCCGCGATGACCACGTAGAGAGCGGCAATCGTCATCACGCCCGGACTCGAGAAGCCGGACAGTGCCTGGCTGGGCGAAATAATACCGGTGATGGACAAGACGATCATCGCGCCCAGCAGGACGACTTCGGTCGGCGCAGGGGTCGTTGCCAGTGTTATCAGCACGCTCGCGACAATTGCGAGCGTGAACCAGATTTCCCAACTCATGGTTTGCTGTAGCTCCCTGCCCCCGCGAGGGCCGCGGGAAGGACGGATTCTGCCGGAAAAGCCTCCCGAAAACAGCTACTTGACCGCACTTTTTCGATCAAGACATACGGCTAGTTGCAAGCTCTTGGCTATGCTATTAATCTAGCTGCATCTAGATGTATCTGGAGTATGATCATGCTGACAATCGGTGCCTTCGAGGCGAAAAACCGGCTGAGCGAGTTACTGGTTGCAGCCGAGAATGGCGAGGAAATCATGATTACGAAACATGGTCGTCCTGTGGCGAAGTTGGTCGCCGTCGAGACATTTGATCGCGCCAAGGCGCGCGAGGCAATCGAATGGTTGAAGGATTTTCGCAAGAAACACCCCCTGCGTGGCCTGAAGATCAAGGACCTGATCAGTGAAGGCCGCAAGTACTAATGCTTGTGCTGGACTCATCGGTCACGCTGGCGTGGGTTCTTGACGATGAGACCGCTGGTGCCGAATCTACGCTGGAACTGATGGATGTCGAACGCGCGATCGTGCCGGCCCACTGGATTCTGGAAGTGACCAGTGGACTGAGGATGGCCGTGCGACGGCAGCGGCTGCAGCTGGAAAGCGTTTCTCAACTCATGAAGCAGTTGCGCACCTTGCCGCTCAAGGTCGATCCGGAAACTGAGGTGATGGGTTGGAACGAGATTCCGGCCCTTGCCGAACGATTCGAGCTGACCACTTACGACGCAGCCTATCTGGAACTCGCCTTGCGCCTCAACGCGTCGCTTGCGACGCTCGATCTAGATCTGGCGCGTGCCGCGCGCGAGGCAGGCGTGCCGCTATTCAAGTGAGCTGTGATCGAAAGATCAGGCAAAGCCCAGGAAAACTGCCAGCGCGCGGTTGACCGCCATCATGGCCTCGTCTTCAAGCCGGCCGATTCCCGGACCGATTCAGGCAGGCACCCGTTCTCCCCGCCCGATCCCGTAGTAGCGGATGCCATGACTGGTCATCAGCGCCGGTTCGTACAGGTTGCGGCCGTCGAACACGACAGGCTCCTTGAGCGAGGCCTTCAGTTTCACGAAGTCCGGACTCCGGAATTCCTGCCATTCTGTGCAGATCGCGAGCGCATCGGCGCCCTCGAGCGCGTGACCGGCGTTCTTGCAAAGCACCAGGTCCTTCCGCGTGCCGTAGATGCGCTGCGCCTCGTCCATCGCGACCGGATGTAAGCACGCACCGTCGCGCCGACTGCCCACAAGTCCTCCATCAGCACACGGCTGGGCGCCTCGCGCATGTCATCCGTATTGGGCTTGAATGCGAGGCCCCACACGGCGATTGCCTTGCCGGCCAGCCGACCGCCGTAATGGCGCGAGATCTTCCCGAACAGGACGCGCTTCTGTGCATCGTTGACGGTTTCCACAGCCGCCAGCAGCAATGATTCCTGACCCGCGTCGCGTGCCGAATGGACCAGCGCTTTGACATCCTTCGGGAAGCAGGAGCCGCCATAGCCAATGCCCGGGTCAATGAACGAGTAGCCGATACGCGGATCCGAGCCGATGCCGGTGCGGACCTTTTCGATATCGGCGCCGACGCGCTCTGCGAGATTCTCAAGCTCGTTCATGAAGCTGATCTTGGTCGCGAGCATCGCATTCGCCGCGTACTTGGTGAGCTCGGCCGATCGAAGGTCCATCACGATCATGCGCTGGTGATTGCGCGTGAACGGGTCGTAGAGTGCCTTCAGAAGTGCCGCAGTGCGTGGGTTGTCGGTACCGACGACGATCCGGTCGGGCTTCATGAAGTCCGCGATCGCGGCGCCCTCCTTCAGGAATTCGGGATTCGAGACGACGTCGAAGTCCACGCTGGCGCCGCGCGCAAGGAGCGTCGCGCCGACGGTCGCCTTGACCTTGTCGGAAGTGCCGACCGGCACGGTCGACTTCGTCATGACGACCTTGTACTCGCCCATGTGTGTGCCGATCGTGCGTGCCACGGCCAGCACATGACGCAGGTCGGCCGAACCATCCTCTTCCGGCGGGGTGCCGACGGCAATCACCAGGAACAGGCCGTGCTCGACGCCCGCCTGCGCATCGGTCGTGAACGTGAGCCGTCCCTGGTCCCTATTGCGGCGAATCAGTTCCTCGAGCCCGGGCTCGTGGATCGGCACCTCGCCGGCATTGAGACGGGCGATCTTGCCTTCGTCGACGTCCACGCAGACCACCTGGTTACCCGCATCCGAAAGGCAAGCCCCCGTAACGAGCCCGACATAGCCTGAGCCGAAGATCGTAACCCGCAAGTTAGTGCCCTGATTTGACTTGGGAAAGAGGCTTGGAGCGTAGCCGAAGGCAACCGAAGGGTAAAGCCGGCCACGTCGCAGGGTCAGGCGGCGTCGCGGGTCGCGAGCCTGATCTTGCGGCGGATGGCGCTGCCCTGCTTCGCTTCGACCTTGGCGAGATCGAACTGAGCCTGCAAGTTGAGCCAGAACTGCGGCGAAGTGCTCCAGAAGTGCGCGAACCGAAGCGCCATCTCGGCCGTGACCGCGCGGCGGCCACGAGCGATGTCGTTGACCGTTGGGGCTGACACATCAAGGTGCCTGGCTAAGCGGTAAGGCGACATTCCGGTGGGCTCGAGAAAGTCATGCCTCAAGATGACGCCCGGATGAACTGGCTTCAGCTTGCGGGTGGC
>SHZN01000061.1 GCA_009692245.1 Gammaproteobacteria bacterium
GACGAACTGACCGGTGGCCGCGTGCTGGTCAAGGGCGAGTCCCTGCAGCGCACGGTCTCATTCAAGTTCCGCGGCGCCTACAACCGCCTGGTGCAGCTTGACCCCGACGAGCGCGCGGCCGGCGTGGTCGCATTTTCGTCCGGCAATCATGCCCAGGGTGTCGCATGCGCGGCCGCAATGCTCGGCATCCGCGCCACGATCGTGATGCCGGCCGACGCGCCACGTGCAAAACTCGAGGGCACGCGCGGGTTCGGCGCCGAGATCGTCATCTATGACCGCGAACGCGAAAGCCGCGAAGCCATCGCCTCGCGCCTGGCCACCGAACGCGGCTCGACGCTGGTGCCGGCCTTCGACGACCCGCACATCATCGCTGGCCAGGGCACGGTGGGGCTCGAGTTGATGCAGCAGGCGCGCGAATCCGGGGCGACGCCCGACCAGGTGCTGATCGCCTGCAGCGGCGGCAGCCTCGTCGGCGGCTCGGCGCTCGCGATCCGCGAGCTGTCGCCCACGACAGAAGTGCTCTGCGTCGAACCGGCTGGCCTCGACGACACGCGCCGCTCGCTGGAGGCTGGGCGCCGCATGACCAATGCGAAAGGCGCTCGCTCGATCTGCGACGGGCTGCAGTCGCCGTCGCCGGGCGTTCTGAATTTCGCACTGATGCGGGAGTTGCTCGCGGGCGGGGTGACTGTCACCGATGCGCAGGTGCAGGCGGCAATGGCCTGGGCATTCCGCCACCTGAAGCTCGTCATCGAACCAAGCGGCGCAGTTGCGCTGGCTGCGCTGCTCTCCTGCCAGGTACCGGCGCGCGGCAGGACCATTGCGATCGTCATCACCGGCGGTAACGTGGATGCAGACGTGTTCTGCCAGGCACTCACCCAGGCCCAGCCGTGAATCGGCCGGCGGCCTGCTAGAGCGTCTGTTCCAGGAACTCCACGACACCCGTGTCCAGCGAGTAGCTTGCGCCGACGATGACGAGGCCGTGGTTTGCCACGAGGCCTTCGATGATCGCCGAGCCGTGGCGTAGTTGCTGCACGGAGGCAAGGATATTCGCCTCTACGGCCCGGCTCACGAGTCCGGGCTGATCCTGCTGATCGCCGCCCGCCAACAGGCCTTCAACGGCAGGGCGAATGCGGTCGACGATGGATTTCAGGTTTGGCGACTGGTTGGCGGTTGGCCGCCGCAGTTCGACAAGCGTCGCGAGGATGGCGCCGCACTGCGAGTGGCCCAGAACGACAACCAGCCGCGTACCGAATTGCGAGGCTGCGAATTCGACGCTGCCGATCAGCGACGGCGCGACGATATTGCCCGCCACCCGTATCACGAAGAGATCGCCGAGACCCTGGTCGAAGATGATCTCCACCGGCACGCGCGAATCCGAGCAGCCCAGCACGATCGCAAAGGGCTGTTGCGCAACCGCCAGTTCGGCCCGGCGTGCCGCGCTTGATATGGATTCCGCGCTGCGCACATTCGCCACAAAGCGCTTGTTGCCTGCGCGCAGCCTCTCCAATGCCTCAGCACCCTTCGTCATGCCGCAGCGACTTCCATATTCATCCGATCTCCGCGCGCAATTGCTGCAGAAAGTCCCGCATGAAATCGCTGCGGTGCCTCGCCTCGCGACGCCCTGCTTCCGTCTGCATCGTGTCCGCAAGTTTCAGGAGTTTGGCATAGAAATGATCGACGGACGCTGCGTTGTCGTCGGCTTCGCGCGCCTCGCAGAATGGATCTTCCGCCCGATAGATCGGCCGGCCTAGCGCAGCACCGACCACGATGCAGCGCGCGATGCCGATCGCGCCCAGTGCATCCAGCCGATCGGCGTCCTGCACGATCTTTGCCTCGACCGTGCGCGGCGCGATGCCGGCCGAGTAGCTGTGCGCTTCGATTGCATGCCGGATGTCAGGCAGGCATTCGGACGGATAGCCGCCTGCCACCAGGAACTCGACGGCGCGCGCCGCGGCGATGCGCGAGGCACTCGATCGCTCCGGGGAGTCCTTGGCGATGTGCACGCAGTCGTGAAGCCAGGCCGACGGCAGGACGATTTCGCCGCGCGCCCCTTCGGCCACGCACAGGCGCGACGCCGTTGCGACCACGCGGCGCACGTGCACGAGGCCATGTCCTGGGTCGCTACCGGGCTGCTCCGACAGAAAGCGCTCGAACAGCGGCTCCCATTCCTGTTGCAGGCTCGCGAAATTCTGCATCTTTGCCGTGCTTATCGCCGACCCGCCGGTCGCCGGCTGCGGGCGCTGCGCTTCGAGCGCGCAGCCAGTGCAGCGGCAAGCGCTTCCCGGGTCCAGAGTCGCAGTTGCTCCGCGTCCTCCAGTACCTCGGCTGGCACCTCCCAATAGGCCATCACATGACTTGGCCGGTCGGGGAATGGGCAGAACTGCCGGCTGCCGGCCTTCTCAAAGCGCGGCCGGTTAGCGTCATCGGTTTTGAAATACAGGGCGTCGTCGTCGATCAGCGCGAAGAACAGGCCGTCGAGATAAAGCCCAACACCGCCGAACATCCGGCGCGCACTGACCTTGCCCGCGGCCGCGAGTTGTTCCAGCACGTAATCGCGGAATTCGTCGGTGACGGCCAAGCCGAGCTCCTGCCAAGGGTAGCCATCATTGGCACGATGGCTCCCTGATGGTCAATAGGATGTTGCCGAAGCTCCAAGCGCAGCGTGTATGCGATTGCGCAGCTCGCGATGCTGTTCCGGATCGAAGGCGATCGCGGCGTCCCAGTCGTAGGCCCAGGGATGCGTGGTCGCGTACTTCTCCGGCTCGTCGTGGAACCGCGGAAGGACATGCGCGTGCAGCGCCGGTTCCTGATTGCCCAGGATCGCGTAGTTGATGCGCAGCGCCCGCGTGACTCTCTGCACGGCATCACCCAGCGCCGCCATGTCGGCGAGGAATTGCATGCGCTCCGCGATCGCGAGTGCATTCAATGTCGGCACGACCGGATCGGGCAGCAACAGGCAATAGCCGGGCAGCACTTGACGCTCGCCCATGACGGCCCAGCCCGAGGTGAGGCGCGCTATGAAGGTCGGATCGCTACCGGCACGCAGCGCATCAACGCGGCGATGGATCGCTGTCGTCATGATCACCCCGACCACGTTCGCACGCGGCCTGTGTCCAAGTGCACGAAGTCCGACGCTGGATAGTATCCGACCCCACCGGCCTGCCTTGCGAGCGCGAGGTCCCTCAGCGCAATGGACGGCAGCCCCACCATGCGAACGTCGATGGCGCGACCCTCCATGTGGAGACTGTGCGATGAAACCCCGTCAGTGGTCGCCGCCAGCACCGCATTCGTTGCAGGTGAACGGTAGCCGGAGATGATTTCGTAACGTGGCTCACGACCCGCCGCCAGCGCAAGTTCGTGCAACAGGTCAAATAGCCGCAAGTCCATCGCAAGCACTTCGCTCGTCCTGTAATCGCGCAGCAGCCAGTCCAATGCGCCAAGTTGCTCCGGACTGTAGGCGCCGCCCGCAAAGTAGCGCGCGTCGAGTTCTTCGCCTGTATGGGTGTTGATCAGGTCCAATCGGCGCTCCGCGGCCATTGCGGCGGCAGGTAGGCAGACGACCAGACTCATTAGGAAGCGTCGGCGGCTTCCACAGGCACAACCAGTATCAGTCGCCGGCTGGCGTGACATTGACGACCAGCACGTGCGCGCGCGGGAAGAAATTGAAATCGGTGGCGGTTGCACTCGTGTAGGCGCCCATCTGGCGGCCCATCAGCAGGTCGCCGGCCGCGAGTTCCGGCATCGGGATGTCCTCGGCGATCACGTCGATGCTGTCGCAGGTGGGTCCCGCAAGTACGCAGGGGAACTTTGGACCAGCGTGCGGTTTGACGAGTTCGACGGGGTAGCGCGACTGGTCATACAACTGACCGCTGAAGGAACCGTACATGCCGTCGTCGAGGTAATACCACCACCGGCCATCGCGCATGGAGCGGCCCATCACGGTCGTGAGGCAGAATCCCGCCGGTCCGCAGATGTAGCGGCCGGGTTCTGCAATCACGCGAACCCCCCGCGGCAGCGCCGCCAGCGCAGCACGGATGGGCGCACAGAACCGATCGATGGCCGGCGCCGGCTGCAGGTAGTCGATCGGAAATCCGCCGCCGATGTCCAGCACGGAAAACGGCGGGAGACCGCGACCTGCCGCCTCGGCGATCAGGCGCGCGCAGATTTCAATGGCGCGCACATGCGCATCCGCGCTACGAACCTGCGAGCCGACATGGAATGTAAGCCCGATGACCGCGACCCCCGCGCGCGCCGCGGTGCCGGCAAGCCCAACCGCGCCCTCGGGGTCGCAGCCGAACTTGCGTGAAAGGTCCACCTGCGCATCAGTGCTGCGATAAGCCACGCGCAGCAGCAGACGCGCACGGTCTCGATACGGCGTGAATTTTGCGATTTCGTCCGGGTTGTCGACGACAAAGATCGTGACACCGAAATCGAGCGCCCTGCGTATGTCCAGATCGCGCTTGATCGGATGCGTGTGAATGCAGCGCTCAGGCGCAATACCGGCAGCACGGACCAGATCCACCTCGCCATTGGTCGCGAGATCGAACCATGCGCCCTCCCCGGCCAGCACCTTGACGACATTCAGGTCGGGCAACGGCTTCAGCGCGTAGTGCAGGTCCACGCCAGGCAAGGCCGACGCGAGTGCGCGGTACTGGCGCCGGATGACATTACAGTCGATGAAGAGCAGCGGCGAGCTGAAACGAGCGGCGAGCGCGGTGAGCGCCTGCTCGGTGTAGGGGGCGGCGAGGCGAATCCCGGCCCCGGCGTCACGATTCCTGCTGATCCTGGCGCGCTTGTTCACTGGTTGACTCATGATAGCAGCGGGTCCACCAATTTCAGCAACCGGTCGAGCGCGCCACGATTGGACTCCAGCACGCCGCGCCCGGCCGCACCCATCGAAGTGCGCAGCGCAGTATCGCCCAGCAGGTCCGAAACGGCTGCGCCGAACTGCCCGGCATTCGCAACGATGCGTGCGGCGCCCGCCTCCAGCAGCAGGCGCGCCGCCGCCTCGCTGTTGAAATTGTGCGGCCCGGTCAGCACGGGCCGGCCGATCGATACGGGCTCCAGGAGATTGTGGCCGCCGATCGGCACGAGGCTGCCGGCAACGAATGCGACATCGGCTACGGCATAGAACATCATCAACTCGCCCATCGTGTCGCCCAACATCACCGATGTCCCGTGCGGGATTGCGCTACCACTCGAGCGGATCGTGAACGCCTCGCCGCGCCGGGTCAGCAAGTGGCGTACGACGTCAAAGCGCTGCGGGTGCCGCGGCACGAGCAACAGGAGCGCATCGGGAAAGCGCTGGATCACGATCCTATGCGCGTCAAGGATCATGTCCTCCTCGCCGTCGTGCGTGCTGCCCGCGACCCAGATTGGCCGGCCCGGGGCATTCATTTCCCGCCAGCGGGCTCCGCGCTCCTCAATGCCGGGTGGTGGCTGGAAATCGAACTTGATATTGCCGGTCACATGCGTGCGCGTGGGACTTGCGCCAATGGAGCGGAAGCGCGCTGCATCGGTTTCGCTTTGCGCCGCAATCACGATGCCGTGCGAAAGCGCCTGCCGGAACAAGGGAACCAGGAGCCGGTAGCGCCCTACCGAGCGCGGCGAAATGCGCGCGCTGGCGAGCACCAGCGGCACATTGCGGCGGCCACATTCCGCATAGAGGTTGGGCCACAGCTCGGTCTCAAGGATCATCGCGAGTCGCGGCCGCACGCGGTCGAAGAATCGCCGTACCGCACCTGGAAGGTCGCACGGGACATAGCGCAGCTGCACCGTATCGCCGAACAATTGCCTTGCACGCGCTGCCCCGGTCGGAGTGACCGTCGTCAGGAGCAGCGGGTGGCGTGGATGGCGCGCCAGCAACTGCTTGACCAGCGGCTCGGCCGCCTGGACCTCGCCGACCGATACCGCATGGATCCAGATTGTGCCGCCTGGCAGCACGGGCCCGAAGCCGAAACGCTCGCCGAGACGCTCGCGGTAGCTCGGATCGCGCAGTCCGCGCCACAGATGCATCAGGAGCGCAACCGGCGCCGCGAGGTAGAGCAGTACGCTATAGATGAGCCGCATCGATTTTCAGCGATCGTGCGCCGCGCGCAGCACCAGGAAACCCGGCTGCCACTGGATGCCGCCTGCGGTGATTTTCGCGAGGCTGCGCGCCAGGCGGTCGAAAACGCGCTCGCGCCAGGCGCCGGGCTCGCGCAGCCGGCCGCGATCGAAGTCGAGCAGCCAGACCTCGCCTTCCTCGCCGAGCATGATGTTATTGGCTGTCAGGTCAGCATGCTGCACACCCGCATCGTGGAAGCGCCTCAGGCAACGCCCGATCGCCGCCCAGCACGCCTCGTTCATCCGCCCTGCGCGCAACACCTCGGTCAGCGACGCCGCACCGAACAGGCGCTCGGTGATCAACTCGGCCATGTAGGTGCAGCACCCGCGCCGATAGCCGGCCGCCACCGGCGCCGGCACCGGCAGGCCCATCTGCAAAAGCGTCGCGAGCAGCCGCAATTCCTGGAACGAGCGCGTCCGGTCTTCGCCGAGAAACAGGAATCGTTCGCGCACCAGGTGGGCCACGACGCCACCGCGCAGGTAGCGCCTGAGTGCCCAACGCCGGCCACGATCCTCGATGAAATGAATCGACCCGCGTCCGCCGGTGTGCGCGATTAGCGCGCCGCGCGTATTCCAGCGCGCGCGGTCGAACAGCCCCCAGCCGGGATCGTCGACTCGTTCGGGATCAAATAGAATCGCGCCGCGATCGACTGCGAGCCGCTGGAACATCAGGCCTCAGAGCGTGAGCAAGTATTCGGCGCTGCAATACGGGCACTTGGCCCAGCCGGTCGCCTCGATCGGCAGGTAGACACGCGGGTGGCTGTTCCACAGCGACATCGAGGGCATCGGGCAGGACAGGGGCAGATCCGCGACAGTCACTTCGTAGCGACTCTGGGCATTCGGCGGCGTGGGCTCGAGCTTGCCTGTCTGCATACCGGGATTATACCGGCGCCGGGTCGGCGCCCGCGACCATCACCTGCTGCCAGATCGCCGCAACCCGGTCGCGCGTCCCTGCAAATGGTCCGGGTTCGACGATCGGCACCTTCTGTTCAAGCGACAAGTGGTGCGCGGCCTCCCGATAACGCCGGTAGGCGTCGACCAGGCAATCGATCACGCCGTGGTCCAGGAGTGCAGCCGAACCAACCGACTCGAGGTGGCGGATCGTGTCGGCGAACTCGCAAAGCGGCGGGTGCTCGCAGACGAAGCGTAACACCCAGTATTGCGCGATGAATTCAATGTCGGCGATGCCGCCGCGATCCTGCTTCAGGTCGAACAGGCCCTCGCGCGCCCTGGAAAGTTCCGTTCGCATGCGCTCGCGCATCGCGACGATGTCCTCGCGCAGGGTCTCGCGCTTCACGGCATGCATCAGGACCTCGCGCCGGATACGGCCGAATTCCGCGCCGAGCCCCGTATCGCCCGCCACCCATCGTGAGTGCAGCAGGGCCTGGTGCTCCCAGGTCCAGGCCTGCTTCCGCTGGTACTCTTCGAATGCCTGGATCTGCGTGAAGGCGAGCCCGCCCTTGCCGCTCGGACGCAGCCGCACATCCACCTCGTACAGCCTGCCGGCCGCCGTGTGCACGGTCAGAAGATGCACGAGGCGCTGCGCGAGGCGCAGGAAAAAGACCTCATTGTCGGCCGCCTTTGGACCCGCAGTCTGTTGCTGCTCGCCGGCGGAATCGTGCAGGAACACCAGGTCGAGATCCGAGCCATAGCCCAGTTCCATGCCGCCGAGCTTGCCGTAGCCGACGATGGCGACCTGCACGCTGCGCGGGATTCCCGCGTCCACGCAAGCCGGCTCGCCGTGGATTGACACGGTCTGCTGCCAGGCGAGCCGCAGGGCCAGCTCGACGATGAGTTCCGCGACATCCGTCAGCCGGTCACTGACCTGCATCAGCGGCAGGTGTCCGGTCAGGTCCTGCATGGCGACGCGAAAGGTGGCTGCGCGGCGGAAGTGGCGCAGTGCGTCCACCTGCCTTTCGACGTCGTCGCCGGCATGCTCGAGCCGGATCGCGAGCTCCTGCCTGAATTGCTCCCGGTCAGGAAGTGTCTCGAAGATACGCGAGTCCAGCAGTTCGTCGAGCAGCAATGGATGCGCGGCGACCTGGCGGGCCAGGTAGTCGCCAAGCTGGCAGATGCTCACGAGTCGTGCGAGGGCGCTCGCATTTTCGTTGAGGAGCGCGAGATAGGCTGTGCGGCCGCCAATGGCCTCGATGATCCGGATCAGACGCGCGAGCAGCAACATCTCGCCGGTCGCACGGTCTCCGCCGATTGCCGCAGCGATCTCGGACAGCAGTCGCGGCAGGAGGGTCGCGAGGCGACGCCGGCCGAACTCGTCCAGGCGGCGGAAATATGCCGACTGCCGCAATTCGACCAGCAGCCCGGCCGCAGCGGTGGCGTCCTGGATTCCGAGGCACGCGATATCCCGGGCGATGGCCGCGGCGTCGGGTTCCCCGGTCCAGATGGATTCAAGTGTGGCGACCGGCGCACCCGCCGCGCGTCCACCGGGCCCGAATACGACATCGTTGAAATGCGCGATGACAGCGTGGCGCTTCGAGTCGAGCTGCCTGATGAAGTCGTTCCAGCCGGTGGCACCCATTGCCGATGACAGCCGCTCACGGCCGGGTTCATCGACAGGCAGCGCATGCGTCTGCTGGTCTGCGACCATCTGCAGGCGATTTTCGCTGCGGCGCAGGAATTCATAGGCATCCCGCAATTCGGCAACGGCGGCAGACGGCAGCAGCTTGGCACCCTGCAGGCGCGGCAGCACGGTCAACAGTGAGGGCGTCTGCAGGCCTGGCTCCGAACCGCCGCGAATCAACTGCTGCGCCTGCACGATAAACTCGATCTCGCGGATCCCGCCCGGCCCGAGCTTGATGTCCTCCTGCAGGTCGCGCCGGGCGACCTCGCGCGCGATCATTTCCTTCATGTCGCGCAGGCTTTCGAATACCCCGAAATCGAGGTAGCGGCGATAGACGAATGGCCGGACGACTTCGTCGTACAACTCACGATAGGTCGCGACACCCGTCACTGCGCGGGCCTTGACGTAGGCATATCGCTCCCAGTCGCGGCCGTGCATTTGCAGGTATTCCTCGAACGCACCGAAATTCACGACCAGCGGACCGGAGTCGCCAAAGGGACGCAGGCGCAGGTCCATGCGGAACACGAACCCTTCTGCCGTGCGCGCATTCAGCAACCGGACCAGCTTTTGGCCCAGGCGCGTGAAATAGTCCTCGTTCGCAATCGGCCGCCGGCCATCCGTCTCGCCCAACTCCGGGTACAGCAGGACGAGGTCGATGTCCGAGGAGAAATTGAGTTCACGACCGCCGAGCTTGCCCATGGCAAGCACGACCAGTTCCTGCAACTCGCCGGTTGCCGAACGCGGCTGCCCATAACGGGTTGCGAGCGAATGCGAGGCAAATGCAAGGGCGGATTCGATGGCGGCATCGGCAAGATCCGAGAGCTCCGTCAGCACCTCGGCAATTGGCGCTGCGCCTGTCAGGTCGCGCCAGGCGATGCGCACCATCTCGCGGCGCCTGAGCCTGCGCAGGAGGTCCATGAAACCGGCTTCGTCGTTGCCGGCGTCCAGCAGCGCCATTGCGCGGGCCCGGATCTCGCCGGCAGCACGCGCGCGGCCGAGCTCGCCGCCGGCTGTGAGATCAGTGAGCAACGTCGGCTCCCGGGTCACCGCCCCGGCGGCGAATTCGCTGGCGGCAAAAACCCGCTCGAGATCCTCGGCACTCAGCTGCGCCGGCACAGACCCGCCGGCATCGCGCCAGCGCGCTAGCAGCTCGAGCGTCCGTGCGCGCAACTCACTCAATCGCGGCTCACCAGCCACAGTCCGGCCAGGCACAGCAGGACTCCGACTGAATTCGTGAGCGTCAGGCGATCCTTGAAGAACAGCAGCCCGAGACCGAGCAGAGCGAGCGCCGCGGCCACCTGGGTCACCAGCGCGCCGAATGACACCGGGAATCCACTGCGGTACAGGAGGATGAAGGCGAGGTCGAGCAGCAAAACGGCGACCGCGAGGGCCGGCGCGGTCCAGTTGACCTGCATGAAATGGCTGCGAAAGCCTGCCTCAGCCGGCATCACGAGCAGGATGCCGGCGCAGAGAAAACTGACGAACAGATAGGCGATCAATAGCGTTGCCACCGGGTGGGCGCCCGCCGGCACCAGCTTGGTGACCAGGTGATAGGCAACGGTCGAGCCAATGGCAAGCACGAGTGCGATCGATTGCATGGTGAAGCTCCCGGAAAGCAGCCACGAGCCTAGCAGCAACTCGGGCGGGCGACCGCCAAGTTATTATGCGGCGATCGCCTGAGTGGCGGTTGCGATCGCATCGGCGATCGAGCATTGTTCAAGTTCCTTCGCGCCCGGTTCGCGGCGGACCCGGGTTCTCAGGACATCGATGACGGCGTCGAAGAATCTCGCGTTAAGTACGCTCCTGGCAACGGCCCTGGCGGTCGTGGCAGCTTCATCGGCGAGCGCTGCCGCACCCACGCGCGGCCAGAGCGCAAACATTGTCGGCAGCGCCCTGGCAGACGTTCTGCCACGCACATCGGC
>SHZN01000062.1 GCA_009692245.1 Gammaproteobacteria bacterium
TCCTTGTCCTTGCCCATGTGCGGTTCGAGGGTCACCTGAGGCTAGAGCATTGATTATAGGCGTTATGTCACGCCGTGGCATCCCGGGCCCCGGCGTCTATTTTTTGGCCACCGCAACAGATACGGGCGCGGCGGCAAAATCGCTTCGCTGACATGCTCCGGGCGTCACCGGCAAGGAGGCCAGGGCATGGCGCTCAGCGTCGAAATCGCGACTGCGGAAACGCTGCGGCACGTCGTTGCGCAGAGTGGTGACCGCCGTCCGCTGTACGCCGATCTTGCGCGGCGAAGTGCAGCCGCAACGCAACTTGCCGGGAGCTGCAATCGTCACCGCCTGAAGAGCCTGGTCTGGTGTGTCACCGACCGGCGCCTGCACGTCGTGCTGCGTGGTGCGCCGGCATCGATCACGCTCGCAATCCATGAAATGATCGGATCACGTCTGCGCCACGGCCACTGGCTGTCCACGATTGTCAACCGCGACGGCTATCTCCTTGAAGTCGTGAGGCATGTGCTGATGGCTCCGGTGCGCGCCGGCTTATGCCGCCAGGCAGCCGCATGGCCATTCTCGAGTGCACGCGAATCACTCGGCCTGCGCCCCGCGCCAGCCTGGATGGATCTTGCGACGCTCTATGACCTGCTGGGCCCGCGCGACGGTAGCGGGGTCTCGCGGCTGCGCCGCTTCATGGAGAACGGATAGCCGCAGACAACGCGGCTTCCATGAACGCCGGGCCCGCGCCCGGCCGGCTTGCACCTTCACTCAGCGCCCGGCGCCAGACACGCGCGCCGGTACGACCCGCAAGGAGTCCCATCATGTGCCGCGTGATGGCGCGCAATGGAGTTCCCGCCTTCATTTCTCGTTCCGCGTAGATCCGCATGCTCTGCGTGATCGAGGCGGGATCCGGTGTCTCGAAACCATCCGCATGAATCGCTCGATGCAATGCCGGCAACAGGTACGGATTGTGGTAGGCCTCACGCCCCAGCATCACGCCGTCCACATGCCCGAGTTGCTCCGTCACCTGCGGCACGGTGCGCAATCCGCCGTTGACAATCACCATCAATGACGGAAAGTCGCGCTTGACCCACCACGCGCGCTCATACACGAGTGGCGGCACCTCGCGATTCTCCTTCGGGCTCAGGCCTTTCAGCACAGCCTTGCGCGCATGGACAATCACCGTGGCGCAGCCTGCCGCCGCGACTTCGGAGACGAATGCGTGCAGAAACCCATAGTCGTCATGCTCGTCGATGCCAATGCGGCACTTGACGGTGACCGGCACGCCGACCGCATCGCGCATGGCGCGTATGCAATCGCCGACAAGCCGAGGCCGCGCCATCAGGCAGGCGCCAAAGGTGGCACTCTGCACGCGATCGCTCGGGCAACCGACATTCAGGTTGACCTCGTCATAACCGAAGGACGCGCCGATTGCAGCCGCGCGGGCGAGGTCCGATGGATCGCAACCGCCGAGCTGCAACGCAACCGGGTGTTCGGCCGGATCACAGGCCAGCAGTCGCTCGCGGTCGCCGCGCAGCACGGCATTTGCCACGATCATCTCGGTGTACAGCAGCATGCGCGGCGAAAACTGGCGCAGGAAGTACCGGCAGTGCCGGTCGGTCCAGTCCATCATCGGCGCGACTGAAAGCAGTGATTGAGTCAACGTCGATTGACGCTGGTCATGTCGCAAGGCCTTGCTATCCGCAAACATGGGGATCATCGGCGCACAACGAGGTGACTGAACATGCTTGCAAGGATAGTCGTCGCCAACCAGTCGGAGGCGCGATTCTACGACGCGGCTGGGCCCAAGTCGCCGCTGCGGGCGGTTCCGGGCGACGCGGTGCAGTCGCCCACCACGCCGCCGGCGGTGAAAGCCGGCCACGCAAGCAGGTGGCTAACGTGTTTGCGCGCCGGATCGTGACAGAGCTCGTGGCAGCGAAGCGACATCGGCAATTCGATCGCCTGGTCCTGATCGTGGCACCGTCATTCCTCGGCATCCTGCGCAAGGCGCTTCCGCAATCGCTGCAAACCGCTGTCGAAGCGGAAGTCGCGAAGGATCTGCAGCACCAGACAGTGGATGAAGTGCGGGCACACATTCCCCAGTCGGTTTTTCAGACCATTCGTTGATCGACCGGCAGTCCGGCGGACGATTTACTTGCGGTGGGGGAAGCCGGACATCGGGCACGGTCGGCCGCAGAGATAACCCTGCGCGTAGCCGACGCTGATCTGACGCAGTGTCTCGAGTACTTCCGGTGTTTCGACGCGCTCGGCAACGGTCTCGATGCCGATCGCCTTGCCGATCTGCACGATCGCCTCGACCATGCTGCGGTCGATCCGGTCGTTAGCCACATTCTGGACGAACTGGCCGTCGATTTTCAGGAAGTGCACGGGCAGCGAGCGCAGATAATTGAATGAAGAGAGGCCGCTGCCGAAATCGTCGAGTGCGATCAGGCAGCCGCGGCTCGCCATCTCGCGCATCAGGTAGCTCGCGTGCCCAAGATTGGTGATCGCGGCGGTCTCGGTGACCTCGAAGCACAGCACGCCAGGAGTCGGCTCGTGGGTCTCGAGCGAATTGATCAGAAACTCGAGGAATCCCGGGTCGGACAACGTGGTGCCGGACAGATTGACCGCGACCATGAATTCCGCCTTCTCGACGCCGTCTCTGGTGGAGGGCACGATGTTGCGCAGCACCTTCTCGACGACCCAACGATCCAGCGAGGGCATCAGGTTGTAACGCTCAGCCGCCGGAATGAACTCATCGGGCAGCACCGTCTGGCCATTCTCGTCCAGCAGGCGCAGCAACAATTCGTAATGTGGCCTGACGTCCGCGGGACCTGAGATCCGGACGATCGGCTGGAACACGATGTCGAGACGACCCTCATCGCGGGCGCTCGTCAGCCGCGACATCCAGCGCATCTCACGATGACGTGCCGAGGCGCTGGCCGGGTCGTAGACCTGCACCCGGTTGCGGCCGCCGTCCTTGGCCGAATAGCAGGCGATATCGGCGGCCGAGAGCAGGGTCGCAACGCTCTCGGTATCGTGGTTGATCTCGACGATGCCGATGCTGGCACCGATCTGCAGTGTGCTGCCGCCCCAATTGAAGCGCAGGTCGCGAATCGCCTGGCGCAGAGTGTCAGCGATGCGCAGCGCCTGTTCCGGCGTGCATTGCTCGAGCAGCACGCCGAACTCATCGCCGCCCAGGCGGGCCAGCACGTCATTGGCACGTACCCGGGTCTGCAGCAGGCCAGTGACCTGGCGCAGAAGCTGATCGCCGGCCGGATGCCCGCAGGTGTCGTTGACGACCTTGAACTGGTCGAGGTCGATGTAGACCATCGCGTGGCGCACATGGTGGTCCGCGCGCGCAGCTTCGAGCGCGACGTTGAGCCGGCTCTCGAACTCGCGTCGGTTGATCAGCCCGGTCAGCGCGTCGTGGGCCGCCTGGTAGGAAAGAAGCCGCTTCATGCGGCGTTCGCGGCTGACGTCGCTGAATACCATGACGGCGCCCGCCGTCTTGCCGCTGCGATCGCGAATCGGCGCGACGGTCGCCTGGATCGGCACTTCGGCGCCGCTGCGGCTCACCAGCACGGTCTGATCCGCCAGGCTGAGTGGATCACCGGTCACCAGGGCGCGACTGACCGGATCCTCGAGCGACGCGAGGCTGCCATCCGTGACCAGCTTGACGACTTCCGTGACATTGCGGCCGCAAGCCTCTGCTGCAGCCCAGCCCGTCATTTTTTCGGCGATCGGATTGACGTAGTCGATGGTCCCAGCGCGGTCGGTCGTGATTACCGCATCGGCGATCGATTGCAGCGTGACCTCGGCGCGTTCCTTTTGTTCGTAGACGCGCTGCTCGGCACGCTTGCGCTCCGTAATATCGGTGACCGTGCCTTCGAAACCGATCGGCTGGTTGCGTTCATCGCGATTAAGCCGCGCATTCTCGGTGATCGTGATGACCGTGCCGTCCTTGCGCCTCAGGTCGTATTCGGTCTCGACCAGCTCGCCTTCCGTAATCAGCCTGTCGATCAGCCGGTGGCGTGTTTCTGGCACGACGTATAGCGATTCGGTCGAGCCGATGGCGCGCAATTCATCGAGCGAGCCATAGCCCAGCATCTCGATCAGCGCCGGATTGGCCGAAAGCAAATAGCCGTCCAAGGTGACCTGATAGACACCCTCAACGACATTGTCGAAGAGCCCGCGGAACCGGCGCTCGCTCTCGCGCAACGCGTCCTCACCGCCGCGCCGCTCGATTGCGATGCGCGCGAGCTGGGCCATGCGGCCGACCAGTTCGAGATCGCGCCGCGACGGCATGCGCGTGCGCTTCAGATAGGTTGCGAAGGTTCCGAGTATCCGGTTATCGGCTCCAGTGATCGGCGTTGACCAGCAGGCGTGAAGGCCCGCACGCGCTGCCGCCTCGCGGCGATGCTCCCAGAGCGCGTCCTTGGCAATGTCCGGCACGATGATCTGCCGCTGCAGCGAGACCGCCGCGGCGCAGGAGCCAAAACGGATCTCCGCCGGGACATTGTCCATGAGCGCCACGTACTCGCGGGGCAGGCTGGATCCCGCTGCGTGAGACAGGGTTTTTTTGACCGGGTCATACAGCCGGATGCAGCAGATCGCGTCCGGCAGCACGCGCTCGACCACCTCGGTGATGGCCGTCAGCGCACCGGAAAGCGGCTCACTGGATGCGATCTTCTCGAAGGCGCGCCGCTCACCGATCCCGATCAACTCGGCGCGCTTGCGCTCCGCGATGTCGGTAATGCTCGCGCGGATCAGGCTGCCACTGGAACTGGGAAGCCGCACGAATCGAACTTCGCAGGGAATATTGTTGCCGTCGGCATCGCGATGCAGCCATTCGAAGACCGGCGTGCCACCCGATAGCGCCTTTTCCACATAGCCGCGGCTGATTCCGAATGACGGAGTGCCGTCGGCCTGTTCCGGCGGGCTGACCGCTTGTGGACCGATCGCCAGCAATTTCTCGCGGGTCATCTTGAAAAATGTGGCCGCATTCTCGTTGCAGTCCACGAACCGGCCCGATTCGACGTCGAGCACGACGATGGCCTCAGGTGCGTTTTCGACGAGCACCCGATAGCGGGCCTCGCTGTCCTTCAGCGCATCCTCGGCCTTGGACCGCTCGGCCATATCGCGCACACAGACGATGTAGGTTGGGCGACGCTTGGTCAGCATCTTGCTGACCAGGACCTCGGCAGGCATCAGGTCTCCACGCCGGTGCCTCGCGACGCCTTCGCGCGCCGCCAGGTCGTGGTGCGTGTTCTCCTGCGCGGAGGCCATCGCGTCGAGCGTTTGGCCGATGTCGCCATCCGCCGCGACCTGTGGCAACAGGCTGTCCAACGTGTCCGACATCACGTCGCATTGACGAACGCCAAAGAATCGCTCCGCCGTGCGATTCACGCTTTCGATGCGCCCGCGATCGTCGCAGGAAATGATGCCGTCCTTGACGTGATCGAGGATCGCCTGGAGCTTCACCACGCTCTCGCGTTCGAGTTTCTCGCTGATTGCAGTCGCCTCATCCGAGGCGAGGCGCATGACGGTCTCAAGGCTTGTGCGATCGTTTTCGTAGGAATCGTACTGTTGCGTGATGATCGACAGGAGCTTGCGCAGCTGCATCCTGCCGTCGGTATCGGCGGCCTCCAGCAGCTGCTGTTCCAGCAGCGGATGGATGTCGTCTGCGCTGCGCTCACGCTCCGGGGCGGCTGCCGGCGCAGGCACAGCCGGCCCGGCCGCCTTCGGCGCAAGCACATTCAGCCGCACGACATTGCCCGGACTCTTCTTGGCCACCATGACCCCACGCATGCCTGCGCCGCACTCTTCGAATGCGACGTAATGTGCCCGATGCTATGGGAACGACTCCATTTGGAGCGTGACGGCGTTCGCGAATCGACAGGGGCCAGCCCGTGACACGCAACTCGATCTCGCGGCCCACCCCGCGCAAGCCGCATGCAGGCTGATCAGCCGGTCCGTTCAGCCCGCTTGCGCTGGCCTTCACTCAGGTGCCGCTTGCGCAGCCGGATGTTTTTTGGCGTCACTTCGACGAGTTCATCGTCGACGATGTATTCCATCGCCTGCTCAAGGCCCATGCGTATGGGCGGCGTCAGCAGCACGTTTTCGTCCTTGCTCTGCGTGCGGATATTGGTCAGCTTCTTGCCCTTCAGCGGATTGACGACCATGTCGCCTTCGCGGCTCGTCTCACCGACTATCTGGCCTTCGTAGACCAGGTCGCCAGGCCCGACAAACAATCGGCCGCGTTCCTGCAGGTTGAATAGCGCGTAAGCCAGCACCGGGCCACGGCCATTGGAAATCATCACGCCCGCGGTACGCTCGGTCAGGTCCCTGTCAACCACCGGTCCAAAGTGGTCGAACACGTGGTACATGAGCCCGGTGCCGCTCGTCATGGTGCGGAAATCCGTCTGGAACCCGATCATGCCGCGTGACGGAATCTTGTAATCGAGCCGCACGCGGCCCTTGCCATCGGGGATCATGTCCGCAAGTTCCGCGCCGCGCGCGCCGAGCGCTTCCATGACGGCACCCTGCGCGATCGATTCGATGTCCACGGTGAGCTGTTCCCAGGGCTCAACCCGTTGCCCGCCCTCCTCCTTGACGACCACGCGCGGACGCGACACCGCGAGCTCGTAGCCTTCGCGGCGCATGTTCTCGATCAGGATGCCGAGGTGCAGCTCGCCGCGGCCGTAGACGACAAACCGGTCCGGGTCGTCTGTTTCCTCGACTCGCAGCGCAACATTCGCGAGTATTTCGCGAAGCAGTCGTTCCCGCAATTGACGGCTGGTGACGAACTTGCCTTCCTGCCCGAACAAGGGCGAGGTATTGGTCTCGAATGTCATGCTGATGGTCGGCTCGTCCACCACGAGCGGCGGCAGCGCATCCGGAGCATCCGGGTCACAGATCGTGTCCGAAATCTTCGGCGCCTCGATCCCCGAGAACGCAATGATGTCGCCGGCGCGTGCTTCCGCGGTCTCGATGCGCTCGAGTCCCAGGAAGCCGTACACCTGGCCGATGCGCTCGCTGCGAACCTTGCCGTCGCGACCGACGACAGCGATGGGCATGCCGCGCCTTATCGTGCCGCGCCGGATTCGTCCGATGCCGATTGCACCCACGTAGCTCGAGTAGTCGAGCTGGCTGATCTGCAACTGCAGGGGTGCATCGATGTCCACGTCCGGCGCGGGACAGCGCGCAACAATGGTTTCAAAGAGCGGCGTCATGTCGGTTGCGAGATTCACCGGATCGAGTCCCGCCACGCCAAGCAGTGCCGACGTGTAGACGACCGGGAAGTCGAGCTGCTTCTCGCTGGCACCCAGCCGATCGAACAGGTCGAAGGTCTGATTGAGCACCCATTCCGGGCGCGCCTCAGGACGATCGATCTTGTTGATCACGACGATCGGCGCAAGCCCGTGCGCAAACGCCTTCTGCGTCACGAAGCGGGTCTGCGGCATCGGGCCGTCAACGGCGTCGACCAGCAGCAGTACGCAATCCACCATCGACAGCACGCGCTCGACCTCGCCACCGAAGTCAGCATGGCCGGGAGTGTCCACGATGTTGATCCGGTAATCATCCCAGCGGATCGCGGTGTTCTTGGCAAGGATCGTGATGCCGCGCTCGCGCTCGAGCGCGTTCGAATCCATCACGCGATCGGTCACGGGCTTGCGCGCGTCGAGCGTGCCCGACTGGCGCAGCAGCTTGTCGACGAGCGTGGTCTTGCCATGGTCGACGTGCGCGATGATCGCGATGTTGCGCAGGTTCTGAATCACGTATCGGTTCCGTGGGGCCAAAAAATGGCCGCGGATTGTACCTCAGGCCGGACTCTCTCCATCAAATGATTGCGCGAGGCGCCGATCGAGCGTCACCAACCTGGCCCACAGCCGGGTCGCCAGCCACAGGTACGCCGCGTCATAGAAAGTCAGATCGCGCGCTTCCGCCAGCTCCAGGACCTCGATCGGTTCGACCTCCAGCAGCTGCAATTCGAGCTCGGGCAATGTTGCCAGCGCCTTGCGCAGCCCCGTCGCGGACGCGGGGTGGCGACGGCATTTTTTCCAGCAAGTATTGCCAAGCTCGTAGATCACCAGTGACGGCGCAGCAAGCGTGCATCCCCGTAATTGCTCCACTATCTCCGCGGCAGCCGGTTCGCCGAACAGCACAGCCGAAAGCGCGGAAGCATCAACGACGCTGATGGCCATCGCGATCCTGGCGAATCATTTCAGCTGCTTCGGCAGGTGTGCGGATTCCCAATGACTGCACGCGCCTGAAAAGCCCTTCGGCATCGAGACGAGTGCTCACATCCGCTGTTACCGACTCGAGGATGGCAAGGACTTCGCCTTGCATGGACCTGCGGTGCCTGACAGCGCGTTCTCTCAATCGCTGAAGCACGGATCCAGGAATCTTGCGGATCGTCAGGCTCGCGGAACGCATGGGAGGTCTCCGGACATTTGCAACTATTATAGTTGCATTTTAGTGCGTCCGAGACTTATTGTCTAATCCTTTGATTTCTGGCGAATTGCAATGCAAATCACGGGGTGGCGCTACCATCCGTCGCGCACCCCAGGCTCCACCAGCCTGTCTGCGGCCGGCAGGGCCTCCACAGGCCCCGAAACGGCCAAGGGCAGGGCCACAACGCGGGTAAGCCGTTTGCCGCCTATATGGAGCACCAGACGGACCGTCAGCAACGGGGTACCCGCCAAGGTCGGCACCACGTCCACGAAGACCAGGGCGCCACCTGCCGCGGGATTCGTGGCCGGGAGGATCTTTGGGGCGTAGTCCACGACTGTGAGCCCCGTATCCCCCTCAATCGTTAACTCAACGCCGGCGGTTGGAATCCCCGTCCGCAGGTCCAGCTGTAATTGCGCGGGCACGCCCACCTGCAGCGCCGGCGCCTCCAGGACGTAAACGGCGGCCGACGCTTGCGGCGCTGGATCCTGGCTGCAGGCAACGCAGGCGAGCGTCATCAATGCCAGGCATCGCGCCGGATTCACGATTGCTCCAAAGTCATGAGCTGCTCTTCCAGTTCGGCCACATGACGCTCCCAGTAGCGCACTTCACCGAACCACGGGAAAGCGAGCGGAAATGCCGGATCGTGCCAGCGGCGCGCGAGCCAGGCCGCGTAGTGGATCATCCGGAGCGCACGCAGCGGCTCGATCAGCGTGATCTCGACCGGATCGAAGTTTGCGAACTGTGAGTATCCCTCGAGAATGTCTGCGAGCTGGGCACGCATCTCTGCGGCATTTCCCGCGAGCAGCATCCAGAGATCCTGGATCGCCGGTCCCGTCATGCAATCGTCGAGATCCACGAAATGCGGGCCGGCTGCGGTCCACAGCACATTGTTGCGATGGCAATCACCGTGGATGCGCAATTTGCGCAGCGGACCCGCGGCTTCGAATCGCGCCTCCACCAAATCCAGCAACTCGCCGCTCACCAGGTCGTAACGATCGGCGATGTAGTCGGCCATGCGATCGCTGTCGAGCAGGTAATCGACGGACTGGCGTCCCATGGCATCAACCGAGAGGCGTCCACGGTGCGCAAAGCGCCCCGCCGCTCCGACCATGTGGATGCGACCGAGGAACCGCCCGATCCATTGCCGGTCATCCGCCGTGCCTAGCTCCGGCCATTGCCCGCCGCGGCGCGGATAGATCGCGATGCGGAATCCGCCGAATACCGGTACCGGCCCGCACCCCAGCGCCTCGCAATTGGCAGGCTCGAGCGGCGCGATCACCGGGATTTCGGCTGCCGCGAGTTCGCGGGCGAATGCGTGTTCCTCGGCGATGGCTTCATCCGACCAGCGGCCGGGCCGGTAGAACTTGATGACGACGGGATCGGCGTCCTCGAGACCGACCTGGAACACGCGGTTTTCGTAGCTGCCGAGGGCGAGCAAGCGGCCGTCGCTCCGGAAGCCGGCGGCCTCCACCGCATCGACCACCGCATCCGGCGAGAGCATCGCAAACGGAACCTGCGGACTGGGAGTCGAGTCATCGTCCATCGAGGCAACATAGCAAAGCCCCGGCAGGCATGGATGCCTGCCGGGGCCGGTGGAGTTCAATTCGCCTTAGAGAATCGTCTTCGAAGCCGGACTTGAGTTGGCGCTTTCCAGGCCGGTTGCGTCGTAGCGTAAGCTCCCCCGTCAAGCACACAGTTTAGAACTAGACTCTGCCGGCCGTTTTGGCCTCGGCAAGAACATCAGCGGCGGCACCCGGCCGAGGCTGTCGTGGGGCCGCTCTGCGTTGTATTCAGGCAGCCAGGACTCGGTGATCTCG
>SHZN01000063.1 GCA_009692245.1 Gammaproteobacteria bacterium
AGGGTCGTCATCGCCTCGTGCAACTGCGGGTCAAATGGCTGTCCAGCGGGTTCGATTTCAGTGATTCCGGCGCTCGCGAAGGCCTTCTGAAGCTGGCGCAATGTCGCCCGGTGGCCCTCCGTCAGCGTTGCCGGATCTACCGTGGCGGCAACGTCCAGAGCGAGACTCAGACTGTCGGCCACGGGCAGCATCTCCGCGGCAAATCGCTCGATGCCGTATTGGCGGGCTGACTCGAGCTCGCGCGCCATGCGTTTGCGGAAATTCTCGAGCTCGGCCGCGACGCGCAGGTATGCGGCCCAATGCTCTGCCGCACGCGCCTCGGCGTCAGCACGCTGTTGCTCGGCTGTCGCAACTGGCTCAGCCCTTGGCTCCTCGGCCGGCCCGGCTTGCGTCTGCTGATTTGTCTCTGTCATCAGGGCAGGGAGTCTGGGGCTCAGTCGCGCAGATTCAAGGCAGAACTCAGCATCCGGGCTGCAATATCCACCAGCGGGATCACGCGCTCATAGGCCATGCGTGTCGGCCCGATCACGCCAAGGACGCCGACCACCCGGTCATCCTGCGTGTACGGCGCCGCGACCACGCTGCAATCGTCAAGGATCGTGTAGCCGGATTCATGCCCGATAAAGATCTGTACGCCCTCGCCATGCAGACTCTGGTCCAGCAAGTGAAGGATATCGCGCTTTTCGCTGAATGCCTCGAACAGCCGGCGCAGCCGGTCCACATTCGACAGTTCCGCGAGGCCCATCAGGTTGGTTTCACCGGCAATTACCATGTCGGCCTCGCCATCGCCAGGATGAATCGCGAATGCGCGCTGCGCCAGCGTAATCGTATCCGTCATCAGTCGATTCATCTGCTCACGGGTCTCCTGCAGCTGCTTGACCAGCTGTGCACGAACGCCCGCAAGCTCCTGGCCGCGAAACTGGTCATTCAGGTAGGTACCTGCGCGGCGGAGTTCATCCGGCGGGAAAAACCGCTCGAGTTGCAGGACGCGGTTCTGCACCTCGCGCCCATTGACGACCAGGATCGCGAGTACGCGATTGCCTGAAAGCCCGACGAATTCAATCTGCGAAAGCGACGCGTGCGTCTCTCGCGGCACCGTGACGACCCCCGCAAGATGCGTCAGGCCCGATACCAGTTGCGAGGCCGCCGTGACAAGCGCCTTCGGATCACCGGCCCTCAACTCCAGCTTGCGCCGCAGTTCAGCGATTTCCGCCATGCCCGGCGGCTTGTAACGCAGCATGGTGTTGACGAACAGGCGATAGCCCTTGTCGGTCGGAATGCGGCCGGCAGAGGTATGTGGCGAGCTGACGAAGCCGTGATCCTCCAGATCTGCCATGACATTCCTGATCGTTGCCGCGCTCAAGCTGAGGCCCGACTCACGGGACAGGGTCCGCGATCCGACAGGCTCGCCTTCGCGGATATAGCATTCGATCAGCGTGCGCAGCAGCAGCTGCGCACGGTCATTCGGCGGTTCCTCGACACCACGCGCTTGTTCTGTCATAACTATTTGTTAATCAAGGAAATTAGTAATCCGGCCCCCCGGCACCCTGAAACTAGCAATCGACCTTGCCGAGTGTCAAGGAGCATTTGCTTCCACGCGGCGGTCGTCTGGCCCAGGCCCGCTCGAGCGTGCTAAAAGGTCGCAAATCCAGATGAACAAACGCTTCTCACGGATCGCACTGGTTGGCAAGGTCGAGGACGCCCGCGTGGCCGATTCGATGGTGGCGCTCGCACGCCACCTGCGGTCGCGAGGCCTCGTGGTGCTGGTCGACAGGGACATCGCCGTGGCAGACCTGCCAGGTGATACCGAACGCAGGCCCATGGACATGATTGCCGGGGATGCAGACTTGATCGTTGCCATTGGCGGTGACGGAACGATGCTGTTCGCGGCGCAACTGGCGATCGGGCGCGACATCCCGCTGCTCGGCATCAATCGCGGCCGCCTCGGATTCCTGACCGATGTGTCGCCCGACGACATGCTCGAGAGCTTCGATTCGGTTCTGCAGGGACGCTATGAGGCAGACGCCCGCAGCCTGCTCGAAGTCCGGCTGGTCGGCACAAGAGGCCCGGATGCGGTGCGCCGCGCATTGAATGACGTTGTCGTGCAACGCCACGAATCCGGCCGCATGGTCGAACTGGAAACCTGGATCGGCGGCCAGTTCGTCAACAGGCATGGTGGTGACGGGCTCGTGATTGCAAGCTCGACCGGTTCCACCGCCTACGCCCTCTCCTGCGGCGGCCCAATCATCCATCCGTCGCTCGATGCGCTCGTCATCGCACCAATCTCGCCACACACCCTCTCCGACCGCCCGATAGTCATCGGCCGCAACAGCCGGGTCGAGGTTCGGCTGGTCGAGCGATCCGGGACCCGCGCGCAGGTCACCTGTGACGGCATGCTGCTGGGCGACCTGGATGCCAGTTCGAATCTGGTGATCGAGCCGGCAGCCGGCAGTGTCACGCTGCTGCATCCGCCCGGCTACGACTACTTCCGTCTGCTGCGCTCGAAGCTGCACTGGGGCCGCAGCGCCCGCAGTGGACGCGTGGAGCCCTGAGTGCTGGTCCACCTGCAGATCCGCGACTTCGCGATCATCGATTCCGTCGAACTCGAGCTGGCCGGGGGCTTGACCGCCTTTACCGGGGAAACCGGCGCCGGCAAGTCGATCATCGTCGATGCAGTCATGCTCGCGATCGGCGGCCGTGCGAGCGCAGAGATGCTGCGCCACGGCGCTGAGCGCGCCGAGATCACCGCCACATTCGACGTGAAGGGCGACGGACGCGTGCGCAGCTGGCTCGAGGAACAGTCGCTCGCCGACGACGTTGACGAAATCGTGCTGCGCCGCGTGATCGGCCGGGACGGTCGCTCGAGGCAATACGTCAATGGCCAGACCCTGCCGACGCAGGCCGTGCGTGAGCTGGGCGACTGCCTGATCGACATTCACGGCCAGCAGGAATTCCAGTCGCTGGTCCGCCGCGATATGCAGCGCCAGCTCGTTGATGAGCATGGCGGCCATGCTGCGCTGCTCGACCCGGTGCGCGCGCTTGCGCTCGAATGGCGGCGCCTGACCGATGAATGCGAGGCACTCGCCGACCTGGCCCGTGACCGTGTCTCGCGCATCGAGTTGCTGCGCTATCAGGTAGGTGAACTCGAGGCGCTCAATCTCGCCGATGACGAAGTCGCCGGATTGCTTGATGAGCGCTCGCGCCTCGCAAATCGCGGCCGCCTTGCCGAGGCCGCCCGCAACGCGATCGCGCTTGCGTACGACGGCGACGGCGCCGACGCGCATGCGCTGACTGCGCGAGCGTTGACCATGCTTCGCGGTGCAGCGGCTCTCGATACGCGGCTCGCCGGGCCATCGCGGCTGCTCGAAGAGGCGGTCATCGGTCTTGGCGAGGCGGGCAGCGCACTCGGTGCCTATCTTGAGGCGCTGGACGCCGATCCGGCCCGCCAGGAATTCGTCGAACGGCGTGTTGCGGCGGTCGAGGACCTCGCGCGCAAGCATCGCGTAACACCGGAGCAGTTGCCACGGCAGTTCGAAGATCTGCGCCGGCAACTCGCGACGCTCGAGCATTCAGAGCTCGTGCTCGGCGACCTTGAACAGCGGATCACAGGCGTCAGGGCGCAATACCATATCGCGGCAGGCGCGCTATCGACCAGCAGGCGCTCGGCTTCGAAACGCCTTGCAAGCGGCGTGACAAGCCTGATGCGCCAGCTCGGCATGCCGGGCGGGCGATTCGAGATCTCGGTCGAATCGAATGCGGGAGCCGATCCGGCGCAGGACGGAGTCGATCGGCTGGAGTTCCTCGTCAGCGCCAATCCAGGACAGCCGGTCAAGCCGGTAGCCAAGGTCGCATCCGGCGGCGAGTTGTCGCGCATCAGCCTGGCCGTGCAGGTCGCCGCGGCCCATCGGAACGCCGAGACCTGCATGATCTTCGACGAGGTTGATGCCGGAATCGGTGGCGGCGTCGCGGAAATCGTCGGACGCAAGCTGCGCGAGCTTGCAGACCGCGGGCAGGTGCTGTGCGTGACGCACCTGGCACAGGTCGCGAGCCAGGCTCATCATCAGTTGCGGGTCAACAAACTGACGGACGGCCGTGCCAGCCGCACGATGGTGACGGCGCTCACCGCCGAAGAACGCGTCGAGGAACTCGCCAGGATGCTGGGTGGCATAGAGATCACGCGCAAGGCGCGCGAACACGCGCGCGAGATGTTGCGAACAGCAGGCTGATCGATCAGATGCGCTTGCGGCGGTGCGGGCAGGCTTCGCGGCGGCAACGCCCGTAAAGGATCAGGTTGTGTTCCTCGATGTCGAAGCCGAGTCCACTGGCAACATCCAGTTGCCGGCGCTCGATGCCGCAATCCAGGAACTCCTCGACCCGGCCACAGTCCATGCAGACGATGTGGTCATGGTGCTCGCCTTCATTCAACTCGAACACCGCGGTTCCGCCCTCGAAGTGATGGCGCTTGACGAGCGCCGCCGCCTCGAACTGGGTCAGAACGCGATAGACGGTCGCGAGCCCGATGTCTTCACTCTGCTCGAGGAGCGCGCGATAGATATCCTCGGCCGACAGGTGCCGGCCGTGATTGCCCGCCAGGATCTCGAGGATCTTGATGCGCGGAAGCGTCACCTTGAGCCCGGCTTTGCGGAGATCGTTGGATTCCACGGCTGCGCTCCATCGCCGCGAATCGCGGCGATTCCGTTATGATATGCCCCTTCTGAATTATCGCCCAGGATTCATGAACATGCGACCGTTGCGCCACTTCTCCAGCGCCACCGCGACACTCTTGCTGTCGTTGCTGGCCACCGGCTGCGTTTATCGCATGGACATCCAGCAGGGCAATCTGCTCGACGCGGAACAGATCGACCAGGTTGAAGTCGGTATGACCCGAAGCCAGGTGCGATTCCTGCTCGGCACGCCAATGATCATCGACAGCTTCAACCCGGATCGCTGGGACTACGTGTACCGGCTCCAGCGCGGGCACCAGCGCCAAGTCTACAAGCACCACCTGGTCGTCTGGTTCGAGGCCGACAAGGTCACGCGCATCGAGGAACTGGTTCCGGTGCAGGGCAAGGAATCAACCGTCCCCAGCTGATTTTTTCCCACTGCCCTGCTTCGCAAGCCGCCTGCGGCGCTCGCGCGGATCTTCCATCAGTGGTCGCAGCACTTCCACCCGGTCACCATCCTGCAGGCAGTGATCGCGCGTCACTTCCTGGCCGAAGATGCCGATGCGGCAACCGGACGCGTCGATGTCCGGGTGCAACGCGAAGACTCCGGAGCGCAGCAAGGCCTCAGCCGCTGTGCAACCGGCCTGCAGCTCGAGATTCAGGACGGTCTGGCGGCCGGCTGCGGCGCAGGCTATTTGGACACGGATCCGCTCAGCCCCCACGAAACACCTGGTGCGCGCGCCGCCCGAATGCATCGACCATCTGGTTGCAGATGTTTTCGAACGCCGGTCCCAGCGCGATCGCGTCGATCAAGCCGTGTGTTTGAAAACGGATCTGCAACTCGACCCGTGCGCCCGCGGCCTCGATCGGGTGAAAGTCCCAACGCCCCTCGAGCAGGCTGAACGGGCCCTCGACGAGACGCATTTCGACCGAGCGATCGGGTACATGTCGATTGCGCGTCGTGAAATTTCCGCGCACCAGGCCGCGCACGAGTCCGAGATTGACCGTGACGAATGCGCCCTCGGCGGCGAGGATCCGGGCGCCATCGCACCATGGCAGGAATTCCGGGTAACGCTCGACGTCGGTCACCAGGCCATACATCTGGCCGGCCGAGTACGGCAGCAGGGCGCTGCGGCGCACCTCACGCATGGATCGCGGGCCTCACCGGCTGATTGTCACTGGTGTGGCCGCCGCGGACAACCTTGCGATGCCGCTAGAATGCACGATGGCCAGGAAAAAAGAGGACACCGCGGGCCGCATTGCCGACAACCGCAGGGCGCTGCACGAATACTTCATCGACCAGCGCTATGAGGCGGGTGTCGCGCTGCAGGGCTGGGAGGTCAAGGCACTGCGCGCCGGCCGCCTGCAGTTGCAGGAGGCCTATGTACTGCTGAAGGACGGCGAAGCCTGGCTGTTCGGCGCCCATGTCGCGCCGCTACTGACCGCATCAACTCATGTGCTGCCCGACCCCACGCGCAGCCGCAAGTTGCTGCTGCACCGTCGCCAGATCGACGCAATGATCGGCGCCGTGGAACGCAAGGGCTACACACTGATACCGCTGGCAGCCTACTGGGTGGCCGGCAAGGCGAAGATAGAAGTCGGGCTGGCGCGCGGCAAGAAGCAGCACGACAAGCGTGCCGATGAACGTGACAAGGATTGGCAACGCGAAAAGGCGCGCGTCATGAAAGGACGGCGTTTCGGGTAACTGAATGACGCTCGCTGAACTGTTGCTGACCAACCTCGCCGTGATCTCCGGCGCAATGCTTTTGCTGTGGCTGATCAGCATCCCGATCAGGAACGCCAGCATCGTCGACATTTTCTGGGGTCCCGCATTCGCCATCGTGGCACTGGTCGGCTGGTTTCTCGGCGACGGCGATCACGACCGGCGAACGCTGCTGGCTGCGTTGACCGCCGCCTGGGGATTCCGCCTCGGCATGTACCTTGCCCTGCGCAACCTCGGCCACGGCGAAGACGCAAGGGATGCCCGCTGGCGCAAGCGCATCGAGGACACCGGCAGGAATTTCACCTGGCATAGCCTCGTCATGGTGTTTTCCATGCAGGGCTTGCTGGTGATCATCGTTTCGCTACCGGTGCAGGCCGGACAGCTCGCGGTGACCGGCAATCCGCCTGGCGTGCTGGCCTTCATCGGGACACTCCTGTGGCTGACGGGCTTTCTGTTCGAAGCCATCGGTGACTGGCAGCTGCGGCGTTTCAAGGCCGCCCCAGCCAATCGAGGCAAGCTGCTGGACACGGGCCTGTGGCGCTACACGCGCCACCCGAATTACTTCGGCAACGCTTGTCTCTGGTGGGGCCTGTGGCTGGTCGCCTGCGATGCACCTGGCCTTTGGTGGACCGCGATCGGCCCGGCGCTGATGACATTCCTGCTGCTCAGGGTCTCGGGCGTCACGCTGCTCGAGAAATCACTGGTCGCATCCAACCCGAAGTACGCCGAGTATCCGCGCCGCACCAGTTCCTTCATTCCCTGGCCGCCGCGCGGCGCGTGAACGAGGGTGCCCGCGATTTGATATGATGGCCGCGACTTCTGGGGGCGATCGGATTCGACGTGGGTCACGAAACTCCAGGGGCGTGCCGAGGTGCAGGCCTCCTCGTTAATCAGCTTGCAAACTCTAGTTGCCAACGACGACAACTACGCTCTGGCGGCTTAACCCCGCCTAACCTTCGACTGGCTAGTGCCTGTGCTGCCAAATCGGGGGACGCGCTCACAGGATCGCGGAACCGGTGTGCTGAGGGCCGGAACTGCTAAAACGTTCCTGAGCTGGCTCCATGTTTTCCCCGCCCGCCGGGTAGCATGAAGTGAGATCAATAGGCGTGGACACGCACGTAGATCCTGTAGCGTAGGGCTTGCGGACGCGGGTTCGATTCCCGCCGCCTCCACCAATTGATGCCCCGGTCGACCTTTGGCCGGGGCCTTATTTTGGCCGCCAAATTGGCGGGCGTCATTTCAATTCATCGACTGCAAATAGCGGATCGCGTCTGAGAGGCCGATCACGTTTGCCGGGACGCCGGGCCCCTGCCCCACAAACCGCCGCGCGAACTGCCCACCCGCGCACGCCCCGGAGACGAACCCCGACCCATGCTGCAGGCTGATACAGCCCTGGTTGTCAAGGCCCGATGCGCATTTCGTCGTCACTCCTCACCTCAGCGAAAGCGGCGCTCGACTCCGCCTGGCGCCGCATTACGCGGTCGATATTGTTCGAGACCCCGCTCGGGATCGCGCCGCGGCTTTCCATCGCCTTCGGCGCAGTCGCGATCCTGGCGTTCGTGGCGAATGCAATCACGGAGAACGGTTCCTCGATCATACGCGCGATCGAACAGGGGTCGATCGCGGCGCCCCTGGGCGAGGAGCAATTCGACCCTGAGGACATTCTGGGTGCGCTCGAGCGCTTGCAGCGCGCCGTGCTGGCCCGTGCGGATTCGGATGACGCTGCGCGGGTAATGGCACACCGGGAAGCTGCAGTGACCCTCGATGCCGCCGACGAAACCTTTCCAGGCGCTCTTGCACCTGCCCTGGATGACGCTTCACTCAACGCGCTGGACGAGCGGCTGGCGACCCACCGGAGCCTGGCCGTTGAACTGGTAAGAGCGGCGGATTCGCGGCGGCGTTTGCTGAAGGAGTTCAACGTCGGGCTCGAGTCCCTTGATGGGCAAGTGAAAACGTCGCTCGACCGGACCGGGAAGACATTCGGCAAGTTTGTCAATCGTGAGTCCCTCGTGGACGCGAACCGCATCCTGGACGACATGAGCAAGCAGGCCAGCGCTTTTGCTGTCCCGCAGGGATACGGCCAGGACACCGTTCAGGAAATTACCGCCAGCGAGGTAGCCCTCGCTGCAATCCTTCGAGACAACGAGCACAACCTTGCCAGTATCCAGGGCGAGGACTCGTTCGCAAAGATGTCCAGCGACTTCGACCGCCTGGTATGGCTTCGCAAGTTGCTGATACGCACCGATCGGCTGCGCGAGGTGAAAATCGAGGGCTTCGCACAGAGTCACGTCGCGCTATCGGCACAGATCCGAAAGGCGAGCGCAACTTTCGAGGCGGCAAGGGGGTATGCCACCGCCAGACGTCAATCCGCTGACGCCCTTTCCGCCATCTCGGCAGAGGAACGCCGGCAGCGCACACTGCTCGCCTGGCTGAGCACATGCTTGTTGCTGCTGCTCCTGGCGACCACCGTCAACACCGTTGCCAGCGTCGTGATGCCTGTACGAAGGCTGCTGCAAGCAACGCGGCGCCTGGCGCAGGGAGAAACGGGCGTGATCGTGCCTCGCGGTGGCATCAAGGAACTCGACAGTCTGGCGGTCTCATTCAATCACATGGCGGAACAGCTGACGACAGCACAGGCACTCGCCCGTCAGTACCATGAGCAACTCGAGGCGAAAGTCGATGAGCGCACGCGCCAGTTGCAGCACCTCGCGGAGCACGACCAGCTGACGCGGCTGCCCAATCGCCGCCAGCTTTTCAGCCAGTTGAATCTGGCCCTGAAGCGTGCCGGTCAACGCAAGGAACTCGTCGGTGTGTTTTTCCTGGATCTCGATCACTTCAAGTACATCAATGACAGCATGGGACACCTGTTCGGTGACCGTGTGTTGCAGACCATCGCAGAGCGTTTACGCGAAGCAGTAGATAATTTCGGGTTTTCTGCACGCCTTGGCGGCGACGAATGCATGGTCCTGTACGAGCGTGCCACTCAATTCGACGAGATCCAACGCGCGGGCGAATTGCTGGTGCACACCTTCCAGGAGCCTTTGGTCGTTGACGGCCGCGAACTGCTGATCAGTCTTAGTGTAGGCGCCAGCGTGTACCCGGAGCACGGCCGCGATCCAGAAAGCCTGCTGCGTGCGGCCGACGCGGCGCTGTTCCGCGCGAAGGCGAATGGCCGCAGCCAGCTCAGCATGTTCAGTCCAGATCTGCTGGAGGCTGCAGCTTCAAAGTGCACCACCGAGCAGGGATTGCGACGCGCAGTCGAACGCGGCGAATTCGAGCTGGTCTTCCAGCCAGAGTTCAACCGGACGACCATGGAAACGGGCCCGGTCGAGGCTCTGTTGCGCTGGCGCCTGCCAAATGGCACCTATGCATATCCCCAGGATTTCCTGCCGGTGGCCAATGACTGTGGTCTCATCCTGGAAATCGGCGACTGGGTCATTCAGTCCGCCATCGAACATGCGGCGCGGTGGCACAAGTCCGGTTGGCCCGCCGTGCGCGTGGCCATCAATGTTTACGCGCTCCAGATGCTGGACAACCATTTCGTTGACCGCATCCAGGCCTTGCTCGCCCGGCATGGCCTGCCCCCAAGGTGCATCGAGATCGAGCTTACGGAGAACGTACTCCAGACCGGAAAACACACGGTGGAGGCGCTGCGGCAGCTGCATGCCTTTGGCGTCGGTGTGGCCCTCGACGATTTCGGCACCGGCTATTCCTCGCTTGTCTCCCTCGAGCAGCTGCCGCTGTCTCGCG
>SHZN01000064.1 GCA_009692245.1 Gammaproteobacteria bacterium
ATCCCGCTGCCGCGGATCCGCGCCGCCGGATCGCCCGCTCCCAGCAACTCCATTCCATCGAAACGCACCGAACCGCTGGCGCGGCCGTTGGCGGCGAGCAGGCCGGTGCAGGCCAGCAACAGCTGGCTCTTGCCCGATCCCGATTCGCCCACGATCGCGACGCAACTCCGCCGTTCGACCGACAAGTCAACATGGTCGACCGCGCGGATCCCGTCTGGTCCATCGAAATCGACCGTCAGCCTGTTGATCTCGAGTAGCGCCATCAGTGATCCCGCGGATCGAGGGCATCGCGCAATCCGTCGCCCAGGAAGTTGAAGCAGAACACGAGCAGCACGAGGTAAGCGGCAGGCACGGCGAGAATCCACGTTGCCGTTTCCATTTCCACCGCGCCGTCAGCGATCAGGTTGCCGAGACTCGCGAGCGGCTCCTGGATGCCGATGCCCAGGAAACTCAGGAAGCTCTCGACCAGGATCACCTGCGGCACGGTCAGGGTTGCGAAGACGATCACCGGCCCCAGCAGATTCGGAATGATGTGCCGGATGACGATGCGCGCGGTCCCCGCGCCACCGACGATCGCCGCCTCCACGAATTCGCACTCGCGCAATGCCATAGCCTGGCCGCGCACGATGCGTGCCATGGTGAGCCAGCCGAAGGCGCCGATCGCGACCAGCAGCGTCGCGGGGCTCCTTCCGAACACCACCGTCAGGATGATGACGAAGAAGACCTGTGGCAGCGCGTAGAGCACGTCCACGACGCGCATCATCAGCGCGTCCGTGCGCCCGCGCAGGTATCCCGCGACCGCACCCCAGCTGACTCCGATCGCGAGACTCACGAGTGTCGCGAGTAGCGCAATGCCCATCGAGACCCGCAGGCCATGCAGCGTGCGCACCAGCAAGTCGCGACCCAGCCGGTCGGTCCCAAGCCAATGCCCCGCAGCGGAGAACGGTGGGACCGCCATGTTTGCCCAGTCAATCTCGTCCTGGCGATAGTCGAGCAGCAATGGCCCGACCACGGCCGCCACAACCATCAATGCGAGGATCGCGAGACTCACGAGCGCCACGCGATTGCCGGCCAGGCGAGCCAGCGCATCGCGCCACAGGCTACCGCGACCGCTCACAGCCGCCGCTCCCGCCGGATACGCGGATCAAGCCAGGCGTAGACCAGGTCTGCCATAAGATTCAAGGTGATCATCAATGTCGCATAGACGATGACCATGCCCATGACCAGCGTGTAATCGCGATTGAGCGCGCCTTGCACGAGATGACGCCCCATGCCTGGCAACCCAAAGATGGTTTCAACCACCAGCGATCCGGTCAGCACGGCCGCAACCGCGGGACCCAGGTAACTGACGACCGGCAACAGCGCGCCCGGCAGCGCGTGCAGCAACAGGATGCGGTGCGGCGGCAGGCCACGCGCTCGTGCGGCGCGGATCCAGGGCGCGCGCAACACCTCGAGCAGGCTGCCGCGCATGAGGCGTGCGAGATACGCGATCACGGGCAATGCCAATGTCACGACCGGCAGCACGAGATCACCGGACCTCCCCGGCACCCAGCCCGCCACCGGCAGCCAGTGCAGCCAGATACCGAACACGAGCGCCAGGAATGGCGCGATCACGAATACCGGTACGGAAATTCCGGCGACCGCCAGTGACATCACGAGGCGATCCGCGAGCTGATCCTGGCGAAGCGCGGCCCAGATGCCGGCCGGGATGCCCAGCAGGATTGCGAGCAGGATTGCGGCGGCGCCGATCGTCAGGCTGACCGGCAGTCCGCTCGAGATCAGTTCGGTAACTGTGAAGTCGCGGAACTTGTAGGACGGCCCGAAATCGCCGTGCAGGAGGCCGGCAACGTAGCGGCCGAATTGCACTGCCACCGGCTGGTCGAGACCATAGGCCGCCTCGAGATTTGCACGGATCTCCGGTGCCAGCGCCTGCTCTTCGTCGAATGGGCCACCCGGCGCAAGTCGCGTCATCACGAATGAGAGCGCGACGATCACGGCCAGTGTCGGTATCGCGCCGCACAGGCGTCTCACGACGTATGCCAGCATCGTCACGATAACCGCTTCTGCCGGTACAAAAAAAGCAGCGGCTTCAACGAAGCCGCTCTTGTCATGCATCCGCGCGCGTCATGCGTCATGCGGATGCTCCCATCGTACCCCACATCTTGGTTCTCGTTATCGGTGGGGCGGCTGCCTCGTTGCGCATGTCTTTCCCTGCGCTGCTGCGAGAAACTATCCCTACGCGCTCGCGGTAGCAAGCCCTCTTCTTCCATGCAATGAGAATACACCGCAAATATATCTCCTAAGTGATTGTGGATGATACGATTCGCAATATTCAGGGAGACAGATATATGCGCAGGGTCCTGGTCGGCATCAAGCGGGTGATCGACTACAACGTGCGGGTCCGGGTCCGGCCGGACGGCAGCGGTGTCGTCACGGATGGCGTCAAGATGAGCATCAACCCGTTTGACGAGATCGCGCTCGAAGAGGCGCTGCGTATCAAGGAGCGCGGCGAAGCCGACGAAGTCGTCGTCATCAGCCTCGGAACGGACGATACGCAACAGCAGCTGCGCACGGCGCTCGCGATGGGCGCCGACCGCGCGATCCTCGTCAGGACGGATGCCACAGTCGAGCCGCCGGTGGTCGCCCGCGTGATGCAAAAACTCGTTGAACGCGAGAATCCAATAATCGTGATCCTCGGCAAGCAGGCCATCGACGACGACTGCAATCAGGTCGGCCAGATGCTCGCCGCGCTTTGGGATCGCCCGCAGGCGACATCCGCCTCGAAGATCGAGATCAAGGGCCAGACGGCGCGCGTGACACGCGAAGTCGACGCCGGCCTCGAGACCGTCGAAGTTGACCTCCCGGCCGTCTTCACGACCGACCTGCGTCTCAATCAGCCGCGCTACGTCAAGCTGCCCGACATCATGAAGGCGAAGAAGAAACCGCTGGACGTGACCGATCTGGCGGCGCTCGGCGTCGAGGCGACACAACGCCTCAAGGTGCTCAGGTACGAGCCGCCGCCGCAGCGCCAGAAAGGCATCATGGTCAAAGACGCCGCCGAGCTCGTCGCGGCATTGCGCCAGAAAGGACTGGTCTGATGAATCGCATCCTGATCGTTGCCGAGCACGAGGCCGGCAAACTCAGTGCGGCGGTCGCCAAATGCGTCAGTTGCGCAGCCAGCATCCCGGATGCGGAGATCACCATCGCCGTGCTCGCAGCGGACGGTGCCGCCGTCGCGCAGGCGGTGGCCGCCATCGCGGGTGTCGCCCGCGTGCTGCTGGTGGATCATCCTGCCAATGAGCCCGCACTCGCCGCCGTACTGGCGCCGCAGGTCGCGCGCCTCGCAGCCGGCCACAGCCATGTGTTCGGACCGTCCACGACCTTCGGCAAGGACCTGATGCCGCGTGTCGCCGCGCTCCTCGACGCCGCTCAGGTGAGCGACGTCATGACCGTAGAATCCGCCCAGCGATTTCGCAGGCCGGTCTACGCCGGCAATGCCATCGTCACTGTCGAAGCGGTCGGCGGCCGGCAGATCGTCGCGACCGTCCGCGTCGCGTCCTATCAGGCTGCTGCTGCAGGTGGCAGCGCGAAGGTCGAGGCAGTCAAGCTCGACGTCCTCCTGCCGACCCACACGCGCTTCGTTTCGGTGACCGCCGCCAGGAATGACCGCCCCGACCTGCAGACAGCCTCACGTGTCGTCTCGGGTGGCCGGGCGCTTGGCAGCGCCGAGAACTTTGCGTTGATCCAGCGTCTCGCTGATCGAATCGGCGCGGCGATCGGCGCGTCACGAGCGGCGGTCGATGCAGGTTATGCGCCAAACGAATTGCAGGTCGGCCAGACCGGCAAGATCATCGCGCCCGAGCTTTACATCGCAATCGGGATCAGCGGTGCCATCCAGCACCTGACTGGCATCAAGGATGCGCGCACGATCGTCGCCATCAACAAGGACGCCGAGGCGCCGATATTCGAGATCGCGGACTACGGCCTCGTCGGCGACCTGTTCAGCCTGATCCCGGAACTGGAGAAACACCTATAGCTGTGAACAGCAGCCAGATCGACAAGCCGGTGATCACGAGCCAGGTGCCCGCAGTGCCGTAAAAGCGCCCGAATGTCGCGCCGGGGCTGTGGGCCAGCCCCCAGGCATGCAGCAGCCGGCTAGTCATCAACAGCATACCGGCGACATGCACGGCAGTGATCGGCAGGCCCGTGAGTTCGGCCAGCACCAGCAGCACGACCGCAAGCGGTACATACTCCGCGAAGTTGGCCTGCACACGCACAGCCTGCTGCATGCCTTCCTCGGTACCGACTCCCAGCAGCACGTGATAGCGCCTGCGCGCGAGCACGACATTCACGGATAGTGCGATCAACAACAGCCCGAGCAGGGCTGCATACAGGAACGACGGTGTGTGGATGATCACGCCAGTTGCCCGAGGATGTATTCGGCGCTCGAGACCTTGAACTCACCCGGCGCTTCGACATGGACCTGCGTCGCGACACCGTCCTCGATGACCAGCGCAAAGCGCTTGCCGCGCATGCCCATGCCGTGACCGCGGGCATCGAGTTCGAGCCCGAGCGCACGCGAGTATTCGCCATTGCCGTCGGCCACCATCGCGATGGAGTCGCCGACCCCTGCCGACTTTCCCCAGGCGTTCATTACGAACACGTCATTGACCGCCAGGCACACGAGTTTGCTGACACCCTTGCCCTTGAGCGCCGCGGCTTTCTCGATGAAACCAGGCAGGTGCTTCGCGTCGCAGGTTGGCGTGAATGCGCCCGGTACGGAGAAGAGCACCACCCGGCCCTTGCCGAGCAGTTCCTCCGCGGAGACATTCATCGGCCCTTCCTTGCCCATCACTTTCAACTTGCCTTCCGGAATACGGTCGCCTGTCTTGATCGTCATCTTTTCAATACCTCTAGAATGGTCTCGGCGCCGTGGGTGCAGATTCAGACGCCAATCGAACTCCACAGGTCCGCGACGCCGCGGATTGTTTCATTGGCGACCACGGCCGCACCGAAGGCCTTCTTCGCCTCGGCCGGCTTCTTGGTTTCAAGCAGTGCGATGCCGAGCAGCATGTTGAGGTCGTCGGCCCGGCGCAGCTTGCCCTCGTCGATGCCGCGCTTGCCGGCTTCGGTTGCCTTCGCGTAATGCTTCAGCGTGAAATACGCGATCGCAAGCTTGGCTTCGGCCTCACCATTCTTGGTCGCCAGCGTTTCGCGCTCGAGCTGCGCCAGGCCCGTCTTCAGTCGCTCGATCTGCGACTTGGAATCCGCCAGCAGACGGTTGTTGCGGTCGTCCTTCTTGATCGCACCGCCCACCATGCCCTTTTCCAGCATCGCAACCGCCTCGCCTGGACTTGTCAAGTCGAGTGCTAACTCAGCGTATTTCGCATAGTGCTGGGACGACAAGAGGCCACGCGATGCGCCAAGCCGATAGACATTGATCATCACGACCTGGTCTTTCTTCGACTTGACCTCGTAGACGCTGGCGAGCTGCGAGAATACGCTGGCTTTCGGCGTGACGGTCATCAGCCGGTGCAATGTCTCCAGGCGCTTGGCGTCGTTCTTCGTCGCGTTGTACGAGGAGTTCAGCCCCTCTAGCAGCTTGCCGACAGTGGCGGTCGGCTTGCCGGCCTTCTGCGACGCCACCACGGCTTTCTCGAGCGTGGGGATCGCGGCCCGGAAATCGCGCAACACGAGCTGCGCGTTACCCAGTTGTATCAGGTCGTCGGCAGTTGCAGAGCCCTGCGTTTCGATCAGCTTGTTGAACGCAGCGACCGCACCGCGATAGTCGCCGGTGGCGTATAGCGTCGTTGCCTGGAGGCGCAGCTTGCGGATCAGGTCGGCGCCGGTGACGCGGCCGGTCGCCAGGCGCTCATCGATGGTCTGAAGGATCAGCTTGTAGTCCTTGGCGCTGCTCGCGGCATAAATCAGGTATTCGTTCACTGCCTGCTCTTCCTGCGGGGACAGCGGCAGGGGGCCCTTGACCTTGGCTTCTTTCAGCACACGAATCGCCTCGCTGAAATTGCCCTTGGTGCCGGCTTCCTGCGCTGCCTTGACCCTGTCCGCCGTCTCCTTGTGCCACCCGCCCGATTGCGCCTGTGCGACTGCCTGCGGGGTGAGCGCGAGCGAGGCGATACCTGCCGGAATTGCCAGTACGGTCGCCAGCAAGCTGGCACGAAGAATCGGCTTCTTGAGCATCATTCCTCCCCTGATTCAGCCGCCCGCCGGGGCCACATCCTGGCGTGCCGCGAGGGCCAGCCAGAGGCCGGCGATCCGCGCCATGTACACATTCGCGCCCGCGGCAGTGGCCGCCGCCTCAAACGCAGCCTTGGCTTCATCCCGCCGGCCCAGTTCCATCAGTGCCGCGCCAAGCAACAGGTTGGCGTCATCGAGCCTGGCGACGCCGCCTTTGGTGATGCCAAGGCGGATCATTTCGACGGCCTTTTCATAATCGCCTGTGCTGTAGTAACCGAGGCCGACCTTGACGGCGACCTGGCCCTTCGGATTCCTGGCCGCCGCCGTCGATTCCCCTGGCAAGCTCTTGCGGTCGAGCGCAATGGCAGTCCTGGCTTCCTGCAAGCTTGCCTGGTTGCTGCCGGCGCTGGGCACGATGCCTTCCTTCATGCCACGCTCGAGGCCCCTGGCCGCTTCACCCGGACTGCCGGCCACCAATGCGGTATCAGCATAGCCCAGATAGCTGCCCACTGTCGCCATCCCCCCTTTCGGATCCGCGACAGCCATGCGATAGGCATTCAACATAATCGTGCGGTCATCCCTGCTTTCGGTCTGATAGACCGCGACGATGCGACTGTAGTACTCCTTGTTCGGATAGTACCCGACCAGCGCTTCCAGATTGTTCAGGCGCCCGGTCTGGTCCTTCAGTTCGACGTAGCAGCGATCGCGCAACTGGAACCAGACTTCATTGGGTTGCTTGCCGCCGCTCTTCGTGACATCGATGGCCTTGCCCAGCCATTGCGCCGCTTCGACGTAATTCAGGGCCTGAAGGTACAGCCTTCCGAGGGTCTGGAGTTGCTCGGGTTCGGCATCCGGCGTCGCATCGATGAACTGCCGGTAATGCGTCACCGTCTTTGCGCGATCCTGCTTACCGTTGTAGTGCGCGGCAAGCTGCTGGTGCATCGGCCCGATCTGTTCGGGCGTCGCATATCCCCTCTCCAGATAAGTCTCGATGGCCGCCGCGAATCCTTCTGTGTCGCCGGTCGCCTGTGTCGCCTGCAGGCGCCAGGTTGCCAGCACCTTCAAGTCATCTGGGGTCAGGCCAGGAAGGGCGTCGAGCGCCGGCAAAGCAGCGATGACTTCAGCCCATTTTTTTTCATTGGCCAACTTCTGGGCCGCGGGTGCCTGCTTGCGAAACTCCGGGCTGAAATCGGCGCCGGGCTCGGGCAAAGCCTGCTCACCCTTTTTCTTCTTTTTCTTTGTTTCCTGCTGCGCAGCTTTCGAGGGGTCTGATTGCGGCGCGGCCGACGACCCGTATTTCGCCTGTACAGCCGACGGCAGCGCAGCGGCAAGCACGGCCGCCGAAACCGCCGCGATAATCCAGCGTGGGTTGTAATTCTGACCCTTCATTGTCAGCTACCTCGAATCGCGATCCGGCAGGCTGCCCTGCGAGGGCGCGTTTATAACCCAAAACCCGCCCGGCTGTCTTGCCGTCATCCTGTCCAGTGGACTGCCGCTGCTGCACCGGGTTCCGGTGCCTGAATCTTATCCCGGGGTTCAGCCTGCGTTCAGCACCTCACTCCCGCCAAAAAACGGGGCCCGCCGTGGCGGGCCCTTGTCTTGTCAGCCGGGACGCGCCGACAGCGCGGTCACTCGCTCTTGGGTCGTTCTGCGATGAAGCCCACCTTGCGCATGCCGCCACGCTGCAGCACGTACAGGGTGTCCGCGACGTACTCGTAACGTGCCCGTTTGTCGGCGCGGATGTGGACTTCCGGCTGCGGGTCCTTGACGGCCTCCTGGAGCACGTAATCCAGCAGCGAATCGCGGCTGACCCCGTTGTCGTTCCAGTAGATCCCGCCGTCGAAATCAATCGAGAGATTGATGTTCTCCGGCTTGGTCTCGGTTGGCCGGTTGACCTCCTTGGGCAGGTCGATCTTCACGGCATGGATCATCACCGGAACCGTGATGATCATGATGATCAGCAGCACGAGCATCACGTCGACGAGCGGAATGACATTCGGCTCGACCATCGGGTCTTCCTGGTCCTTGCCAACTGCAATGGCCATCGGCTACTTCCCGGAGACCCGCGAACCCGCGATCAATGCGGCCTGGACGTCGTGCGCAAAATAGTTCGCACGCTCCATCAGGCCCTTGTTGCCGCGCAGCAGGCCATTGAAGCCGAGCACCGCCGGCACCGCGACCGCGAGGCCCATCGCCGTCATGATCAGCGATTCACCAATCGGGCCGGCGACCTTGTCGAGTGAGGCCTGTCCCGCGATCGAGATTGCGATCAGCGCGTGGTAGATGCCCCAAACCGTGCCGAACAGCCCGACGAACGGCGATGTGGCGCCGACCGACGCGAGCACGACCATGCCGTCTTGCAGACTCGACTGCAGCATGCTGGTGCGCTTGTCGATATGCGACTGCACCCAGGTGTTGAAATCGATCCCGCTCGAGACATCGCGTACCGTGCTCTTGCGGTGATGATCAGCGGCCTGGAGGCCATCCTGCGCGATGTCGCGGAAGGGATTGATCTTGCCCTTCAGCTTGGAGATGCCTTCCTGCATCGAACCAGCCGAGAAGAAGTTCTTCTCAGCTTCGACCGCCACTTTCCTGAGCGTGCGTTGGTCCAGCCACTTGTTGATCATGACCAGCCATGACCAAAGCGACATCGTGATGAGGATGACGAACACTCCCTTGCCGACATAGTCGCTCTGGGTCCAGAGCGCCTGGATGCCATACGGGTTATCGGTCATTCCGGTTTCAGCTGCCATTCTGCAGTTCCTCTAACAGATACTAGATTTCCGGATTTTCGCGCCCGACCCACTCGGCGTCGCTGCTTCCCGGTCCCTGACGATTACTGCTGCGTCATTCCAGCTTGAATACGATTGGCAACGTGGCCTGCGCCTCAACGGGCTGGCCATCGCGCTTGCCCGGATCGAATGGCAACCTGCGGATCACGCATTCGGCTGCTCCATCAAGTCTCGTAAATCCACTGCTCTGCGACACTGCCATCGCGCCGGCCTTGCCGTCCGCGCCGATCGTGATGGTCACGACCACGCGACCCTCTTCGCTCAGGCGGCGGGAGGCCGATGGATAGCAGGCGTTGATTGCCGCGGATATGCGGTTGCCCTTCGCCTTGATACTTGGCGGCGTGATCTGCACCTGGCGTGCCGGCGCCGTCTGCGCCCGCTGGGGTGCTGCCTCGCTGACACGGGCCGTAATCGCCGACGATGGACCCTCGAATACCGGCAAGTCAATCAGCGGCGGCGGTACGGTCGGCGGCGGCACGTCAACTGGCGGCGGCGGTGGCGGCTCTTCCGAGTCCTCCGGCGGTGGCGGTGGTGGCGGGAGATCCATGATCGAAAGGTCCTGCACCAGCTGCATGCCGGCCCGGACCAGTCCTGCTTTCAAAGCCATGTAGAAACCGAAATGCAGGACGATGATCGCGACAAAAACTGCCGTCCGACGCGATGCACCTGCCGAATAGATATTCTCCATACCAGGCCCCGTCCACCCCTCGTCACATTCGCCGGTCGCAATGGCCCGAAATCGGGACCCCTGCGCCGTCAAAATTCTTGGTCGCTGCACGATTCCGTGCAGCCCGTTATCGGGCAGAGCCACCTTAGCGGCTGGCCGATACGACTGCAAGCGGCGGCCCAAATGTCACTTAACGAATCCCGGGCCACAATCTGGTCAGGTTGGGCCCAGACTGCCCGTGCCGGCAGCTGCGCCTTCGCGCAAAACGATGACCGCGACCCCAGTCAAGGTCATTACGCCGCCGATGAGCAAGCGCCAGTCCAGTACATCGCCGAGGAAGAGAATCGCGAAGCCGACGCTGAATATCGGACCCAGCACCGTGAGGGGCGCGACACTCGACACCGGAT
>SHZN01000065.1 GCA_009692245.1 Gammaproteobacteria bacterium
CGTTGACGCTGGAGCCCTGGCGCGAATACCAGAGTTGCAGATAGCGGTCCTCACCCTTGCCGTATCGAAACTCGAGCGCGAGCGCCAGGCTCGCGCCTTCATCGAGATCGTGGTTATCGCCACTGGCCGAGTCCTCGAGGCTGCCGCCGACGCGATAACCCGCATACGTGGCAAGTTGCAGCGTTGGCTGTTCGTCGGCGTTGGCAAGGGGAGTCGCCATCAGGGCTGCAATCGTGATCAGGGGTTTCGGTGTCATGAGGTCATCACTTTACCGTAGGAATCAATGGGATGCTCCGGAAATCGATGGCGAATGGCTGCGTTGACGGCGGATGAAATCGATGACGTGGTCGCATTCCTGAACACGCTCGACCACGGATACGGGCCCTGATTGCGGGCCGGCTATTGCCGCCGGCATCGCGTGCACCGACAATCAGGCTGATGCGTATTTCCACCGACCAGCTTGCCCGCACGCTTGAAAAAAAGCTGGCGGCCGCCTGGCTGATCACCGGCGACGAGCCGCTGCTGGTCGGCGAGGCAGCGGATTCCATCCGGGCGCGCGCGCGCGCAGAAGGATATACGGGCAGGGACCTCTTTTTCGTCGAGCGCAACTTCGACTGGTCCGAGCTGCTCGGATCCAGCCAGTCGCTGTCGTTGTTTGCCGAGCGGCGAATCATCGAGCTCAAGATGCCGAGTCCGCGGCCAGGCAAGGATGGTGGCGCGGTGCTCGCACAACTGGTCTCCGATCCCGCGCCGGACACACTGCTCCTGGTCGTGGCCGGACGTCCGGAGCGGGACACCCGGAGCACGGCCTGGTTCAAGGCCTTCGAGAAGCATGGCGTGGTGGTGCAATCCTGGCCCGTTGATATCGGCCGGTTGCCGCAGTGGATCATCGCCCGCGCCAGCCGGCATGGCATTGCGATCAAACCGGACGGCGCGCAGCTTCTCGCAGAACGGGTCGAGGGCAACCTGCTGGCAGCGCACCAGGAAATCGAAAAGCTCGCATTGCTGCATGCAGGCGGCACGGTCAGCGTCGATGACGTGCTTTCGGCGGTCGCGAACAGCGCGCGCTATGACGTCTTCCAGCTGGGCGAGGCCGCGCTCGACGGCGATGCAGAAAGGAGCCTGCGCATTCTCGACGGCCTGCGCGCCGAGGGCGTCGAACCCGCGCTCGTGCTGTGGGCGCTCTGCCGCGATCTGCGCGCGCTCGCCGAGGCGCGCGCCGATCCGGGCGCGGCTCCTGGCTACGGCCATCAGGCCGACCGTCGCGCGGCACTGCTGCAGCGCGCATTGCGTCGCACTGCGGGCCAGCCGCTTGGGCCGCAATTCGTCGCCGCAGGACGCATCGATCGTCAGATCAAGGGACTTGGCCAGGGCGATTCATGGACCGGACTGACGGGTCTGGTCGCGGCGTTCGCGGGTGTCGCAATCCCCGAAGCACCGGCCGCCTGAACCGCAATGCGGCCATTCGGTGTTTTCGGCGGGATGTTCGATCCGATTCATTACGGGCATCTGCGAACTGCGCACGAGCTCTTCGAATTGCTGGATCTTGAGGCGATCGCATTCCTGCCGGCCGGCGATCCGCCGCATCGCGCACGGCCGCTCGCTGACGCCGCGACGCGGATTGTAATGGTCCGTGCGGCGGTCGAGGGCGATGCGCGATTCCTGGTGGATGATCGCGAACTGCGCCGCTCCGGGCCTTCATATACCGTGCTGACACTCGAGGAATTGCGCGCTGAGCGTGGCGCGCAGCCGCTCGCCTTGATCATGGGCATGGACGCCTTTGCGGGCCTCAATGGCTGGCATCGCGCACAGGAACTGGTCGGGCTCGCGCACATGGTTGTCGCGGTGCGGCCGGGATCGCAGCCGCCACACACCGGCCTTGCGGCTGCGCTGCTGCGCGAGCGGCGCTGCGATGATCCGCGCCGCCTGTCAGAGGCCCCGGCGGGGCTGGTTTTCGTCAATACGGGCACCCAACTGGACGTGTCTTCGAGCGCGGTGCGGGATGTCGTCGCTGCAGGTCGCGATCCGCGCTACTTGATGCCCGAGGCTGTGCGTAGGATCATCGTTGCCAGGGGCAGCTACGCCCGGCCAGGTGAAACAGAGGAATGACCGAAAAGAGGACGAAGACAAAACGCCGCACTTCCGTGACCACACCGAAGAAGACCAGGAAGCAACCTGACGCGCTGACTGAAATCGCCATCGCCGCACTCGAGGACATGAAGGCGATCAACGTCAAGGTCCTCGACGTCCGCAAACTGACCGATGTCGCAGACACCATGATCGTCGCAACGGGCACTTCTGATCGCCACGTCAAGTCAATCGCCGGCCGCCTGGTTGAACGCTGCAGGCAGGCTGGCCACCGGCCCTACGGTATTGAAGGCGAGCGCGAGGGTGAATGGGTGCTGGTCGATCTCCAGGACCTGATCGTGCACGTGATGTTGCCGCGAATCCGTGAGTTTTACGGGCTCGAGAAGCTGTGGGACCTGCGTCCCACGCTGCGCGCGCCGCGTCTCGCCTGAGCCGCCGATGCGCGTCCGGCTGATCGCGGCCGGCACCCGGCTTCCCGGCTGGGTCAATGAGGGATACACCGAGTACGCGAAGCGCCTCGTCGGAATCCAGCTCGAACTGGTCGAGATCCCCCCGCGGCGCAGCATGCTCAAGAGCATCAGTCCTCGTGATTACGTCGTGGCACTCGAAGTGACGGGCCGCGCCATGACCACAGGCGAACTTGCGCACTGGCTCGAGGCCCGCCTCGCGGGCGGTCGCGACCTGGCATTTGTGATCGGTGGTCCCGAGGGTCACGCTCCCGAATTGCTGGAACGCGCCGATTTCCGCTGGTCGCTGTCGCCGTTGACCTGGCCGCACGGTCTTGCCCGGGTCATGGTTGCCGAACAGCTTTATCGCGCCCAGAGCATCCTGAAGGGACATCCATACCATCGCGGCTGAGCCGGCAAATCCCGGTTGTGGCTGTGCTCGCCACGGCCCGGCCGGCGAGGGGGTATGCTGATGAATTTCCCGGCCCTCTCAATGCCTTACGATCGTATTCGACTCGCTTCTGCATCGCCGCGACGGAGTCAGCTGCTCCGCCAGATCGGCGTGGCGCACGAGGTCCGGCCGGTGGATCTCGATGAATCGGGGCGTGCCGGCGAGTCGCCGCGGGACTACGTGCTGCGCGTGGCGCGCGAAAAGGCGTCGGCGGGAGCCGCCATGGGCGGCGACCTGCCGGTGCTCGCAGCGGACACGGTCGTCTCAATCGGCGAGGAAATTTTCGGCAAGCCGCGGGATGAAAATGATGGAGTCCGCATGCTGGTTGCGTTGTCCGGCGGGAGCCACGATGTGCTGACCGCAGTGGCGCTCGCGAAAGAAGGGCGCATTGAGATGGCGATCAGCGAGACGCGTGTGACATTCCGCGCGCTCAGCGAAGCCGAATGCCGGAATTACTGGGCGGGCGGCGAACCGGTGGGCAAGGCCGGGGCGTACGCAATTCAAGGATTCGGTGCCGTTTTCATCACCCGGATCGAGGGCAGCTACTCGGGCGTGATGGGCCTGCCCTTGTGCGAGACGGCGGCGCTCCTCGATGCAGCCGGTGTCCGCCGCTGGCAGACCAGCGCATGAGCGTCGAGATCCTGGTCAATGTGACGCCGCGGGAAAGCCGCGCTGCCGTGATTGAACAGGGCGTCGTCCAGGAACTCTATATCGAGCGCGCCAACCGGCGCGGTCTGGCCGGAAACATTTACAAGGGCCGTGCGGCGCGCGTGTTACCGGGCATGCAGGCGGCATTCATCGAAATCGGGCTCGATCGCGCGGCATTCCTGCATGCGTCGGACATCCTGCCGCTGCCGGGTCTCGACAAGGGGATCGATGCGCAAGCCTTGGAAAATGTCCGTGATCTCGTCAACGAAGGCGACACCATCCTCGTTCAGGTGCTGAAAGATCCGCTCGGCACAAAGGGCGCACGGCTGACGACCTACGTGACGCTGCCCTCGCGATTCCTCGTGTTCATGCCACGGGGCCGGGGCGTCGGCGTGTCAGCGCGGATCGAAGACGAGGCCGAGCGCCAGCGATTGCGCGAAGCAGTGCAGGAATCCAGCGGCGATCGCGGCGGCTGGATCGTGCGGACCGTGGCCGAGGGGGTACAGATCGAGACGCTGCGCGCCGACATGATGTTCCTTGAACGCCTCTGGCAGGTGATCCGGGAGCGCGGTGAGCGCTCCGGCGCGGAGGCAATGGTCCACGAGGATCTCGCCTTGCCGTTGCGCGTGTTGCGCGACCTGCTGGGTGAGCAGGTCGACCGCGTGCTCGTCGACACCCCGGTAGCGCATGCGCAGATGACCGGCTTCGCAAGGACCTTCATGCCGGCGCTCGCGGGGCGCATCGAGACCTACGACGGCAAGCGGCCCATCTTCGACTTGTACGGCGTGGATGACGAAATCGAGCGCGCCCTCGATCGCAAGGTGCCCCTGAAATCTGGTGGCTACCTGATGTTCGACCAGACCGAGGCGCTGACAACCATCGATGTCAATACCGGGGCCTTTGTCGGCCACCGGAATCTCGAGGATACGATCTATCGCACGAATCTCGAAGCGTCCGTTGCCATTGCGCGCCAGCTCAGACTGCGCAATCTGGGCGGCATCATCATCGTGGACTTCATCGACATGCAGGACCCCGAGCACCGCCGCCTGTTGTTGTACTCGCTGGAGCAGGCATTGGCGGGGGACCATGTCCGGACCCACCTGTCGGCCATTTCGGCACTGGGTCTCGTCGAAATGACCCGCAAGCGCACGCGCGAGAGTCTGGAACATCAGCTATGCAGGTCTTGTCCAAACTGCGATTCCCGCGGATTTGTGAAGACGGCCGAGACGGTCGTCTACCAGGCCTTCCGCGAGGTGCTGCGCCAGGCCTGGCAGTTCGATTTCAAGGAATTGCTGGTACTGGCGCATCAGGATGTCATCGAGCTGTTGCTCGATGAGGAATCCGCGGCGCTGGCCGAGCTGGAGCTCGCGGTCGGAAAGCCGATCCGGCTGCAGGCCGAGGCGCTGTATGCCGAGGATCAATTTGACGTCGTGCTGGTGTAAAAAGAGGCAGGTTCGAACGACATGGGCAGGGCGGGAAAAGGACTGAGGAGGCTGTGGCGCTGGCTGGCGGGCGCAGTGGCGGCGCTCGCACTGCTCGCGGCGCTTGGCGTCGGCGTATTCCGCCTGGCAATCGAATTGCTGCCCGGCTATCAGCAGCAGATTGCCGACCAGATCCGCGCAGCGACCGGGCTCAGGCTGGAATTCGATGCGCTGAATGCGCGCATTGGCCGTTATGGCCCGGAAATCCAGTTCAGCGGCGCGCGGGTGTTGCCGGCCAGCGGTGACGAGCCGCTGGTCAGCGCCGAATCGGGTGGTGCGAGTCTCGCGATCGGTCGCTCGCTGTGGTACCGCCGGATCGAAGTCGGGCGCGTCGTGCTGGTTCGACCGCGGCTGCATTTCGTGATCCGCACCGATGGCAGCGTCGAGCTGGTCGGCCAGGGCGCGATCGAGCCGAAACCGGGTGTCGAGCGCCAGCCGATGACGCTCGCGCGCCTGCCGCGCGGCCTGTTCGCGGTACACGACGCGACACTCGACGTGCTCGATCTGCGCGCCAAACAGGGACGATTCGAATTGACCGGCGCAGACCTTGAGTTCGAACGCAGCGGCAAACACGTGAGCCTGCGCGGACAGGTCGAGCTGCCGGAACACCTCGGCTCGGCCCTGGAGGTAGATGCTGATCTGGAAGGCGATCTCGATCACGCGGACTCGGTCGAGTGGCGGGCCAGTATTGATGCACGCGACCTTGATCTCGAGCAATGGGCGGAGTTACTCCCGGATAGCATCGTCGTTCCCGCCGCGGGCCACGGTTCGGTGCACGCGTCGGCGCGCGGTGTCGGCCGCGATCTGTCGAGCCTGCGGCTACGCCCTGATCTCACCAATCTGCAGCTGCCCGACGGCGGAGTCGAATTCACGCGCGTGGCCGGTGACCTGCACGTGCAACGCAATGCCGAAGGCATCACCATCGAGGGCACGGGTCTTGAGATATCGCGCGAGGGCATGCCCTGGCGGCCGACCAGTGTCTCCGCGACGCTGAAAAAACACGAAGACCGCATCGTCTCGGTCGCGGCCCGGGCGGATTATCTGCGGATCGAGAATCTCGCGGCATTTTCGTCGCTGCTGCCTGCCGGACCGCTGCGCGAGAAGCTGGTAGCGCTTGCGCCGCGCGGCGAGTTGTTCGGTCTCGACGCCACCGTCGAGAATTTCGGCGCGGGCGGACTGCCGGATATCAACGGCCGGGCTCGATTCGTGGACATCGGATTCGAGCCATTTGGCAGGGCGCTCGGCCTGCAGGGCCTCGACGGCGCAATTGAAGGACGCGGCGCCGGCGGTATCGTGCGCCTTGCGACCCGTGACGGCCTGGTCAGCTGGCCCCTGCAGTGGCGGGCCCTTGCGGAACTTCCCAGCGTTGACGGCCGCATCGAGTGGAATCGCTTTGGTGACGGTGTGCGGCTGTGGGTCGACGAAGCCGCCATCGATACAGGTCACGGAATCGTGCGCGGCAAGCTGCGCGTTGCATTTCAGCCAGGCCAGCTGCCGCTGATGGATCTGAATGCAAGCATCGAGGATTTCGACGCGACCCAGATCTGGCGTACCACCCCGATCGAACACTTGCAGCCGAAGGCACTTGGCTGGCTCGACGCCGCATTCCGCGCTGGACGCATCGTCGAGGGCACCGTGTCTCAAACCGGGCCGACCCGCGGATTTCCATATCGTGAGGGGCAGGGCAGGTTCCACGCCGAGGCGCGCGTGAAGGATGTGACGCTCTTCTATGCGTCCGGGTGGCCGGAGATCCGTGGGCTCGACGCCGAGATCGTCTTTGACGGGCCCGCCATGCACGTGGTCGCAACCAGGGGCTCGCTGGCGGGAATCGCGATCGCACCGGCCGAAGCGAACAGCGCGGATTATCGCGAATCCATCATTGCACTCCGGGCCTCGGCCCGCGGCGATGCCGGCCGCGCCATCCGGATGCTGCAGGACAGTCCGCTAGCTCCGTCGCTTGGGGCCGGCTTCGCGGACCTGACGGGTTCCGGCCCGGTAACCGGTGAGCTTACGATGTACCTGCCGATCAAGGATTTCGAGCAGCGGATCATCACGGTGATGACCAGGCTCGACGGCATCAAGCTGCAACAGCGTCAGCAGGCCGTCGAGGCCAGCGACCTGAAGGGTGTCTTCTGGGTGCGCAACCGGGAGATCGAGGCACCGGCGCTGACAGGGCAGTTTCTCGGCGGGCCGCTGCAGGTCTCGATCAGGACGACCACGCAAAAAAATGGCGATCTCAGCACGCTGGTCAGTGCGCAAGGCACAGTGGCGGCCGAACCCTTGCGGCCGGTGGCGCGCCTGCCGGTCAATGCCGGCATCTCCGGAACCGCGGCCTGGCGCGGCTTCCTGACGGTCGAGCGCAGCGCCGACCGGGAGATCCCTGCACGCGGCACACTGAGACTGAGCAGCGATCTGCGCGGCTTCGCGTCGAAACTGCCGGAACCATTTTCGAAAACCGCCGACGCCGCGCGTCCGCTGACGGTCACCGCGAGCTTCGGCGGTGAGGGTGGCCCGCGGATCCAGGCGCAGCTCGGGCGTGACGTGCATGCACTTTTGCAATGGCGCAGCAAGCCGGAAGATCCGCCGATCGAACGCGGCATCCTGTCATTTGGCGCGAGCGCACCGACAGCATTGCCGCGCGCGGCGGGTCTGTGGCTGACCGGCCGCCTCGATTCGGCAAGCATCTCGGATCTGGTGAATCTCAAGTGGGACCAGCCACGCGGGCGCCCGCTTGACGAGTGGCTGGGCGGGGCTGACCTGACAATCCAGCGCCTCGAAGTGCTGGGTTATGCATTCGCCAATGCGAACGGCCGCATGCGGCCCGGCAATCAAGCCTGGGAAATCGACGTGAACTCGGAAGACGCCACCGGTCACCTAACCGTGCCGCACACATTTCCCGGTGACGTGCCGATGGTGCTGAATCTCGACCGTCTGCATTTCGGCGAATCCGTGCGCAGTGGCGAGGGCGAGCCCGATCCGCGCCAGCTGCCGGCGATCCAGGTCGATATCCGCGACCTCCAGTTCGAGGGCCGCCAGTACGGCCATCTGCAGGCCGAGCTCGCGCGCGGCATGGCCGGCATGACGCTGAACCAGTTTACGATGAAGCATGCGGCCTTCGAGGCAAAAGGCAGCGGAAGCTGGCTGGTGCGTGCATCTGGCGCCGAATGCCGGCTTGAATTCGAGGTCGAGAGCGGGAATGTGCTCGCATTCATGAATGCGATGCAGCTCGGCTCGCTGGTTGCCGGCAGTCATGGTCGCATCTCGGCGAATCTGAGCTGGCCTGGCCCGCCGGAATCGAGTGCGATCGAGCGGCTTTCCGGTCGGCTCGAGATTGCTGCGGAAGACGGCCGCCTGACATCGGTTGAACCGGGTGCCGGTCGAGTCCTGGGACTGATGAGCATTGCGCACCTGCCACGCCGCCTTGCGCTCGACTTCGGCGACCTGACCGGCGAGGGCCTGTCATTCGACAAGCTGCGCGGGACATTCCAGCTAACCGACGGCGAGGCCTACACGGACAACCTGACACTGCGCGGTTCGGCGGCGGAAATCGGTGTGGCCGGCCGCACCAGCCTGCGTGACCGGACCTATGACCAGACCGCGGTGGTCACTGGCCAGCTTGGCGCATCGCTAGGCGTGGCTGGCGCGCTGGCCGGTGGCCCGGTAGTCGGGGCGGCATTCCTCCTGTTCTCGCGCATCTTCAAGGAGCCGCTGAAGGGCGCCACGCGCGGTTACTATCGCATCATGGGCAGCTGGGATGATCCACAGTTGAAGCGCATCGATGCCCAGGAGATGAAGGATACCAAGCAGGTCGCCGCGCCCCAGCGCGCAGGCGAATCGGGAAGCGGGCCGTCACCATGAACCAGCCGATCGTCGCCGCGGTGCAGATGACCTCGGCTGCGAATGTCGCCAGAAATCTCGATACCGCCAGGCGGCTGCTGGAAAAAGCCCGCGAGGGCGGCGCCTGCCTGGCCGTGCTGCCCGAGAATTTTTCCTTCATGGGCCGCACCGAAGCGGAGCGCCGCGAAGTCGTCGAGGCAGACGGTGACGGCCCGGTGCAACGCGCAGTCGCGACCGCGGCGCGGGAACTCGGGATATGGATCGTCGCCGGCACGCAGCCCATAGCCGTATCCGGCGAGGCGCGGTCGGCGAATGCCTGCATCGTCTACGACGCCGACGGCAGCCGGGTCGCGCGCTATGACAAGATTCACCTGTTCGACGTCGACCTGCCGGATGGCCGCGAAGGTTATCGGGAATCGGCAAATGCAGTTCCAGGCGCGCAACCCGTCACGGTGGATACGCCGGCGGGCCGGCTGGGACTAACCGTGTGCTACGATTTGCGCTTCCCCGAGTTGTACCGCCGTCTGGTCTTCGAAGGAGCAGAGATCTTCAGCGTGCCATCCGCATTCACAAGTCCTACCGGCCGCGCGCATTGGGAAGTCCTGTTGCGTGCCCGGGCGATCGAAGCCCTTTCATTCGTGATCGCCGCCGCGCAAACCGGGATCCACGACAGTGGCCGCGAAACCTATGGTGACAGCCTGATCGCTGAT
>SHZN01000066.1 GCA_009692245.1 Gammaproteobacteria bacterium
AGATCCGGATCTTCTTCCACTTCCTTGGGTATCCCGGGACTGAAGATGTGCACGCCAACATCGAGCAGCTGTTCCGAGGGAATTTCCGTCGTGGCCTGCGTCGCCTGATTGAGCGGCAGCGGCCGCGTTTCCTTGACACAGCCCGTCACGGCGATGATGGCTGTCGCCGATGCGATCCATAACGCTTTCATTATCGTCCCTTCTTGTAGCGCCGGTATTCTTCCCAGAGCGCTGCGCGCAGCTCCGGGCCCGTTTCCTTCATCGCGGCCTCGCGTATCTGCCGCGCAACGATGTCATCGTCCGCACCATCCGGAATGTCCGCAGGGATCGACTTGGGGCCACTGCCTCCGCCACCGCCGGCAGAGCCGCCCACGCCACTTTGCGTGCTGGCCTGCTGGTCGTCGGCCGTTCCATTGCCTTCGCCTTCGCCTTCACCCTCACCCTTGCCTTTGCCACCGCGGCCCACGGATTCGAGCCCACCGGGCGACTTGGGCCCGCTGCCGCCGGATTCATCGCCACCCGTGCCGGAAGCGCTTTCTTCGCTGCTGCCCGCGCCCGCGCCCGGTTCACCGTTGCCCTGGCCCTGCTGCTCGGCGCGCTCCTTGGCGATCGCAGCCTGCGTATCGCGCACCGCTTCGTCGAACACACCGAAGGTTTCGTCGAGACGGCGATTGATCTCTGCGCTCCGGCTCGAGCCGCCGCTGCCAGACGCCGGGCCCTGCCCCGCGGCTGCGCCTTGCGTCGTAGCGGATCCGCCGGATGTGCCGGCGCCGCCCGAGCTGGCCGCCTGTTCACCGGACTGGCCGTCGCCCGCTGCCTGCCCGCCACCCGCTGCCTGTCCACCGCCCGCGGTTGAATTCGCTCCGGATGCCGAGGCGGCACCGCAATCTTCTGCCTTGTCATTCGCAGGGTCCGGATTGTCGGTCACGCAAGGCTGTTCGCCCGCCTGCCCCGCAGCGCCAGCGCTGCCCGCACTGCCAGCAGCTGAGCCGCCGGCGTTACCGGCATCACCGCCACTCTGCGCATCCGTTCCAGCGCCGCCGCCTGAATTGGAATCCTCGCCCTTCGTCGATCCACCTGCCGCGCCGTCATCGCTGCCGGGCATCGGTATGGCGGCATCGCCACCGCCCGATGAACCTCCACCGGACGAGCCGCCGCCCGATGAACCTCCGCCCGATGAGCCTCCACCGGACGATCCGCCGCCCGATGAACCTCCGCCCGATGAGCCTCCACCGGACGATCCGCCGCCCGATGAACCCCCACCGGACGAGGCGCCACCAGCAGGCGAAGAACTGCCCGAATCAGGTTGCGACATTGCGCCCTCGGTCATGCAGCCGACGAGCAACCCCAGTGCCGCAGCGATCGCGAGGACTTGCAAGAGCCGTTTCGGATTCATGGTTATCTCCCGGCCGGACGCCCGTGCATGCCAATGGCGGCGTTGGGTCTGTCCTTCAAACTTTGAGGGCCACCCTGCCCGATGGTTCACCGGCTAGTCCGCAGGAACAGCAATCAACCTGCCCCTGCGACCGCGGAAGGGTCCTCGCCCCGGAGGAATGCGCCCAACTGGGTGGCCAGTCGATTGCAGGCGGCGCCCTGTACGCGCGCGATGAAAGGTAGCGGGACCAGCACGCCAAGCAGCGCCGAGGTACCCGTTACATTGGTCGACACCGAGCCCGCCGTCCGCGCGGTCGTGAGGTCCCAGACGACTGCCTGGTAGTCGGATTCCTTCTCCCACCAGCCAAAGCCGAAGCAACTAACGATGCTGGGACTCAGGGTGCAGCTAAGGCTGCCGCCGCTGTCCGTCTGGCGCGTCGTGCCATCGATCCAGATGATGTAGCGAACACCGCTCTCGGCAACACGCTGGGCCACGACGTCACGCGACAGGAGCTTCGTCACTCCCTCGGGGCGCTGCGGCGCCGTCGATGGCTCGAGCCAGGGAAACATCGAGTCGACAAATGCATCATTGGATCGCACCTGGATGCCAGTCGATTTGGCCAGCTTGTCACCGACACAATCCATGAATTCGTCTTCCGCTGAAACGCCCTCGACGTGCGGTTTCGCCAGCAGCACGACCGCTTCAGTCGCTGTGATTGCCGTGGATGTATTGCGGCTTTCCTCGAGCTTCGCTGTCATGCAGCCTGGCAGCAGCAGCATGAGTGCCACGCTGGCACCGGCAAGCAGTAATGACCGGTTTTTTAGGCACGGCATGAGGCAACTCCTGGTCGCACTGGTGCGACTCGACCCGAGTATACGCTGCGACTACCACAGTTCCATCTGACCCGGCGCGCGACTTGGCGGGCGGAATAATGCGGTCTCCAGCGGCGCGGTGCGGCCATGCCCGAGGCCATGGCGGCGACAGCTGCTTTCGAAACGCCGGCGCAACAAATCGGCCCAGGGTCCCTGGCCGCGCATGCGCGATCCGAAGCGCGGATCGTTGTCGCGGCCACCACGAAGCTGGCGGATCCGATTGCGGACCCGGTTCGCGCGATCGGGGTAATGCGTGTCGAGCCATTCATAGAAGAGTTCCTTGACCTCGCCGGGCAGTCGCAGCAGCAGGTAACCCGCCGTCGCCGCGCCCGCTCCGGCTGCGCTCGCCACGATGCTTTCCAGCTCATGATCGTTGATGGCCGGGATCACCGGGGCAAACATCACTCCGGTCGGAATCCCCGCATCCGAGAGCCGCTTTACTGTCGCGAGCCGCGCCGCCGGTGATGCCGCCCGCGGCTCCATCCGCCGCTTCAATCCATCATCGAGCGTCGTAATACTGACCAGGACACGCGTCAGTTGTTCCGCGGCGAGTCGCTGCAACAGGTCCAGATCGCGCACGACGAGGGCTGATTTGGTCACGATCGTGACCGGGTGATGGCTTTCTGCGAGTACCTCGAGGATTCCCCGCGTGATGCCGAGACGCCGCTCCAGCGGCTGGTAGGGATCGGTGTTGGCGCCCAGGTTGATCGGGCTGCAACGGTAAGCGCGGCGGCTGAGTTCCTCGCGCAGGCGTTGCGCCGCATCCTTCTTGAAGAACAACCGGGTCTCGAAATCGAGGCCCGGCGAGAGGTTCACATAGGCATGGGTGGGGCGCGCGAAGCAGTAGATGCAGCCGTGCTCGCAACCGCGATAGGGATTGATGGACTGGTCAAAGGGGATGTCGGGAGAAGAATTGCGGGTGATGACGCTCTGCGCCGGCTCTGGAAGGACCGTGGTATTGAGTGGCGGCAGGGGCTCATCTAGCAGCCCCCAGCCGTCGTCCACCGCCTCGAGCGCCAGCGACTCGAAGCGCCCGGCACGGTTGGAGACTGCCCCACGACCCCGGATTCCCGTGATACCCATGACTGTATGGATATACAGCTAAGGCGATTGCCGGTCAACTGGCCGGAGGGGATGGCTGCCCTGAAATGGTCACTTCGCGCATCCGGGACGCCGGGAAGCGGTCCATATCCCGCAGGGCCGGGAACCAGCGCATCCAGAGCCCGGCGATGGCGACGCTCGCGATGCCGCCGACGACCACTGCCGGCTTGAGCCCCCACCACGCCGCCGTGAGGCCCGATTCAAACTCGCCCAGTTCGTTGGATGCGCCAATGAACACCGCATTGACCGCGCTGACCCGGCCGCGGATCGCATCGGGCGTCTCGAGCTGCACCAGCAAGTGACGGATATAGACGCTGACCATGTCCGCGCCACCGAGCACGGTCAGCGCAATGAGCGAGACGACGAAGCTCTCGGAGATGCCGAACACCACGGTCGCGACACCGAAGAGCGCGACGCCCGCAAACATCAACGGTCCGACACGGCGCGTGAATGGCCGCCACGCAAAGGAAACCGCGATCAGCGCGGCACCGACACCCGGTGCGGCGCGCAATACGCCGAGTCCATCCGGGCCGACCCGCAACACGTCGCTCGCATAGGCGGGAAGGAGCGCCGTCGCGCCGCCAAACAGCACGGCGAAGAGATCAAGTGAAACGGCACCAAGGATGATCTTGCGTTGCCAGACGAAGCGCAATCCCTCGAGCAGCGTGTGCCAGCTGGGAGGCTCCGCATGCACAGCCGGCGGGGCCACGCGAACGCCGAACATCAGGATGACTGCCAGCGCCAGCAGCACGGCGACCGTGCCGTAGACGACATCGGGACCCAGAAGATAGATGAGGCCACCGAGTGCGGGGCCGACGATGGTGGACACCTGCCAGGTGCTCGCATTGACCGCGACTGCACGGCTGAAGTGCTCGAGCGGCACGAGATTCGGCAGCAGTGCCTGGCCCGCCGGCATCGAGAATGCGCGCGCGATGCCGAAAAGCACCATCACCGCGAACACGGGCCAGACCACAGTGAGCCCGGAAAGCGTGAACGCAAGCAACAGCAGAGCGCAGAAGAATTCGAGCGTGTAGCAAAAGGTGAGGATGCGCGCTCGATTGCGCCGATCCGCGACATGCCCCGCCGGCAGCACCAGCAGCACGAAGGGCAGGAATTGCGAAAGGCCGATCAGGCCGAGATCGAGAGGATCGTGCGTGATCGCGTAGATCTGCCAGCCGACCGCGACGGTCTGCATCTGCACGCCGATCGAAACGGCGAGCCGCGCCGTCAGAAATCGCGCGAACCCCGGATGCGCCAGCAACCGGCCCAATCGTTGCCCATCGCTGCCCGATGATGCCATGCGGCGCAATCAGCGCCCGATCAGAAGGCGCAACATGCGCCTGAGCGGCTCGGCAGCGCCCCACAGCAGCTGGTCGCCGACTGTGAAAGCGGTGAGGTAATCCTTACCCATGGCGAGATGGCGGATACGCCCCACGGCGATCTCGAGTTTTCCGGTAACCGCAGCCGGCGTCAGGCAGGCGAGTGTCGCCTCGCGTTTATTCGGCACGATGCGGATCCACGGATGCGCCGCAGCAAGAATTCGCTCCACTTCGCCGAGCGGCGTCGCCTTCGTGAGCTTTATCGTCACGGCCTGGCTGTGGCAACGCATCGCTCCGATGCGCACGCAGAGCCCGTCGATCGGCACCGGCGTGCCTGATCGACCCAGAATCTTGTTGCCTTCGGCGCCCGCCTTGATTTCCTCGCGGCTGTAGCCGTTGCCCAGATCGCGATCGACCCAGGGCAACAGACTGCCGGCCAGCGGCTGGCCGATATGTTCGATGGGCATCTCGCGATCCCGCAGCGCGGCCGCGGCACGACGATCGATGTCGAGGATGGCGCTCGCAGGATCAGCCAGCAACTCCGCGGCCGCGCCGGACACACGGCCCATTTGCTGCAACAGCTCGCGCATCTGTTTCGCGCCCGCGCCAGACGCAGCCTGGTAAGTCATCGTCGTCATCCACTCGACAAGATTCGCGCGGAACAGGCCGCCGAATGCCATCAGCATCAGGCTCACCGTGCAATTGCCGCCGATCCAGTCGCGGCGGCCCGCGGCGAGCGCGGCTTCGATCACGGGCTGATTGACCGGATCGAGGATGATCACCGCAGAGTCCTTCATGCGAAGCGCCGAAGCGGCGTCGATCCAATGGCCGTTCCAGCCAGAAGCGCGCAGCTTCGGATGAATCGCCTCGGTGTAATCGCCGCCCTGGCAGGAGATCAGGATTTCGCAGGCCGCGAGTGCTGCGAGATCATTGGCATTGCCGACCGGCGCAGTCGCGAGGCCGATGTCCGGGCCCTTGGCGCCTGCCTGCGTGGTCGAAAACAACCGTGGCTCGATCAGCGCGAAATCGCCCTCGGCATGCATGCGCTCGACGAGCACGGAACCGACCATCCCGCGCCAACCGATCAGACCGACCCGATGCATTGTCATCGCCGGCCGCTCATCGGCTCGGCACGAGGCCCGGGCGCACCTGTAGTTGCGGCGCGAAACGCGCTGCCAGATAGCGCACGCCCTCGGCCTGGTTGTCCTCGGCGAGTTCCGTTGCGACGCGCTCGAGCGCCTCCGCGTCGTGCATCGCGGCGACCGTGTACTTGAAGCCCTTCAGGTACTCGCCGAGACTCGCATAGCGGTCCTTGTACACGATTTCCCGCAGGCCGCCTTCCGTGTAGCTCGGCAGCTCCACTGTGTGCTCGCGAGCAAGTTCAATCAGCGTCCCAAGCCGCAGCGAACCGTCGAGATGCACGTGCAGGTCGGTCTTGGGAAGCTCTGCCAGAAAGGCGGTCGTGATTTCTTTCTCGGTCACAGGCAGAGCATAACGCGGCGGCAGGGCCTTCCGGTAAGCTGCGCCGCGTGGGCACCATGGATACCAGCGGCTGGACCAGGGTCATACGCAATGCCAGCGTCGCGAGCGGTGCCGGCAGCGCGGCCTATGGGCTGATTGCCCCCGGTGCGGTGGCGATCGCGGGCGAGCACATTGCCTGGGCCGGACCCGATGCGGAACTCCCCGCCCGCCCGCCTGCCGGCGCCCGGGTCGAGGACGCAAAGGGCGCGTTATTGACGCCGGGGCTGATCGACTGCCACACGCATCTCGTCTGGGCGGGTTCGCGGCACCGGGAATTCGAGCAGCGCCTTGCCGGTGCCAGCTATGCGGATATCGCAAAAGCCGGCGGCGGCATTGCATCCACGGTCAAGGCTACGCGCGCGGCGAACGAGGACAAACTGCTCGCGCTCGCGGTGAAACGCGCCTCACGCCTTGTCGCCGAGGGCGTGACCACGATCGAGATCAAGTCCGGCTATGGGCTCGATCTCGCGAATGAACTGAAGCTGCTGCGGGCCGCGCGTGCGGTCGGCGAGCGCCTCGGCATCACGGTACGCACGACACTCCTGGCTGCCCACGCCGTGCCGCCCGAGTACCAAGGCCGGGCGGATGACTATATAAGGTGTGTCTGCGACGAGATCTTGCCGGCGGCGGCGGCCGCGGGGCTCGCCGATGCCGTAGACGCCTTCTGCGAGACCATCGCCTTCACGCCCGCGCAGGTCGAACGCGTATTCACGCGGGCGCGTGAACTGGGGCTCGCCGTGAAGTTGCACGCCGAGCAGCTGTCAAATCAACACGGTGCCGCCCTCGCCGCGCGCCACAACGCATTGTCCGCGGATCATCTCGAGCATGTGGACGAGGCCGGTGTCCGCGCGATGGCAGCAAGCGGCACCGTCGCCGTGCTGCTGCCGGCGGCGTTCTATTTCCTCCGTGAGACGCAACTGCCGCCGATCGAGCTGCTGCACCGGCATCGGGTGCCGATCGCGATCGCGAGCGATCTCAATCCCGGCAGCGCACCGATCGCCTCGCTGCTGCTCAACCTGAACATGGCCTGCACGTTGTTCAGGATGACGCCGGAGGAAACCCTTGCCGGAGTTACGCGCCATGCGGCCGCAGCCTTGGGCCTGGCCGCCGAGCGCGGCAGCATCGAGGCGGGCAAGATCGCGGATCTCGTGCTGTGGGATGCGGAGCATCCGGCCGAACTCGTGGCGCAGTACGGTATGGCGCGGCCAACCAGGATCCTGCGCAGCGGCAAGGACCTTTCATGATCACGCTCGAGCAACTCAACAAGCGCGGCGTGGGGTTTCTTCCCGGGCATCTCGGCATCGTCGTCACCAGTTTCGGTCCCGGCGAGATGTGCGCCGAGCTTCTCATCACGCCGCAACTGATCGCACCCAACGGCTACCTGCATGCAGGTACGATCGTGGCGCTCGCGGATACCGCCTCGGGTTATGGCTGCGTCGCCAGCCTGCCGGCGGGCGCCACCGGATTCACGACCATTGAACTCAAGACCAATTTCCTGAGCACGGCACGCGAAGGCGTCATCGAGTGCGTTGCAAAGGCCGCGCACATGGGGCGCACGACACAGGTCTGGGATGCCATCGTCACCCACCGCGACACGGGTAAGACAATCGCGATGTTCCGCTGTACACAGATGCTGCTCTACGCGAAGGACGGCCACGCTTGAAAGAAACGCTTTCCGAGTCGCGCTGGAGTGACCTCGCGACCAGACTCCATATCGCCGATCCAGTCAGCGTGTTCCGGACGCTGGAAGTGCACTACGAGGGGCGCGGCCGCAAATACCATACGGCGCACCATGTTAATGAGTGCCTCTCGGAGTTAGGCCGTGCGCGCCACGCCGACGCAGCCAATCCACTGGTCGAGTACGCGCTGTGGTTCCACGACGCGGTCTACAACACGTTCTCGTCGAAGAACGAACTCCGCAGCGCTGACTGGGCCGCACATGTGCTGGAACAATCCGGCACACCACCCCCGAGTATCGAAACCGTGCGGTCCCTGATCATGGCGACACGCCATGGAGAAAAGCCGACCGATCCGGCCCATCAACTGCTGGTGGACGTGGATCTCGCCATCCTCGGCGCCGACGCCGACCGTTTCCGCGAGTTCGAGCTGCAGATCCGCGCCGAATACTGGTGGGTGCCGACCGCGCTCTACCGCAAGCAGCGCTGCGCAATCCTGCAGTCGTTCATGATGCGCATGTCCATCTATTCGACCCATGAATTCCGCGAACGCTATGAACGCCTCGCCCGCAACAATATCGTCTGGGCGCTTGAGCAGCTCAACTTCGGCACCTCGACCTTCCGCTGGACCGCGCGCTTCTGACCATGCGCCGCGATCGAAGGCGCGCCACCATACGCACGCGTGGATTTCGTGCGGCGCGACGGCGGCAACTTTCGGATCATGGAACTTGAGCTGGTCGAGCCTGCACTATACCTGCGCATGGACCCAGCGGCGCCGGAGCGCTTCGCGGACGCCATCATCGCGCGCGCCAGCTAACTGCGATCAAGCGGACTCTTCACACCGCGCCCGACGCGGTTCAACACGTGCGTGTAGATCATGGTCGTCTTCACGTCCGAGTGGCCCAACAGTTCCTGCACCGTGCGGATGTCATAGCCGTCTTCCAGCAGGTGGGTGGCGAAGCAGTGGCGGAAGGTGTGGCAGCTCGCGGGCTTTGCGACGCCCGCTGCGCGGACCGCTTCCTTCACGGCGCGCTGGAGACGCTGCGGATGCAAGTGATGCCGCGCCATCTCGCCGGAATAGATGTCACGACAAAACGCTCGGGCGGGGAATACGTACTGCCAACCCCACGACTCAGCTGCATGCGGGTATTTCCTGCGTAACGCGAATGGCAACGAGACGCCGGGGCGCTCGGCGCGCCGGTCGGCCTCGAACACGACCCGCACACGCGCCAGGTGATCACGCAAATGGCCTGACCTGAAATTCCTGGTCCAGTTTCTGATCATGTAAATTCATCATGAACAGGAGACTGGGACATGGCGCAGAGAAAATACTCCTCCGAGGAGATCATCCACAAGCTGCGCGAGGCGGATGTGCTGCTCGGCCAGGGCAAGACG
>SHZN01000067.1 GCA_009692245.1 Gammaproteobacteria bacterium
CCAGGGCGTGGTCGGCTACGCCGCGCTCGATGCTTCGGTGTTCAACGGCCCGCTGCGTCGCCGCGCCTTCGAGTCGCTGCTCGCCGCCCGCCAGCCGACGATCTACGGGCGCGCAATCAAGTCGGTGCACCAGCGCGCGCTGACCTACGCGGATCGCGCATCGACCGCGCTGGCCGCGGCACCGGCACTGACGACGTCGTTCCCGGACACGCCGCTCGGTCGCCAGCTCGCGATGGTGGCGAAGATCGTGTCGGTGCGCGGCACGCTCGCGATGCGCCGGCAGATCTTCCTGGTCGGCATCGGTGGCTTCGACACCCACGACGTGCAGAACACCGCGCAGCCGGGACTGCTGGGCGGCGTGAGCGCGTCACTCGGCGCATTCGACGCGGCGATGACCGAGCTCGGCGTCGGCTCACAGGTGACCGCCTTCACGATGTCGGACTTTGGCCGTACCCTGACGAGCAACGGCGACGGCACGGATCACGGCTGGGCCGGGCATCAGCTGGTGGTCGGCGGCGCGGTCCAGGGCGGCGATATCTACGGCACGATGCCGCGACTCGAGATCGACGGCCCGGACGACGTCGGCGGCGGTCGCATTGTGCCGACGATCGCCGTGCAGCAGTACGCGTCAACGTTGTTGCGCTGGTTCGGGCTCGAAGAGACGCAGATCGACGCGGCCGTGCCGGGCCTCGGCGCCTTCGGCGCGCGGAACCTCGGCTTCATGGGCTAGCGCATCGGGTTCGACGTGCTCGATTCGTCGCGGTGCCAGCTGCCCGCCGTTGACGGAAGCCCGCCTCGCTTGCTGTGGTTCCTGCGCGATTGCCATCCCGCCCGCTAACGCCGCATCTGGCTGTTTTGCGAGCCGTTTGTCGTAGTACCCATAGCTGATATTGACGTACTTGCGGGCCCTTGATGCCCTGTCATCGTCCTGGGCACGGAACCCCAATTTCTGAAACTGGAGTTCGACGACGGGAACTTGTCCTCGAGGTACTCGATGATCGAAGTGGATTCCGGAACGTGCCAGTCCTCGCTCGGTTCGAAATAAGGCACCTTGCCGATATCGAATTAGCTACTCGGGGTACTTCGGCACGACGTTCCACCAGGACAGGTTCGACTCGCGCAGCACGCTGAGTTCCACCTTGTGGTGGATCATGGTGTCGCCGTCTTCGTCGATGATCTTGAAGCGCAGCAGCGGGTCGCGGCGTCCCCAGTCGATTTCAATCAGGCCGAAGTTGTCGCCGCGGTTCAGCACCGCGATGCGATGGCGGTTGCGCTCCATCATCCGATACATGTGCTCGGACCAGTTGAGGGAGCTTGCGGTGAGGTCGTAGATCGGGTAGCCCGCCTCGCCATCCATCATCGAAAGCTCGGCGAAGTGGCGGTCGCCGCTGATGAAGAGCGCGCCCGTGGTACGCCACATCAGCGCGTACAGCTTCTTGCGCTCCAGCGGGAAATTGGCCCATTTCTCGCCGCCCGAGTCCTCGTCCACGACCTGGATGCTGGAGCCGATGATGCGCAGCTGGGCCGGCACCCGAAGCTGCTCCTCGAACCAGGCCCACTGGCTGGCGCTCAGCAGCGTCGCGTTCGGGTCGTCGTTCGGGAGGTAGCGGCCGCCGTCGACCAGGTCGGTCTTGTCCTCCTGGAAGACGAGGGGCGAGCGGTTGAAGCGCGTGTCGAGCAGGATGATCTGGACGCGTTTGCCCGGCGGGCCGAAAACTTCGGCGTGGTAGACACCGTCGCGCTGGCGGCGCGGCGAGTCCTTCGGCACTCCGAAGAAGTCGAGGAAGATCTGCTTCGACGCCTCTTTGTTCGGGTGCTCGGCCCCCGCGTCGTTCTCGCCGTAATCGTGGTCGTCCCAGGTGGCCAGCACCGGCATCGCCTTCTTGAGCTTCTGATAGCCCGGCTGGGCGCCCAACTTCGCATACGCCGCGTGCAGCTCCACGGGGTCTTTGGTGTCGGCGTATACGTTGTCTCCGAGCAGCACGAACACGTCGGGCTTCGCCCTCTGCACCTGATCCCAGATCGGTTGCACGCCGTCCTGGCCCAGGCACGAGCCGAAGGCGATCCGGCTCACCAGCGCCTCGTCTGCGGACTTCGAATCGGCAGCGAAGAGGCCGGTCGCGACCAGGGCCAGAAGTGGGGCGTAGCGACTCAGGGTCATGGCGCCTCCGGTGGGGACGCGGAGGAGTCTAGCGGAACGGCCTCGCCTGCGGCGACTTCGCGACTGCTCTAAAGGGGACGCAACCCTTTACCGTTTTTAGGCGCGATCCGATAAAGGGTTGCGTCCCCTATCGCCTCCCCTTTAGCCCACCCGCTGGCGGCGCATCAACAGCAGGAACAACGGTACGCCGATCAGCGCGGTGAGAGCCCCGACCGGCAGCTGGCGCGGCGCTACGATCGTGCGTGCCAGCAGGTCGGCGACCACCAGCAGCGTGCCGCCGGCAAGTGCCGCGGCTGGAATCACTACGCGGTGCGCCGAGCCGATCACGAGCCGCACCAGGTGCGGTGTCACGAGGCCGACAAAGCCGATGCTGCCCGCGGTCGTGACGGCGGCTGCCGTCAGCAGCGAGGCGGCGACATAGATTGCGATGCGAAGGCCGCGCACCGGTACGCCCAGCAGCCGCGCCTGTAATTCGCCGCGCGCCAGCGCGTCGAGCGGCCGCGCCGCGAGCATGCAGGCCGGTATCGCGACGAGTGCGAGAGCCAGCAGCGACCAGGGCGTGCGTACGTAACCGAAGTCGCCCAGTAGCCAGAACAGCATGCCGCGCAGCCGCAGGTCATCCGACAGTGACAACAGCAGGCTGACCACCGCGCCGCAGCCCGCGGCGACCACGACACCGGTCAGCAGCAGGCGTGTCGTGGTCCAGCCGCCGGGACCGTGCGCGACGGCGAACACGAGCAGCATGGCGGCGAAGGCCCCACCGGCCGCGCCGGTATCGACGGCGAGCCCCGAGAGCCCGGCCAGCATTACGCCGAGCGCGCCGACCGCCGCACCGCCGGAGATCCCGAGCACATAGGGATCAGCGAGCGGATTGCGTAGCAGCGCCTGCATCAGGACACCCGCCAGCGCGAGCACCACACCGGTGCCGAAAGCCGCGACCGCGCGCGGCAGCCGGAGCTCGACGACGATGGTGTGAGTCAGCGGGTCGCCGGAGGCAAGCCCCGCCCAGGGAGCATCGAGCCCCGAACTGCCGAGGCTGAGGGATGCGACAATTGCCGCGATCGCCGCGACCGCGAGCAGCGCAATCAAGAGCGGGGCGGGCATCCTGGTCATCGGCGCTCTGGCCTCCTGGCGTTGACCCGGCATTATTCATGAACGGCCGGTGATTTTCCGGGTCGTACCAGTCATCCGCCTGCTGTGGAAGAATTTACGCTGATGGACCGCGAGACCGATTTCATCGATGACGAAGGCTACCGGGCCAATGTCGGCATCGTGATCATGAATGGCGACCGCCAGGTCTTCCTGGGGGGCCGTGCGCGCGCTCGCGGCTGGCAGTTCCCGCAGGGTGGTATACGCCGCGGTGAACAAGCCGAGGAGGCGCTGTATCGGGAACTCGCGGAGGAAGTGGGGTTGCGGCCCGGCCAGGTCGAGGAGGTGGCGCGCACGCGCGGCTGGCTGCACTACCGGTTGCCGCAGCAATGCATCCGCCGCGACTCAAGTCCGCTGTGCATCGGCCAGAAGCAGCGCTGGTTCCTGCTGCGCCTCGGCGCCGAGGACTCGGCACTCAAGTTCGCTTCGACCGAGATACCGGCAGAGTTCGACCGTTGGCGTTGGGCGCAGTGGTGGGATGCGGTGCACGACGTCATCTATTTCAAGCGGCGCGTGTATTCACGCGCGCTGCACGAACTCGGCACCCATGCATTTCCGGAAGGCCTGCCGCCCTACCCGGACTGGTGGGAAAAACGCGTGACGCGTGGGCAGCCGGCCGCGAAGGCCGTGCCCGAACGCTCGTCAGAAGGGCTTGGCGATGACCAGCAGCACGATGCCGATCAGGAGAAATGACGGCACTTCATTGAACCAACGATACCAGGCTGGCGGATGGACATTCCGGCCCGCGGCGAAATCCGCGAGCAGCCGCCAGCACCAGACGTGATAGGCGACCAGCAGTACGAGCAATGCAAGCTTCGCGTGCATCCATCCCGCACCCAGTAATGCGGGGTTGATGACGAGCAGCCAGATGCCGAGTGCGGCTGTAAGCCCGGCGCCGATCGTCATGATCGCGAACAGCCGTCGCTCCATGACCCTGAAGCGCTCGATGCCCGCACTGTCCGTGGCGGAAGCGTGGTATACGAACAGCCGCGGAAGATAGAAGAGACCCGCGAACCAGGTCACCATGAAGACCACGTGCCACGCCTTGATCCAGAGCATCCGGTTTCTCCCGCGCGCATGGTAGCACCGCGATGGCGTCGCTTCGGGCTCGCGATACTGCTCGCATTGGCCGTGTTCTACGGTGGATTCGAGTTGGGGCGCGCGAGCGGCGGCTTCGCCGTCGTCAGCTCGATGCTGGAACGCCTGGAATTCCGCCGCCAGGTCCGTGCGCTCGGCAAGGAGAATGAATCGCTGCAGCATCGCGTGTCGACTGCCGAGATCGGCCAGCGGGTGAACCGTCAGGCGCAGTCCGAGGCGCAGCGCATGATCGGCGAATTGCAGGCCGAGACTTCGCGTCAGCAGCAGGAGCTGCAGTTCTACCGCGGCCTCGTCGCGCGGCAGTTCGGCGCCGGCACATTGCGCGTCCAGGAACTGAAGATCCGTCCCGGGGAGGGCCGCCGGTTTCTGGTGCTGATCACGCTGGTCCAGGCGGCCGCGCGCGACAGTGTCGCAAATGGGACTGTGAGCTTCGCGATCGACGGCACGCGCGGCGGCGCATTGGTCCAGTTGCCACTCGCCGAGGTCGAGATCAACAAGCGCCGTGAACTAACGTTTTCACTGCGGTTTTTCCAGCAGCTCGAGGTGCCGATCGAGTTGCCCGAGAATTTCCTGCCTGCAAGCCTGCAGGTCGAATACCGTCAGGCACGCGGCGCGGAACCCTCGCGCCAGACCTTCACCTGGCGAGTCGAGGGTGAACCGGAGACCCCGGTTCTTTGACCGGCCGGGGGCTCTGGCCTACAATCACAAGAGTTTATGTCCGAAACCGCCCTAAGTACCGATAGCCTGGTCTTCACCGACGCCGCTGCCCGCAAGGTGGGCGAGCTGATCCGTGAGGAAGGCAATCCGAACCTCAAGTTGCGGGTATTTGTGTCGGGCGGCGGCTGCTCCGGATTCCAGTACGGCTTCACCTTCGACGAGAAGATCGAGGATGGAGACGCGGAGTTCCCGAACCAGGGAGTCACACTGCTGGTGGACCCGTTGAGCTTCCAGTATCTCGCCGGAGCCGAAATCGACTATCGCGAGGATCTCGAGGGCGCGCAATTCGTGATTCGCAATCCGAATGCGGCTACGACCTGCGGTTGCGGGTCGTCCTTCTCAACCTGAAATCGGGTATCAGCGCCCGGCGCGGGCGACGCGGACGGGTCCGTCGGCGGGTGCATCGAGGTCCGCAAGAAGCGGCGCCGTCTTTGCCCGGAAATCTTCCATCAAGTTCGCCGGAATCGGGTCGGCCTTCGGCACCGTGACCCTGGCCGGATTCTTGTACACACCATTGACCCGGTACTCGTAATGCACGTGCGGGCCGGTCGCGAGTCCCGTCATGCCGACATAGCCGATGACCTCGCCCTGCGCGACCCGGTCGCCGACCCCGACTTCACGCGCAAAGCGCGACATGTGCGCGTAGAGCGTCGTGATGCCGTTGCTGTGCGAAAGCTCGACCACGTTGCCGTAGCCACCCTTGACGCCACGGAATATCACGCGGCCGGCGCCGGCGGCCTTGATTGGCGTGCCAGTGGCCGCGGCGAAGTCGATGCCGCGATGTGCACGCACTCGGTGCAGGACCGGATGCCAGCGCGCCTGGCTGTAGCCGGAGCTGATGCGCGCGTAGTCCACCGGGTAGCGCAGGAAGGCCTTGCGCACCGGCCGGCCGTCGGGTGTGTAGTAATCGGCGTGGCCGTTCGGCGTTACATAGCGCACGGCACGATAGGCGCGGCCTGAATTGACGAATTCGGCGGCGAGGATGTCGCCATCACGCACGAATTCACCGTCCTGCCATTGCTGTTCATGGGTCACGATGAAACGGTCGCCCGGCTGCACCGAATTGACGAAATCGATGTCGTACTTGAAAACGTCGGCGAGCGACACGGCAAGGCGATCGGTGCCGCCGGCCTCGTTGACCGCGACATAGAGCGAACTATCAACCGTGCCGGTGAGCCTCTGCTCCTTCGTCTCGAGCGGGTTCTCGACAATGTTGGCGGAGAATCCTTCCTCGGCACGCGTGACCGATAGTGTCGCGGTCTCGTTGATCCTGCGGGTCAGCGACTTCAACTCACCACCCAGGTGCGTCATCTGGATCACGTCACCGGGGCGGATGATGTCGAGGTTGTGGCGCACGTCGGGCAGGTTGCGCAGTGCCGCCAGGTCGGAGACGTGCAGTTGCAGCTCGCGGAATATGCGGTCGAGCGTGTCATTCCGGCCGATCGTGACCGCGACGAACTCGAATGGCGTTGCGGGTGCCGACGTTGCCGCTGTGGATGGCCTGGCGGATGCCGGTGCGAATTCTGCGGAGAGCTGTTCGGGCAGCGGGTTCTGCAGCTGCGAACCGGCAGCTGCGAAGATGGATCCCGCGACAATGCAGGATGCAACAACGCCGAAGCGATGCGGATACGCATCCGCGGCGCCAATCTGCTGGGCTCTTTGCTTGCGCTGGCCGTGATCCACCCGGGCCTCCCCAACGAGGTAGAGGCGCGACGGTAATCAAGGTGGCTGTTGCCGTCAACCCATTGATTGTCGGGCCTTTGTACTACGTCACGGAATTGACCCCGTTCGGCCGTGGCGCGCATTGCTAATGCTTGCCTGCGCTCCTAGAGTTGCAGCCTGGCCGCCAGAGGGTGCTGGCCTGGGGGATCGATGCTGCCGCCGGCACAACAAATCGAGGAATTGCGCCGCGGTGCGGCTGAATTGCTGACCGAAGCGGACCTGGTCCGCAAGCTCGAACGCGGGCGGCCGCTGAAGGTAAAGGCCGGTTTCGACCCGACCGCGCCGGACCTGCATCTGGGCCATACCGTGCTGATCAACAAGATGCGGCAGTTCCAGCAGCTGGGGCATCAGGTCATCTTCCTGATCGGCGATTTCACCGGGTTGATCGGCGATCCCAGCGGCAAGAATGCGACCCGGCCACGCCTGACTCCGGATGAGATCAAGGCCAACGCACGCACCTACGAAGAGCAGATCTTCAAGATCCTCGATCCGGACAAGACCGTGATCGACTTCAATTCGCGCTGGTTTTCGCCGATGACAGCAACCGGCCTGATCGAGCTTGCCGCGAAATACACGGTCGCGCGCATGCTCGAGCGTGACGATTTTTCCAAGCGCTACAAGTCCGGCCAGCCGATTGCGGTGCACGAATTCCTCTATCCGCTGGTGCAGGGCTACGACTCGGTGGCGCTCGAGGCTGATGTCGAACTCGGCGGCACCGACCAGAAATTCAACCTGCTGGTGGGACGCCAGCTGCAGCCTGACTATGGCCAGGAGCCGCAGGTTGTGCTGACGATGCCACTGCTGGAAGGCACGGATGGCGTCCAGAAAATGTCGAAATCACTTGGCAATTACATCGGCATCCACGAATCGCCTACGGAAATGTTCGGCAAGCTGATGTCCATCTCGGACCAGCTGATGTGGCGTTACCTTGAACTCCTGTCCGCGCGGCCGCTGTCGGAAATCCGCAAGTTGTGCGCGTCGGTGACCGAGGGCCGCAATCCGCGCGACGTGAAATTCGAGCTCGCCGTCGAGATCGTCGATCGCTTCCATGGCGCTGGTACGGGCACCGCCGAGCGTGAGCGCTTCATTGCGCGCTTCCGCGACGGCGCGTTGCCGGAGCAGATCACGGAAACGCAGATCCAGTGCATTGGGGAGTCGGCAAAGCTTGCCAACGTATTGAAGGACCTCGGCCTCGCCGCTAGTGCCTCGGCGGCCTACCGCCTGATCGCACAGGGCGCGGTCCGGATCGATGGCGAGCGAGTCGAGTCCCGGGATACGGCGCTCGCGGCGGGCTCGAGTTATCTGCTGCAGGCCGGCAAGCGCGGAATCGCCCGCGTGACCCTGCGCAAAACCTGAGCCGCGAGCCGGTTTCGCCGTCTGGCGTACCCGGAATAGCAGGGGAAACGACCCCTCCGGACGGCTTTCGTTGACTCCCTAAAAAGGGCCGCTATACTGCGCGCCCCCGATCTCGGGCAGCTTGGTAAAGGCAGCCCGGGCGGGCTTGTGCGGCACGGTATTTGTGTCGACACCCCCTGAGACCAGGGGTAAACTACGCGGTCTTCCCTGACGCTTTTGCCGGCAGGGAGTTCTTTAAAAAGTTAGCAGGTAATTTGTGTGGGGACTCGCGTCAGGTCGTCCATTTATGGGCGCCAAAACTGCGAGTAACCAAGCGTCCAGCGGTCCGGGTCAAACCGGATCAGGTTTGGAGTTTGGGGTCTCGCTTTATCAGCTCAAGTCATTGAACTGAAGAGTTTGATCCTGGCTCAGATTGAACGCTGGCGGCGTGCTTAACACATGCAAGTCGAGCGGTAACAGGCGTAGCAATACGTGCTGACGAGCGGCGAACGGGTGCGTAATACATGGGAATCTGCCTCGTAGTGGGGAATAACCCGGCGAAAGCCGGGCTAATGCCGCATACGATCCACGGATGAAAGCGGGGGACCTTCGGGCCTCGCGCTATGAGATGAGCCCATGTCGGATTAGCTAGTTGGTGAGGTAACGGCTCACCAAGGCGACGATCCGTAGCTGGTCTGAGAGGACGGCCAGCCACACTGGGACTGAGACACGGCCCAGACTCCTACGGGAGGCAGCAGTGGGGAATATTGGACAATGGGGGAAACCCTGATCCAGCGACGCCGCGTGTGTGAAGAAGGC
>SHZN01000068.1 GCA_009692245.1 Gammaproteobacteria bacterium
AGTCCGTGCAGGTCCATGAAAGCGAGCTGGCCCAGCACGCCATTTGGCGAGGAATTGCCGATTACGAATATTCCTGCGCGGTAGCGCTTGATCGCATCGAGTTCTTCCGCGGCCGGGGGCTCGTGCTGCAGGCGCTCGATCTCGCGGAAAATCTCGGTCATTGCTTCAGCCGTGTGCCCGGCGTTGATCTCTGCTGACATGACCCACAGCGCATTGCCGCGACGCGCGCTGATCGAGGCATCCTGCGAATAGCTGTAACCCTTGTCTTCGCGCAGGTTGGTCGTGATGCGTGAGCTCATGGTTCCGCCCAGCAGGCTGTTGGTCAGCGTGGTCGGGAAGTAGAGCTCAGCTGCAGGATTGGGCACAGCCACCGCCATGCGCAGCGATGATTGTGGCGCGCCCGGTCGGTCGATCAGCTGCAGCTGCAATGTTTCGCTCGCCTTCGGCGGCAGGTCTGAAGGTGCCGCACCTTCACGCCAGTCGCCAAAGGCGCGACGAAGCGCGGCCTCGAGCGCCGCGCGATCGTAGCGGCCGGCGACATACACATGTGTGCGCCGGGCGCCGAAATTGCGCTCATAGAAGTCGCGTACGGCAGCGATGTCATAAGTCACGAGTTGACCCGCTGCCGGCAGCACGTTTCCGAATGGATGATTTCCGTAGACCAGCTTTGCGAGCGCCTCGCCCGCCATCGAGTCGGGTTCCGAGCGGGCAACACTGAGGCTGCGCTCGAAATTCGCGAGTACGCGCGGCAGTTCGGATTCCGGGAAGCGCGGGTTGCGAAGTACATCGGCGACGAGATCGGCGGCGGCTGCCGCGTGCTCGGACAGCACAGAGATGCCGACTGAAGTCTGTTCGGCGCCGGCGCCGACACTGAGTGAGCCGCCCATGCCGGCAGCAGTGCGCGCGATCTCGGCGGCCGAGCGCGTGGCCGTGCCTTCCTTCAGCATTTCCACAGCAACATCGGCAAGCCAGGTCGACTCGCCTTCGTCGATATTGCCGGTCCTGACGACCGCGAACACGGTGACCAGTGGGACGGAGCCGTAATCGATGAAAGTCAGGGACAGGCCGTTGCCGAGTTGCACGGTTTCCCGCGCTGGCAACGTGAAATCGCGGGGTTGCCCAGGCGCAGGCGGCATTTCGCGGTCCTGCGCGGCGGCAACGAATGCGAGCAGTATCAGCGCCAACCCGATGAATCGCCTCATGGTTGCGCTCCAGCCGGCGTCCGGCCCGGCTCGAGGATCAAGACGCTCCGCTGGTTGTCCTGCAGATACTTTCTTGCGACCTCGGAAATCATCTCGGGCTTGACCGCCCGGAACTCGGATTCGATGCGATTGATGCGCGTCGGATCGTCGTCAAAGAGTGAAAACGCGGCCAGGAAATCCACCAGCCCGAACCGGTTACTCGAACCGGCCAGGTCGTAAAGCTCGGCGCGGATCTTGGTCAGCGCCCGATCGAGCTCCGCCTGGGTCGGCGGCGCGTTCTGGAGCCTTGCAATTTCCGCATCGATATCCGCGAGGATTGCTTCGGGTGCCACGCTCGAGTCGTGTACCAGATAAAGGGTCCACAACATCGGGCCGTCGTAATTGAACATGTTTCCGAGCAGGTTGATGCCGCCGCCCACGCCGCTGCTGTAACCGCGTTCCTGCACCAGTTTTTGCCACAGGGCGCTGTCCTCGCCCTGCAGCAGGATCTCATCCAGCAGCCCGAAGGCGTAATGCTCGGGTGTGCCGCGCTGCGGCACATGCCAGGCGACCGCGAGGCCCGGGCGCGGCGCGAGTGGCTCCACGTAGGACTTGCGCTTTTCGCGCAGCTGCGGCGGCTCGGAGATGTCCGGCTGTGGTGCCTGCGCGCGGGCCGGCAGCGGCCCGAAGTACTTGCCGATCCATGTGCGCGCCTGCGCCGGCTCGAAATCTCCCGCGACAACCAGCACGGCGTTGCCGGGTGTGTAGTAGGTGCCGAAGAATGCGCGCGCGTCCTCGAGCGTCGCGGCGTCGATATGCGCGAGGTCGCCGTAGAAGTTGTGGGCGTTGTACCAGTTCTCATTCGCGAGCTGCGGCATCGAGATCCACGGAAAACCGCCATAGGGCTGATTCAGCACGTTGTCATGCACTTCGTTCTTGACGACACCCTGCTGGTTCACCAGGTTTTCCTGGGTGATCGCGAGGCCTTTCATGCGATCCGCTTCGGCCCACAGGATTGTTTCCAGCGTGTGGGCGGGCACGATTTCGAAGTAATTCGTGTAGTCGAAGCGGGTGGAACCGTTGAACCTGCCGCCATTGCTTTCGACCAGGCGGACGAATTCCATCTTGCCGAGATTGGTCGAGCCCTGGAACATCAGGTGCTCGAACAGGTGTGCGAAGCCCGTGCGGTCGCGCGGCTCGATCCGGAATCCGATGCGGTAATAAACGCCGACCGTGACGGTCGGCGCGGACGCATCCTGCGCCAGCACGACCTTGAGGCCATTGCCGAGGTGGTAATACTCGATGGGGATGTTGATGCCGCTCGCCGGAACTGGCGCTGCTTCGGGCTTGTCTGCGCCAGTTGTGAGCGGCTGACCCACACATCCGGTCAGGATCAATATGGCAATCGGTCCGCTCCACAACCGGCGCCCCGGATATTTCAACGCGGCGCCATCCTGATTGCCCCATCGAGCCGTATCGTGGTGCCATTCAGCATGTGATGCGTGCAGATCGCCGCAACGAGGTCTGCGTATTCCTCAGACCGCCCGAGGCGCGGGGGAAACGGCACCTGCTTGGCGAGTGAATCCTGTGCTTCCTGTGGAAGCCCGGCCATCATCGGCGTTCCGAACAGCCCCGGCGCGATCCCGACGACCCGGATGCCGAAGCGCGCCAGCTCGCGTGCGAGTGGCAAAACCATGCCGACGACTGCCGCCTTCGACGTGGCATACGCGACCTGGCCGATCTGGCCTGCATAGGCCGCGACCGAAGCCGTGTGGATCAGCAGGCCACGCTCGCCATCGGCGTCTGGCTCGTTGTTCTGCATCAGCGCGGCGGCCGCGCGATCGACATGGAAAGTGCCGGTCGTGTTGATTGCGAGCACGCGCTGGAACGCGGCCGAAGAGAGTGGTCCGTCACGGCCGAGCAGCTTGCCGGGGGTTGCGACACCGGCGCATGAGACGGCGAGATTCAGACCGCCCATCCACTCCGCGGCTTCGCGCACTACCGTATCCACGGCGGATTCGCTGGTCACGTCGCAGGCTCGATAACGCGCGGCCTTGCCGAGCGCACCCGCCGCCGCATTGCCAGCCGCGTCCTGCACATCGAGCAGCGTCACCTTGCCACCCGCGGCAACCAGGCGCTGCGCCGTTGCGAGTCCGAGGCCCGAAGCCCAGCCGGTAATGATTGCTTTGACCTGATCCAGCTTCATTTTGGTGTCCCCCGGCGGTAGTTTACAGGTCGCTAGAGCCTTGAGCCTGCTACAGGCGCAACCCTCCGTCGACTTCGATGACACGACCGTTCACAAAGTCGTTCCGGGCGATGTAAACCGCGGTCGAGGCGATCTCCGCCGGATCGCCGAGCCGCTGCAATGGCACTGCTTCTGTGACCTTGGCCACCAGCTCAGGTTTCATGGCCGCGAGAATGTCGGTCGCGCAGAAGCCGGGCGCTATGGCGACGCTCCTGATGCCGTGACGCGCCAGTTCCTTGGCCCAGACGACCGTCATCGCGGCGACGCCAGCCTTGGTGGCCGAGTAGTTGGTCTGGCCGGCGTTTCCTTCTCGCGAGATCGATGAGATGTTGATGATCAGCCCGCCATTTCCCAGGCGGATCATGCGTTCCGCCGCCTCGCGCGCGCACAGGAAAACGCCGGTCAGGTTGACGTTCAGCACTGCGTTCCACTGCGCGAGCGACAGCTTTGAAAGGATTTCCCGGCCCTTGGCCTTGACCAGCAGGCCATCGCGCGTGATGCCCGCGTTGTTGATCAGCACGTCCAGTCGCCCGAAGTCGGCGACGATGGCATCGAGATTCGCGATGACCTGGGACTCGTCAGTGACGTCGGTCCTGTAAGGCATTGCACGAACGCCGATAGCCTTGCACTGCGCACAGGTCTCATCGAGGTCCCCGGCACTGACATCGAGCACGGCGACATCGGCACCCTCGGTGGCAAAGGCGAGCGCCATGGCCCGGCCAAGGCCGCGGCCGCCGCCGGTGATAGCGACCACTTTCCCGGAAAGCTGCATAATTTCCTTTACTGCACCTGCGAACAAAAGTGCAGACAATGCAATCGGGACAGCACGTTAGCGCGTCTTGCGCCGCAAAACAACCGATCGGTCAGGGCGACTCTATGTCAAATAGCACGGTGTCCGCATCGACCAGGTCGCCTGCATGCGCCAGGACCTTGGCAATGCGCCCCGCACGGCCAGCCTTGATCGCGTGCTGCATCTTCATGCCCTCGACGACCGCAAGAACGTCGCCGCGTGCGACGGTGTCGCCAGCCTTGACCCGAAGGTCAACGACGCGACCGGGCAGCGGCGATGCGGGATGCGCGTCGGCATCCTCGACGCTGCGATCGAAGGGCCATGCAGCGGCAAGTGTCATCTCGTCCGTCTGTGCGCCGATGATCTGCAGTTGCGCGCCGTGACGGATCAATTCGATATCCCGTGGGCCTGAACCGGCGTCGACGATGTATTGGTCATTGCCATTGGCGACAACGCTGCCTGCCAGACCCGCGTTGCCTTGCCGGATCTCGATGCGCTCGGCCAGACGAGTCGCACGCAATTGCAGGAAGTCCGGTGTCCGCAGGCCAATCGCCTGCCGGCCGGATCCCGTGATGCGCCAGGCGTCACCGCGTGCCCAGGGCGAATCGGAATCGCCGTTGCCTGACGCATCAACTGTTGCATCGAGCGCCAGACTTGCGGCAAGCATCAGCGATTCGGCAGCAGGCGGGGTGTGGCGTGTCAGCCCTCCCAGTTCGCGATCGACGAATCCCGTGTCCACGTCGCCCGCCGCGAATTGCGGATGCATCGCGATCTCGCGCAGCAATGCCAGGTTGGTCGTGACTCCGAATACCGCCGTGCGGGCCAGGCTGGCTTTGAGTGTCGCAAGCGCGGCGGCGCGGTCGGGACCGCTCGCGATGACCTTCGCGATCATCGGGTCGTAGTAGACCGAGATGGCGTCGCCATCCTCCACACCCCGGTCGACGCGCCAATGCGCATCCTGCGGCGGGCAGGCGAAGCGTTCGATTTTCCCGGTGGACGGCAGGAATCCGCGCCGTGGATCCTCGCTGTAGATGCGCGCCTCGATCGCATGGCCCTGCTGGCGCAATTGATCCTGCGCGAGCGGCAATCGTTCGCCTGAAGCGACCAGCAGCTGCCATTCGACGAGGTCGAGGCCGGTGACCGCTTCGGTCACCGGATGCTCGACCTGCAGGCGCGTGTTCATCTCCATGAAATAGAACTCGCCGTCGGCGCTCACGATGAATTCCACCGTGCCCGCATTGACGTAGCCGGCGGCTTTCGCCGCGCGCACGGCGGCGGTCGTCATCGCGGCGCGGGTCGCAGGCTTGATGAAGGGCGAGGGCGACTCCTCGATGATCTTCTGGTACCGGCGCTGGACCGAGCATTCCCGCTCGAACAGGTGCACGCAGTTTCCATGGCCGTCGCCGAAGACCTGCACTTCGATGTGACGCGGCCGCTCGAGGAATCGCTCGAGCATCAACCGTCCATCGCCAAAGGCATTCTCGGCCTCGCCGCGTGCCCCGCGGATCGCTTCCGGCAGTTCGGCGGCATTGCGAACGACGCGCATGCCCTTGCCGCCGCCGCCTGCGACTGCCTTGACCAGCAGCGGAAAGCCCACCTGCTCCGCTTCGCGGATGAGGACGTGATCGGCCTGGTCGTCGCCCATGTAGCCCGGCACCACGGCCACGCCGGCCTTTGAAACGATGGTCTTTGCTTCATGCTTCAGGCCCATCGCACGGATCGCGGAGGCGGGCGGGCCGACGAAGCGGATGCCCGCCGCCTCGCATGCAGCGGCGAATGCGGCGTTTTCAGACAGGAACCCGTAGCCGGGATGGATCGCATCCGCGCGGCTCGCGCGTGCGGCACGGATCACCGCATCGCCATCAAGATAGGACTCGCGCGCGGGCGCCGGTCCGATACAGATGGCCTCGTCGGCGCCTCGTACGTGCAGGGCGCCGCGATCCGCTTCCGAGTAGACCGCGATCGAATGAATGCCGAGCCTGCGGCAGGTCCGCATGATGCGCCACGCGATTTCGCCGCGATTCGCGATCAGGAGCCGGCGCAGCATCAGCCGGGATCGCGCCACTGCGCCTGGCGTTTCTCGAGAAAGGCCGAAAGGCCTTCACGGCCTTCTGCACTGCCGCGGATCCGCGCGATCCATTGCGCCAGTTCGCCGCGCAGGGCCGTATCGTCGGTGTCGGTGCGGCCAGACACATGGCGCAGCAGGGACTTGATCTCGACCTGGGCGCAGGGTCCGCCCGCCAGCAGCGCATCGATCAGTCTTTCCACGGCGCTGAGCAGTGCGGCATCGCTGACGACTTCGTGTACAAGACCGATGCGCTCGGCGGTCGCCGCGTCCATGACTTCGCCGCTCAGCATGTAGCGCCTGGCCTGCCGGGCGCCGATCGCGCGCATCACGTAGGGAGAAATCATCGCGGGAACCAGCCCGAGCCTGACTTCACTGAGGGAAAACCGGGCCGCCCCGCCAGCGATCGCGATATCGCAGGCCGCGATCAGTCCGATCGCGCCGCCGTAGGCTGCGCCATTGACGACCGCGATGGTTGGTTGCGGCATGCGCTCGAGCCGGTCGAGCAGCGCCACGAAGCGCCGCGCATCCGCGACATTCTGTTCAGGTGCAGCGGCACCCGCCGCGCGCATCTCTCCGATGTCCGCGCCCGCGCAGAAGGCGCTGCCGCCGCCTTTCAGCAGGACTGCGCGCAAGTCGCGTTCGGCGGCGAGCTTGGTCAAGGCGTCCGTCAGCTCGCCGATCAACTGCGCGCACAGCGCATTGCGCTCGGCCGGCCGGTCGAGGATCAGCGTTGCGGTGCCGCGCGGGTCGCGCTCGATTCGAAGCATCATCGTCACATCCGGAATATACCGTAGGATTCCGGGGCGGGCGCCGGCCCGCGCGCCACGACCGAGAGCGCGAGCCCGAGCACGCGGCGTGTGTCGAGCGGATCGATGACGCCGTCGTCCCACAGGCGCGCGGTCGCGTAGTACGGATTTCCCTGGAGTTCGTACTGCTCGCGGATCCCGTCCACGAATTTCTTCTGCTCGGCCTCGGGCCAGCTTCCGCCGCGCGCCTCGACGCCGTCGCGGCGCACGGTTGCGAGGACGCTCGCGGCCTGCTCGCCGCCCATCACCGAGATGCGCGCGTTCGGCCAGGTCCACAGGAAGCGGCCGCCATAGGCGCGTCCGCACATCGCGTAATTGCCGGCGCCGAACGAACCGCCGATCACGACCGTCAGCTTGGGCACCGTCGAGCAGGCAACCGCCGTCACCATCTTGGCGCCATCGCGTGCGATGCCCGCATTTTCGTAGCGCTTTCCGACCATGAATCCCGTGATGTTCTGCAGGAACAGCAGGGGCACGCGGCGGCGGTTTGCGAGTTGCACGAAGTGCGTGCCCTTCAGCGCCGATTCCGAGAACAGGATGCCGTTGTTCGCGAGGATCGCAACCGGGTGGCCCCAGATGTTCGCGAAACCGCAGACAAGCGTCTTGCCGTACAGGGACTTGAATTCGTGGAACTCAGAGCCATCCACGATGCGCGCGATCACCTCGCGCACGTCGTAGGGCTGGCGCAGGTCGCGCGGCAGGATGCCGTAGAGTTGATCGGCCGGGTAAGCCGGCTCCACCACAGCACCGCTCTCGAGCCAGCGCGCTGGCCGATAGTTGAGCGATGCTACGATTTCGCGCGCCATCGCAAGCGCATGTGCATCATTGTCGGCCAGATGGTCCACGACACCGGAGGTGCGCGCATGGACGTCGCCGCCGCCGAGCGATTCGGCGTCGACGATTTCGCCTGTGGCCGCTTTCACGAGCGGCGGGCCGCCGAGGAAAATCGTTCCCTGGTTGCGCACGATGATCGATTCGTCGCACATCGCCGGCACATAGGCGCCGCCCGCGGTGCAGGAACCCATGACGACCGCAACCTGCGGGATGCCGGCCGCCGACAGGCGCGCCTGGTTGTAGAAGATCCGCCCGAAATGATCGCGGTCCGGGAAAACCTCATCCTGCAGCGGCAGGAAGGCGCCGCCGGAATCGACGAGATACACGCAGGGCAGCCGGTTCTCGAGTGCGATCTCCTGCGCGCGCAGGTGCTTCTTGACCGTGATCGGATAATAAGTGCCGCCCTTGACCGTCGCGTCATTCGCGACCACCAGCAATTCGCGACCGTGGATGCGGCCGATGCCGGCGACGAGACCCGCGGCGGGCGCCTCGTCACCGTACATGCCACCGGCCGCCAGTGGCGCGATTTCGAGAAACGGGCTACCCGGATCCAGCAACGACTCAATGCGATCGCGCGGCAGGAGCTTGCCGCGCGCAAGATGCTTGGCGCGCGCTTCCTCGCCGCCGCCAGCGCCGGCCACTGCCAGGCGCTGGCGCAATTCGGCAACCAGAGCCTGCATATGCACCGCGTTCTCGCCGAATTCGGCGCTCCTGGAGTCGATGCGGGATGCGATCCGGGTCATGGGCTGGTTGCCTTGAACAATTCGCGGCCGATCAACATGCGGCGTATCTCATTGGTGCCAGCGCCGATCTCGTAGAGCTTTGCATCGCGCAGGATACGGCCGGCCGGATAGTCGTTGATATAGCCATTGCCGCCCAGCATCTGGATCGCTTCGAGGCCTGCGCGCGTCGCGCCCAGGGATGCGTGCAGCAGGCAGGCGGCGGCGTCGTAGCGCGTCGTGCGCCC
>SHZN01000069.1 GCA_009692245.1 Gammaproteobacteria bacterium
GCGAAGCCCAGGTGCTGATCGAGCGCTGGCGGATCTTCTACAACACCCGCCGACCCCACGGCTCGCTCGGCTACCGGCCGCCGGCACCGGCAACCGCCTGCGGCCGACCCCTGCTCGCAGAGGCTCAGAGGGCGGCGTAAACGAACTTGCAATCTGGACCAGTTAAGACAGGCCGGTCACCGCTGACCGCCATCTCCTGTAGGGGCCCGAGCGCGGCGTCGAGTCGCAGCATGCGATTCGGGATGACCATGATGACGCGGCCATGCTCGGCGCTGCCGCCCGCCCATTGCTCGCAATAGCAGCCTCCCGCCGTGGCGTTGAGCGACAGCGACTCGCGCTTTCCGGACCAGGTGTGATCAGCGGGCCACCAGCGTTCCGGATGAATCAGCGATTCCCAGACCCGCGCCGCCGGGGCCGCGATGCGGAACTGGTGCTTGATGTGCATGCTTTCGGCGGCCGCGAGTGCCACTTCGGCGCCAGCCGTGAGTGGCAGCAACAAGGAAACGAGGAATGGCAGCATCCGGACACGCATCGAGAATTCTCCCGTTCAGCGATAGAGAAGGTATGGCTGCCGCGATTCGCGCCAGGCCGCTTCGTCTTTCAGCGCCAATGCGTCGAGATCACCGGGCGTTGCCGCGGCGTCATCCACCCACTCGCGCAGCAGCGGCCCGCCATTGATGACGTCAATTGCGAGCTTGCCGGTTTCATACTCGTAGGGGAAATCGCGCCACAGCGGATAGTCGGGGCGCAGCGAACGCAGTGCCTTGAATGCCAGCGCCATCAGCCGCCACGGCCGGAAGGCTTCGTGCTTGTAGGCCGCATCGTCCACGTGCATCTGCAGGCCGGCGCAGAGTTTGCCGCTGTGCTTCTGGAATGTCGGCTCGAACCAGCAGGGCCGCAGCGTGCAGCCGGCGAGCCAGTCGGGCGCGATCTCCCGCATCTTGGCGAGCAACGCCCGCGCATCGATGTCCGGCGCGCCGAACATCTCGAGCGGCCGGGTCGTGCCGCGACCTTCGGAAAGCGTCGTGCCTTCCAGCATCACCGTGCCCGGGTAGCAGCGTGCCATGGACAGGCCAGGCGCATTGGGACTGGGATTGACCCAGGCGCGCTCGGTCAGCGGCCATCCGTAACCGGGCGGCTCCCCGGGTCGCCAGCCCGCCATCGTCACGATTTCATAGTCCACGCCGAGCCTGAGCTTTTCGACGAACCAGCCGCCCAGTTCTCCGAGCGTCATGCCATGACGCATCGGCATCGCGCCCGCGCCGACGAAGCTTTCCCAACCGGGGATCAGCGCGAGCCCTTCAATGGGCCGCCCGATCGGATTGGGGCGATCCAGCACGCGGATGGCCTTGCCGTTGCGCGCCGCCTCCTCGAGCAGGTAACGGAGTGTCGTCAGGAATGTGTAGACGCGGCAGCCCACGTCCTGCAGGTCCACGAGCAGGATGTCGAAGGTCTCCATCATGGCCGCGGTCGGGCGGCGCACTTTGCCGTAGAGGCTGAACACCGGAATCCCATGCACGGGATCGGTGTAGTCCGCCGACTCGATCATGTTGTCCTGCTTGTCGCCACGCAACCCGTGTTGCGGGCCGAATGCGGCCGTGAGCTTGATGTCCGGCAGGCTTGCGAGGGAGTCGAGCGAGTGCGTCAGGCTTGCCGTGACCGAGGCGGGATGCGCGAGCAGCGCGACGCGACGGCCGGCCAGCGGCTTCTGCAGCACGCGATCCGCGAGCAGCCGCTCAATGCCGAATTTCATCATGCGGGCAGTCGCAGCGCGAATGTCGCGGGATCGTGAAAGTCCGGCCGTGGCGCGCCGTGGGCTACCGCCCAATAGGAGAGGCCGCCATGTTCATCCTCGATGACGGCCGTGAGCCCAGCCGAAATCGGGATCGAACCCGCGAATTCCGCGACGCCGGCTAGTGAAAGCTGGATATTCATGGCCAGCCAATCCGGTCCATGCCGGACCTCCATTTGGGGCGCCGTCAGCTCGGGCGACTCCCTGCCCCAGCGCCGACCGGCGAAACAATACGCCGCCCAGGCGCCCGATGGCGAAAAATTGAATTCGAGGTAGCGCTTGCTGCCGGCGGCCTGCAGGAATGCCTCGAAGCAGCAGTGCTGCCAGAGATCGTCCGCGCGCTGCACTGGCCCGGCCCCTGGAATCCTGAGTCGCGAGACCGCGCCTTCAATGCGGCAGGAGAGGGTGATTGCGTCGCGCTCACGCGATATTTCCGCGCCGATGCGCCGGATCGGGTCACAGTCGGTCGCGGGATGGCGGATCAGGTCGGCGCTCGCGATCATGGCTCGGGCTTTCTGGCACACTCGATAAGGGATACGCTTGCACATTATTATGAGGTGTGGCCAGGTGAAAGGCGCGCAGGCAATACTCGAGACGCTGAAATTCGGTGGCGTCGACACGATCTTTGCGAACCCTGGAACCTCCGAGATGGCGCTGGTGCGCGCGCTCGACGAAGCGCCCGGTGTACGCGCGGTGCTCGGGCTGTTCGAAGGCGTCGTGACCGGGGCTGCCGACGGTTATGCCCGCATGGCGGGCCGGCCCGCCGCGACCCTGCTGCATCTCGGCCCGGGGCTCGCCAATGGTTGCGCCAACCTGCATAACGCCCGGCGCGCCCGCTCGGCGATCGTCAATGTGGTCGGTGAGCACGCGCGCGAACACATCGCGCTCGATGCGCCGCTGACCACCGACGTGGAGGCCGTCGCCAGACCATTCTCGATCTGGGTCCACAAAATCACGGAGCCCAATCGCGCCGGCCAGGACGCAGCCGATGCCCTGGTCGCGGCGCGAACCCTGTGCGGGCCCGCAACACTCATCGTGCCTGCCGATGTTGCCTGGAGCGAGGGTGCCCGCCCCGCGACGCCCAGGGTGGCGTCTGCCAGAATCAGACCCGAATCGGCCGCGATCGAGCAGGCCGCGGCAACGATTCAACAGTACGGCTCGCGCGCGATGCTGCTGCTCGGCGGCGGCGCACTCGACGAAAAATCTGTCGCGGCGGCCGCGCGACTTGCAGCTGCGACCGGAGTTCGCATCGCGAGCGAGACATTCAATGCGCGCGCCGCCCGTGGTGCGGGACGCCTGTTCATTCCGCGCATTCCTTACTTCGGTGAAACGGCAGAGGCATTTCTTGCGGACGTCGAGGTATTGCTGCTGGTCGAGTCGCGCGAGCCGGTCAATTTCTTCGGCTATCCGGGCCGTCGGGGCCAGCCGCTCGCGCCGCAGACAGTGGTTTCAATTGTTGCCGCGCCGGGTCAGGATGGCAGTGGCGCGCTCCAGTCGCTGGCCGATCTGCTTGCAGCGGCGACGGTCGTAGCGCTGCCTGCCACAACCCTGCCCGATCGTCCGAGCGGTGCCATTCATGCTGCTAGCTTTGCCGCGGCACTTGCGCGGCGCATGCCCGAAGGCGCCATCTACTGCGACGAATCGATCACCGCGAGTTTCGCCCTGCCGCAGGCGCTCGCGGCAGCAGCGCCGCACGATGAACTCGACCTGATGGGCGGCGCGATCGGCGGGGCGCTGCCACTCGCGACCGGCGCGGCGCTCGGCAGTCCCGATCGCAAGGTCATCTGTGCCTCCGGTGACGGCAGCGCGCTCTACACGATCCAGGCGCTGTGGACCCAGGCGCGCGAGAATCTCGACGTCACGACGATCATCTGCGCGAATCGCAGTTACGCGATCCTCGCATTCGAACATCTGCAGATCGAAGGCCATCCGCCGGGACCGCGGGCGCTGCCGGTGCTTTCGCTGGACCAGCCGGCCCTCGGTTTCACGGCGCTGGCGCGCGGCTTCGGTGTCGAGGCACAGACCGTCGACACGGCCGAGGCGCTCGATGCCGCGCTGGCCGAAGCCAGTACGCGCCGCGGGCCATTACTGATTGAAGCCGTATTCGCGCCGATGATGCTGCCCGGCGCTCCGAATCTAGGGCGATCCACCTAAAGGTGCATCAGGAAGCGCATTGCCGTAGCAGGGCTTGCATTCGCTGGCGCAGAGGCCAGAGTGTTGCCTGTGAAATTCGATTACGTGATCGTCGGCGCCGGCTCCGCCGGCTGCGTGCTGGCCAATCGTTTGAGCGCCGATCCATCGCGCAGCGTCTGCCTGATCGAGGCGGGTCCGCCGGATCGATCGCCGCTGATTCACATTCCGGCCGGCATGCTCGGCATCCTGCCGACACGACACTTGAATTGGGCGTACAAGACCGTGCCGCAACCCGGGCTCCAGGGCCGCTGCGGTTATCAGCCGCGCGGCCAGACACTTGGCGGTTCGAGTTCGATCAACGCGATGGTCTACATCCGCGGTCACCGCAGCGATTATGACGGCTGGGCTGCGCTCGGCAATCCGGGCTGGTCCTATGATGAGGTATTGCCGATCTTTCGCCGTTCCGAGGATCAGGCGCGCGGCGCCGATCAATACCACGGTGTCGGCGGCGAACTATCCGTCGCGGATCTGCCGAGTCCGGTCCACGCCTCTCTGGCCTTCGTCGAATCCGCCATCCGCCGCGGCCTGCGCGCGAATGCGGATTTCAACGGCGCGAGCCAGGAAGGGGCGGGATTCTATCAGGTGACGCAGCGTCATGGCCGTCGCTGCAGCGCGGCCGTCGCATTTCTGAATCCGGCGCGCTCGCGCCCGAATCTGACCATCCTGACCGGCGTTCGGGTGGAGCGGGTGCTGCTCTCCGGGCACCGCGCCACCGGCGTGCTGGTTGCCGGCCACGCGGGCGCGGGGCAGATCGATGCTGCTCGCGAAGTGATCGTGTCAGCCGGCGTGTTCGGCTCGCCGCAACTCCTGATGTTGTCCGGCATTGGAGCGCGCGAAGAACTTGAGCGGCACGGCATCGGCTTGCAGCACGAGTTGCCCGGCGTCGGGGCACATCTCGCCGACCATGTCGATCTCGCGCTGGTCTACCGCTCCTCCGATCCGGGCCTGATGGGGATCACCATGCGCACGGCGCTGCGCGCCATTCCCGGATATTTTCAGTGGCGGCGCTCGGGCACGGGCCTGCTGACCACCAATTTCGCGGAAGCCGGCGCATTCCTGAGGACCAGGAGTGAGCTGAACCGGCCGGATATGCAGCTGCATTTCGTGAATGGAATCGTCGATGATCATGCGCGACGCTTGCATTACGGTTATGGAGTCTCCTGCCATGTGGCGGTGCTGCGTCCGGTGAGCCGCGGCAGTGTCGGGCTCCATTCGGCCGATCCGCGCGACCCGCCGCGCATCGACCCGAATTTTCTGGCCGCCGATGCCGATGTCGCGACCCTGCTGGCCGGCATCAAAATCGCGCGCGAAATAATGGATGGAGCGCCGCTCGACCGTCATCGCGACGCCGAGTTGTTTGCGCGCGGCAATTCCGACAGTGAGCTGATCGAACGCATACGGCGGCGCGCCGACACCATCTACCATCCGGTCGGAACCTGCCGGATGGGTCACGACGAGCTCGCCGTGGTCGATGCGTCGCTCAGGATCAGGGGCCTGGAAGGGCTTTCCGTGGTGGATGCGTCGGTGATGCCGACACTCGTCGGTGGCAATACCAATGCACCGACCATTATGATCGCAGAAAAAGCGGCGGCAAGACTCGCCGCCTGAGTCCACCCGTGGTGACCGCTGTGAATCCGCGCTGAGAATAGGGAGCGAACTCCATGCCCGATCGCCGACAGGCGGTCCGCCTCGCCGCCGCTGTTTCGTCGATCCTGTCCGCGCCGGCTGTTGCGCTGGGCGCGGGCTTCGCCATTGTGCTGGCCGCTGCGCCCTACGCGCATGCGCAGGAAACGGCCTCTCAGCTATCCGGATTTGTCGTCGATGTCGAGGGCAAGCCAGTCGTCGGCGCTGCGGTCACGATCGTGCACGTGCCATCGGGCACCAGGTCCAATGTGGCGACCAATGCTTCCGGTCAATTCTCGGCGACCGGCCTCAGGGTCGGCGGTCCTTATCGCGTCTCGGTGCAGGCCGAGGGCATGCAGGAATCCACCGTCGAGGACCTGTATACGCAGCTCGCGCAGCGCAGCTCCGTGACACTGGTCGCCCAGCCAATCACGCAACTGGTGGGCGTCGAAGTCATCGCTGCGTCGGAGGCCGACGTTACGATCGGTGCCGGCAGCCGCTTCAGCTCGCAGGACATCCGCACGCTGCCGTCCATCAGCCGCGACATCAAGGACATCGTGCGCATCGATCCGAAGGCCTGGGTCGACCCGACCAACTCCGACGCGCTGGAAGTCGCGGGCGCCAACAATTGCTACAACACGATCACTATTGATGGCGTGCGTCAGAGCGACGACTTCGGACTGCATAACAACGGCTATCCAACCCAGCGCAGCCCGCTGTCGATCGACGCTGTCCAGGAGGTGTCGATCCTGACCGCGCCGTTCTCGGTCGAATACGGCAACTTCCGCGGTTCGACGATCAATATCGTGACCAAGTCCGGTACCAACGAATTCAGCGGGTCGGCGTATTACTACAAGGGCAAGGACGACTGGGCTGGCGATCGCAGCAAAGATCGGGACCTGACATTCACATTCGATGATGAAACATTTGGCGGCACTTTCGGGGGTCCGATCATCAGCGACCAGCTGTTTTTCTTCCTGTCCTACGAAAGACTTGAGCGTACGGCGGGTCAGGATTTTGGTCCGACCGGATCCGGCGCCGCGGTTGAGATACCTGGAGTGACCCAGACTGAGTACGACCGGATCGTCGCAATTTCGCGGAGCGCCTATGGTTTCGATCCTGGCGAGCGTCTCGATGATTTGCCCGAGAAGGATGAGAAAATCCTCGCGAAACTCGACTGGCACATCACCGACAACCAGCGCGCGTCGCTTGCCTACCAGCGGACCGAAGGCAACGAGGTCATCACGGCCAACAACAACGTTGATTTTCGTTTCGTCAGCACTCCGTCGGGCTGGTACAACCGGGCGATCAAGATGGATTCGATGTCATTGCAGTTGTATTCCGACTGGAACGAATGGTTTTCGACGGAGCTGAAGCTGGCTCGCAAGGAGATCGAAACGAGTCAGGATTCGCTGTCCGGAACCGGCTTCGCCGAAATGCAGGTCACGACGCCGAGTTTGGGCGTCGTATTCGTCGGGCCGGACGAGAATCGACACGCCAACGCACTTACCAATGACCTCGATCAGATCAAGTTCAAGTCCAATTTCTTCCTCGGCGATCACACGCTGACCGCGGGCTACGAGCGGGAGATGCTCGACATCTTCAACCTGTTTGTGGCGCGCAGCAGCGGGCAGTACTTCTTCGGTTGCATCAACATTGTCGAGTGCGCCTCAAGTTTCGAGAGCGGGACGGCGAGCCGATTCGTCTACAACAATGCCTTTACCAACGTGAAGGCGGATGCGGGCGCCACATTCAGTTACGACGTCGATTCGTTCTATATCCAGGACGAATGGCAGGCCACGCCGGATTTCCGGCTGCAGGCAGGTATGCGGCTCGACAAGTACTCCAGCAGCGACCTGCCGCTGTTGAACACCAACTTCGCGGGCCGCTACGGATACTCGAATCAGGAAACGCTGGACGGGCGCGACTTGATTATGCCGCGGATCGGATTCAACTGGCAGTGGCGCCCGGAAACGACGATTTACGGCGGCTGGGGCCTGTTCGGCGGCGGCTCGCCGAATGTCTGGATCTCCAACAGCTACTCGAACAACGGGGTCAATGTCGTTCAGCAGACGATCATTCCGACTTCGCCGGCGGCATTGGCCGATGGACTGACAGACGTCGACGGGTTCAACATCGACCCGGACATTCTAGCCAACCACACCTTGCTGCGTGGTGATGGCGAGGTGAATGCGATCGATCCATCATTTGAGATTCCTTCGCAGTACCGGTGGAACCTCGGCGTCAAGCACACGCTGCCCTGGAATATCGAACTGACGGCAGACGTGATCATTGCGCGCGTCAAAGACGAAGTGCTCTGGAAGGACCTGCGCTTGGTTCAGACCGGTACAGCACCGGACGGCCGACCGCGCTACATTTCGCGGGCCGATGTGTCTCCATGCAACCCGGGGCATACCCCACCCTGTAACCGGCCTGGTGGCAACGACCTGTTGTTGACTAACACCCACCAAGGCAGTGGGATGGTCTTCACGATCGACCTTTCCAAGACCTGGAGGACCAGAATCGGCCGCCTCGATACTTACCTGGGCTATGGATATCAGGATATCAAGGACGTGAATTCGGGCACGAGCTCCACAGCCCGGTCGAATTGGGACAGTTTCGCGTTCTCTGACCCGAACAACCCGGAACTTGCGACCTCGAACTACGAGATCGAGCATCAGTTCAAAGGTGCGTTCACTTGGCGCAAGGCTTTCTTTGGTGATCACGAGACTAGCATCGCCCTGGTCGGTGAACGGCGCTCGGGCCGGCCGTACAGCTACACGTTTGGTCACCCCCAGTTCCCCGCGTCGTCGTCGAACGTGTGGGGCGATCCGCGCCAACAGGCACGCCAGCATCAATTGTTCTACGTGCCGGCGAGCCCGACCGACGTGATTTATCAGGCGCTTTGCACGGCCGCCGACGTCCCCCAGACCCCCGGGGGCCCCCCGGTGGTGCCTGGCTGCACATCGACAACCGTTGACACGTCGTTGAATGCAGCGGCGGCGGCATTCGGGGTTGCGACCGAGGCCTTTATCCAGCAGCACGGCCTCGAAAAGTACCGTGGACGTATCGTGCCGCGCAATGCCCACCGGAGCCACTGGCTCTCGATACTGGACCTGCGCCTCGCGCAGGAACTGCCGGTCTGGCGCAAGTCCCGCGGCGTGTTGACGCTCGATGTCGAGAAC
>SHZN01000070.1 GCA_009692245.1 Gammaproteobacteria bacterium
CCCCAGAGCGAACCGGTCGCGAGTGCTGAAAATGTAAACCAGGCGCCGATCGGTGCTGCGGCGGCTGCCACCGCATGGGCGAGCTTGATGCGCCAGATGAGCCCGATTGCCGCTGCGACCGCCAATGTCGCGTAGATGAACATGGATATCCACGCGGATGGCGCATGGACATAAACGATGCGGAATGCATCGCCCTGCTGGTAATCCGGCGGTGCCAGGACCAGCCCGCCGTAAAGGCCCACGACAATCAGCAGGAACGCCGGCCAGCCGAACCATGGCGTCATGCGTCCCGCCAGCCTGTAGAAGTGCGGCGGCGAGGCCAGCTTGTGAAACCAGGTCCAGTTCATGCCATTACTCCTGGCTGATCCTGAGAGCTGCAGACACGGCCAATGGCGACAATGTCAGCGACAGCACGAACATCGCGCCCAGCAACAGCAGGGATCCACGCGCCACTTCGCCGTGAATCGCCATGTCAACCGCGCGCGCCCCGAAAATCAACGCGGGCATCGCGAGCGGCAGCACCAGCAATGACAGCAGCACGCTGCCGCGGCGCAATCCAAGCGTCAGTGCTGCGCCAATTGCGCCCAAGGCGCTCAGTGTGCCGGTGCCGAGTGCGAGCGAGGCCATCAATACGCACAACGCATCCGAGGGCACGCCCAGGCTGATGGCCAGGAGTGGCGATACCAGTACGAGCGGCAGGCCGCTGGCGGTCCAGTGGGCGGCGGTCTTTGCGAGCACGAGCCACGCGAGCGGCTGACCGGACAGCAGCATCTGCTCGAGCGTGCCATCCGCATGATCGGCGCGGTACATGAATTCGAGACCGAGCAAGGCGGCAAGCAAGGCGGCGATCCAAAGCACGCCGCCCGCAATTTCCCGCAGTGCGCCTAGCTCCGGGCTGAGCGCGAGCGGAACAAGTGTCGTGACCATCGTGAAAAAGACCACGGGTTGCGCGATCTGTTCCCAGCGGCGGAACGCTAGCACCAGGTCGTCGCGGTATATGAGCGCCATGGCCCGGGTGAGGGAAGTCTGCATCACGCAAGATTTACGCAGTTCACGGTATGACCAGGTATGGCCGGCGGTTGATGGGCAGCGATGACGGCCGCACCGTCGCCGTCAATGTGCTCCGCGATGACGCTCGACAGCAGTTGAACGCCGACGTGGTCCAGATTCGTGAATGGCTCATCGAGTATCCACAATGGCGCGGAAGTCAGCATCACGCGCGCCATCGCGAGTCGCCGGTGCTGGCCTGCAGAAAGCACGCGCGCGGGCAGGTCGCGGCAGTCCGCAAGTCCCACGCGTGTCAACGTGTCGTCGATTTCGTCCGAAGTCACGGGGCGGCGCAGGCCGACTTCGTGGGAGAGATTTTCACGGGCCGAGAAGTCCGCCTTGAGCCCATCGTTGTGACCGAGATAGGCGAGAGTCGATGCATAGGAATCGAAATCTGCTGTGATGGGCCGGTCCTGCCAGCTCACACTGCCCTGCTCCGCCGTCAGCAACCCGGCGAGCACGCGCAAGAGCGTCGTCTTGCCAACCCCATTCGACCCGGCAACGTGCACGACCTGTCCTGCCGCCACGTCCAGCGACACCCCATGCAGCACATGGCGATCGCCTCGCCAGACCTGGATGTCGCGAGCAGAAAGTCCTGAAAAATTAACTGGTTGCAATCGAAATATTCACTCGCCCATGAGGCCGCGCAAACTATAGCAGACTGGGGTGGATTGACACGGAGCTCACCGTAGCCGCTTGGCGACCAACTGCTGGTAAAGGCCGCCAAAGCTCGTTTCCTCGCGCTAATGGAAGTCCTGCGGGTGCGCCGCGAAATCCGTGATGAGGCGCGAAACCAGTCCATCGGCAAAGGGCTCGAGCCAGCGAATCACTGCAGCCATGACGGGTCGCAGCGGATGCCAGGGGACCAGACGGTGATAGTCCACGAACACGACCTTGCCACCGGGCCGGACAGCCTCGAGCAGTGCATTGACGATTTGGTGCTTCTTCGGGTCCGGCGCCTCGTGCAGCAGAGAAAAACATGCCACCCCGTCAAAGCCTTGCTTGCCGGGACTTGCCGCGTCGGCAAGCCGCACCCGCGCGTTTTCGCGCCCGGCTGGAACGCGGCGAGCCATCGGTGGAAACAAGTATTCGGCAAAACATGACGCTTCTCCATGGGGCCACAATGGGCCGTCGGCCGTGTTCGCATGAATCAGTCGCTTTCCCCAGGCACTCGTTTGCGCTTTATCCGCGTAAGTATTCAGCGCTGCTGACGAATGGAGGAACCACAATGAAGGGGCTCTGCGCAACACTGTTGGTGTTGGTATCGATCACGGCGGCCGCTAAGGGCGCGCCGCAATTCGATCCGGCCGGCGACCCGGTCAAGCAAGCCGCCACTTTTCTCAAGGCCACCAAGCTGACGGCCCTGAGCGGCGTCAGGCGAGTGGCGATTTCACAGTTTCGCGTCGAGTTCGCGGTCGAAAACTCCGGCAAGGCGAGCTCATCGAGTACAGCCGGTTTTACCTCATCGAGGTCGGAAATAAAGTTGGTAGGAATCAATGATGAGGTGCGACAGGCGATTGCCGATGAGCTTTATGACCAGATACGGAGCCAAAGAGAGCGGGCGCGCCTGCGAAGTTCGAATGCAGGGCCGAATACCAGAATGAAGGCAAAGGCTGGCAATAATTCGGGCTGATGGGGATCTTCCCGCTCTAATAACTTGGGTTGACATAACGACGCCTCGCTCGCCGGTGGATTTATGCGGCCACCGTGGCGTATTGTGTCGCGGAACGCCTCATCAAAAGATACGTAAGTACCAGGGGCGAGCCGGGGTCAGGCGGGGGATTCTTGATGCAGGGCTTGCATCGCGTCATGCACCGCAACGGTGTCGTCGAATTCGACGATCCGTCGTCGGGCCGACACATGATCGTCATGGACGGCCTGACGGTGGAGAGTGGCGACAACGAGGCGCTGGCAATCGTCAGCGTCGTGAGCGTCGTGACCTGCGGCTCGTGCTTCAAGCGCTGGTTCGTACCAGTCGACAATTACAGTCACGGTTGGAGCGCCTGCCCTCACTGCAGCGCGCGACTCTTCCTGCCACCGCTCTACTTCCCGGCGACTTCCAAGTCGAAGAGTTCACGGATCGAGCCGGATCCGGGCGCTCCAAAAAACGGCGCTGAAAGCCAGTGACGCGTGAGCGGCGCTGATATCGGCGCTCCGATCGTCGTGGTGCCCCGGGCAGGAGTCGAACCTGCAAGCCCTTGCGGGCAACGGATTTTAAGTCCGTAGCGTCTACCCATTCCGCCACCGGGGCATCGTTTCCCGTGCGGACATAGTAGGCTAGCTCGATCATGACAGGCGAGCAGCAGATTCCCGGAACCATCGCGGATGAATGGGCGTGGCATGCCGCGGGGAGGCTGATTCCACGATCCGTAGATGTCGTCATCATCGGCGGCGGCATCGTCGGCTGCTCAGCCGCGTATTTTCTCGCGCGCCAAGGCGTGTCGGTCGCACTCTTTGAAAAGGGTCGCATTGCCGGCGAGCAGTCCGGCCGCAATTGGGGTTGGGTACGCCAACAGGGCCGCTCTCCCGTCGAACTTCCAATGATGATCCGCAGCCTGCGCCTTTGGCAGGAACTCCCGGGAAGGCTTGGCGAGGACATCGGCTTCAGGCAGGGCGGATCGCTCTATCTGGCCGAGGACCCGGCACAACTTGCGGAACTGGGTGAGTGGCTGGAAGTTGCCCGCGCACACGACCTGGATACGCGGCTTCTGTCGGGCCATGAGCTCGCTGGAATCCTGAAGTCCGACGGCAAGAAAGGGGCAGGCGCGCTGCACACGGCAAGTGATGCGCGCGCAGAGCCAAACCGGGCTGCAGCTGCCATCGTGCGTGGTGCACATCGGGCTGGCGCATACATTGTCAGCCAATGCGCGGTTCGCGGCATTGAGCGGGCCGCAGGTCGTGTGCAGGCCGTGGTCACGGAACAGGGCGTCGTGAACACACCCGTGGTCATTTGCGCCGGTGGCGCATGGACGCGAATGTTTTGCGGCTCACTCGGGATCACCGTGCCGCAACTCACGGTATTGGGCACGGTCGCGCGGACCGCGCCGGCGGCACAGCTTCTGGAGGGGGAAGCCTGGTCGTCGCGAGTCGCAATCCGCCGCCGCGCTGATGGCGGCTATACGGTTGCGCATGGCAGTTCGAATCTGCATGGACTGACGCCGGCCACATTTCGTTTCGCAACAAAATTCTTCCCGGCGCTCCGGCAGGGCTACAAGTCGTTGCGACTGCACTTCGGGCGCGAGTTTTTCAAGGCGATGGCCGAGCCGAGTCGCTGGGATCTCGATGCGCCCTCCCCGTTCGAGCGCGAAAGAGTGCTGAACCCGGCGCCTGAACCACTGGTGCTCGGGCAAATGCGTGAGGGATTGCGGGCATGCTTTCCGGAGATTGCCGATGCGCCATTCGTTGAATCCTGGGGCGGCATGATCGAGACTTCACCCGACGTGCTGCCGATCATCTCGGGCGTCGAAAGACTCGAGGGATTCTTCGTTGCGACGGGATTCAGCGGGCATGGATTCGGTATCGGCCCGGGTGCCGGTAAACTGATCGCCGACATGGTCCGGGGCACGGCGGATCCGGTCGAGCGTTCCGCATTCCGCCTGGGCCGCTTCTTTGATGGATCGCCCATTCTTCCTGGGCCTGCCCTGTGACAACTGAAAAACAATACGACGTCGCCGTCATCGGCGGCGGACACAATGGGCTCACAGCTGCCTTCTACCTCGCGCGTGCCGGGCTCAAGACGCTCGTGCTCGAGCGGCGGGAAATTCTCGGTGGCTGTTGCGTTACCGAAGAGATCGATCCGGTGGCTGCTCCTGGTTGCCGGGTTTCAACGACCTCGTACATGGCCAGCATGCTGCGTCCGGAGGTCATCCGCGATCTCGAGCTCGATCGGCACGGACTGCGCATGGTGGCGGCGGAGCCGACAGTCCAGGCAGTGACGCCGGATGCGACCGTCATTCCGTGGTGGAGCGATCGAGAACGAATGCGCGAATTCCTGCTCCGATTTGCCCCGGCGGATTGCGAGCGGTTCCTGTCGCTCGGAGAGGGCCTCGGCGGCCTGGCGCGCCATCTCGAACCCCTTTTCATGCAGGCGCCGCCTGACCTGCAACGTGGCGGACTGGCCGGCCTCTGCGAACTGCTGCGTTTCGCGTTCAAGTTCCGGGGCCTGCGCGGACGCGAGATCGCCGATCTTGTCGCTTTTGCGACCGGTAGCCTGGGAGAATTCCTCGATCGATCACTCGAATCCCCGCATCTTAAATCGCTGGTGCTATCCAACAGCCTCTATGGCAAGCATGGCGGGCCCTATGATCCCGGCACCCTCTTCGGTCTGCTGTTCCATCTGCTGGGCGGCGGGGAGCAGGCGAAACAGGGTTTCGTCGGCCACGTGATGGGCGGCATGGGCGCCATCACCCAGGCCATGGCCGCGGCCTGCGCTGCCCGCGGCGTGGAGTTGCGAACGAATGCGGCGGTAAAGCAGATCCTGGTGCGCGCCGGACGCGCGAACGCCGTGTTGCTGGAAGACGGCACGGAAATCACCGCCGGCATCATCGTCTCGAATGCCGATCCGAAACGGACATTTCTCGGACTTGTGCCGGCTGGGGAACTCGATCCGGAATTTCTTTCCACAGTTCGCGGCATCAAGATGGATGGGCCGTGCGCCAAACTCAACCTGGTGCTCGCTGACGAGCCGCGGCTCAACGGCATCGACTCCGGCGCGGGCGCATTGCAGCGTGCGCAATTCACGCTCGTTCCCTGGCTCGAAGGTGCGCAGCGCTGCTACGAGCAGGCGCGACAGGGAAAGATTGCCGAGCAACTCTGGATTGACTGTCTGGTGCCCTCTCTCATCGATCCGTCGCTGGCGACGCCCGGCCGCTACGTGATGACCTGCTTCGTCCAATACCTGCCTTATCGATTCAGCGATTCCAGCTGGCGCGTGGAGCGCGATCGCCTGCATCGCCAGCTGCTGCGCCAGATCGGGGCTTCCGTTCCCGCGGTGAATCAGTCATTGGTCGCGAGCCGCCTGTACACGCCACTCGATCTCGAATCTGTATTCGGAATCACCGAGGGCAACATCTTTCACGGTGACCTGCGTCCGGATCAGCTCTTCTTCATGCGACCGGTACCGGCGTATGCGCGCTACGCGACACCACTACGCGCCCTGTATCTCTGCGGTGCCGGCACGCATCCCGGCGGCGGCGTGACGGGCGCGCCGGGCTACAACGCCGCGCAGCGGATCCTCGGCGACCTGCGCCGTGACCGCGATCTGCGAATGAATGGAGGCTAGGGTCGGAATCGAACCGGCATAGACGGCTTTGCAGGCCGCTGCATGACCATTCTGCCACCTAGCCTTCGGGGGCATTAAACACGAAACCCCGGGACCGAGTCGCGGGGTTTCAGTGAAATCTGGAGCGGGAAACGAGGCTCGAACTCGCGACCTCAACCTTGGCAAGGTTGCGCTCTACCAACTGAGCTATTCCCGCAGGGGCCGTCATTTTAGGAGCAGGGTCCGGACTGTCAAGTTTGGCCGGAACTGCGCATATCCGGCCAGGCGGCGCGCAGATAGGCGACCATGGTCCAAAGCGTCAGCACGGCCGCGAGTACCGTCAGCACGAGCCCGATCCGGTACATCGGCAGCGTGAACAGGTCCTGGCGGAACAACATCATCGACAGCCCGGTAATCTGCACGATGGTCTTGAACTTGGCGACGCCCGACACCTTCATTTTGTGCCGCGCGCCGATTTCCGCCATCCATTCGCGCAGCGCCGAGATCGCAATCTCGCGGCCGACGATCACCGCAGCGGTCAGCGTCACGTACCAGGCCGGATCCTTGCTGACGATCAGCACCAGCGCGGTCGCGACGATCAGTTTGTCGGCGACCGGATCGAGGAACGCGCCGAGCCGGGAAACCTGGCCAAGCTTCCTCGCGAGATAGCCGTCGAACGAATCCGTGATGCCGGCTACGGCGAACATCAGTCCGCAGGCCACGTCGGCCCAGGGCTGGGGCAGGTAGAAGAGCACGACGATGGCGGGTATCAGCGCGATCCGGAGCGCCGTCAGCAGATTCGGGATCGTGTAGGGATGTGTCATCCGGCTCCAGGGTGCAGATGCTCGAAGATCGCCTGCGCAAGCGCCGGTCCGATGCCGGGTGCGCGCGTGAGATCCTCGATTCCGGCGCGCAACACACCCTGCAGGCCACCAAACTGCTTCAGTAGCGCGCGGCGGCGGGCCGGGCCGAGACCTGCAACCGCTTCCAGCATCGATGTCTGCCGCGACCGGGCACGACTGCGGCGGTGGCCGCTGATCGCGAACCGGTGCGCCTCATCCCGCACGCGCTGGATCAGGTGCAACGCCTTCGAGTCCGGCGGCAGTATAGAGGCCGACTTGTGGCCCAACAAGAAGATGCGCTCCTGTCCCGCACGGCGGTCAGCACCCTTCGCGACACCGGCGACTGCAGGAATCGTGAGCGACAGCTCACCGAGCATCCGCGCGGCCTCCGAAAGCTGGCCCGCGCCGCCGTCGAGCAGCAACAAGTCGGGCAGCTGCGCTTGTTCCTGTTGTCGCCGACGGTATCGGCGTGTCAGCGCCTGGCGCATCGCACCGTAATCGTCGCCGCGTTCCACGTTTTCAATGTTGTAACGGCGGTATTCGGCCTTCAGCGGGCCGGAAAGGCCGAACACGACGCAGGAGGCGATGGTCGCCTCGCCCTGGGTGTGGCTGACATCGAAGCATTCGATGCGCCCGGGCGGCGCGCCGAGACCCAGGAATGCGCCCAATTCTGCAAATTGCTCGGCGAGGCTCGCCTGGCTGGCACTGCGCATGCGCAGTTCGTTCTTGGCATTCTGCATCGCGAGCTGGACCCAGCGATGTGGGAGCCCGCGATTTGCACGGCTGATGCGCACGCGCCGCCCTGCCCGCCCGGTGAGCGATGCGGCAATTGTTTCGCCGTCCTCGATTAAGTGGGAAAGCAGGATTCGCGACGGCGGGTCCCGCTCCAGGTAATGCTGTCCGAGGAACGCAGACAGGACTTCCGGCGCCTCGCTGATCGGGGCGCGCGGATGATAAGTCGAGGTGCCCAGCACCTGCCCGCCGCGAATGAACATCAGCGAGATGCAGAAATCTCCGCCCGACTCCGCCACGGCAATAACGTCGATATCCGCCACGCCCCGGGCACGGCTGACGATCTGCCGGGACTGCACCTCGGTGAGCGCGGCCAGCTGGTCCCTGAGCACAGCGGCGCGCTCATAGTCGAACCCCTCGGCTGCCCTGTCCATCTCGCGACCGATGCGCGCGGTCACTTCGGCGGCACGGCCCTCGAGGACCTCCACAGCCGATTGCACGTCGCGGGCATAGGCCTCCTTGCCAATCAGACCGGTGCAGGGAGCGGAGCAGCGGCCCATCTGGTATTCGAGGCAGGGTCTCGAACGGTTGGCGAAGAAGCTGTCCTTGCAGCTGCGAATCCTGAACAGCTTGTGCAGCTGGTTCAGTGTCTCGTGCATGGCGCTTGCACTCGGGTATGGGCCGAACAGCCGCCCCGGAAGCTTGCGCGAGCCGCGGTAGAAAGAGAGCCGCGGGAATTCGTGCGCCGAGATGTGCACGTAGGGAAAGCTTTTGTCGTCGCGCAGGATCACGTTGAAGCGCGG
>SHZN01000071.1 GCA_009692245.1 Gammaproteobacteria bacterium
AGCCGTCCGGCACCCTGACACCCTCCGGCCCGAGCTTGCCGATCATCTCGCCGAGCGACGCGTTCTTTCCGCCGACGGAGTCGATGTCGGCGAGGCCGAGTTTTGCAAATGGTCGTGTGTAACCGGTCAAGCCTGATCCTCGCATTACTGGCACCTGATACGATCAACGGCACTGCGAATCAGGCCGCGCGACCGAACAGCCCACGGAACAACCCGTCATGAAACAGCGACGAACCGTCTTCTTCGTGTCCGACCAGACCGGCGTGACTGCCGAAACGATGGGGCACAGTCTGCTGACGCAGTTCGACGGCCTGGATTTCAGGCCGATTACTTTGCCATTCATCACCACGCTTGACAAGGCGCGGGAAGCAGTCGGCAAGATCGATCAGGCGGCGCGTGACGAGGGCGCGCGGCCGGTCGTATTTGCGACCTTCGTCAACAATAATGTCCGCGATGCCGTGCGGCGGGCGGAATGCGTGTTCCTGGATTTTTTTGCGGCATTCCTGGAGCCACTCGAACAGGAATTCGGCCAGCCATCAGCGCATGTGCTGGGCCGCGCGCATGGCATGACCGACCTGACGGCCTATACATTGCGTATCAATGCGACGAATTTCGCGCTTGCCAATGACGACGGTGCGCAGACCCGCGACTACGAGCGCGCCGATGTGATCCTGCTTGGCGTCTCGCGCTCGGGCAAGACACCGACCTGCGTCTACATGGCCCTGCAATACGCCACATATGCGGCCAATTATCCACTGACCGAAGAGGATCTCGACGGTGTCAGGCTGCCGGCCGCCGTCGAGCCGTATCGTAAGAAACTGTTCGGGCTCACGATTAAGCCTGACCGCCTGCACCAGATTCGCCAGGAACGGCGACCGGACAGCCGCTATGCCTCGCCGCAGCAGTGCGCGTACGAGGTGCGCGCCGCCGAGCAGCTTTTCGAGCGACAAGGTGTTCCATTTCTCGAAACGACTGACTGCTCGATCGAGGAGATCGCGAGCCGCGTGCTTGAGCGCCTGTCGATTCCCCGCCGCGTGCGTCCGTGATGCGAATCGTGACATGCAGCACGATTCGCGCTGGAAAATGGCAAATATGCGTGTGATATAGTCAAATCCATGATCTCGGATCACCTCTGCACGGTCTCCTGGCGTGCCCGGCCGCGGTCGTTCGTGAGCCTGATGACGCTGTATGAAAGCAACTTCATACGCTTCGGCTGGCTGGTCCCGGACCTGCGGCAAATGTCGGGCTCCATGCGATCCGTGGTGGCAGGCGAGCCGGCGCTCGAGCTGTCGGTCGTCGAGCAATGTCGCTACACGACGACCCTTGGCATGTCTTACCTTTTCGAAGACGCTAACGGCCAGGTGCGCGATCCCGAACTCGAGATCCGTGTCTATCACGACGCACGTCTTGCCGAGGCGCGCGCCACATCCGCCGTGCCGGCCCATCCGCAATTGCGGCGCCTGTCCGCCGGGCTGCCGCGCGAGAGTGACAGGCGCTGGTCCTGCAACATGCTGCTGAACAAGTGGCTTGAGTACTGCGCCGGGACCGGCCACCGTTTCGCGCTACCAGCGGGCTGATCAGGGTCCGCCAGAATGGCCGTCATCCTTCCCGAAAAATGGTCGCAGCTGAAGCTGCCGGCGATCGGAAAGCCGGATGGGCAGGAAGAGCAGCGCCTGCTCAAGCTCTTCTGGAATCGCGCCGAGCTCAAGAAGGAGCTTCAGGCGCTGGACGATCAGCTGCACAACCTGCGCAACAAGCTGAAGCAGCAGGAGAACGCGAATGGGCGCCTGCAGCAGCAGCTCGAGCAGCTGGAAGTGCTGTTGGGCAATCCGGAGCGCGGGCATGACGCGCTGGTGCACTTCGGTCTGAAATCCCTGTGGCGCGCCTGTCGTGAGCAGCTTGAGACATTCGCCGCGGACCTCAAGCGCCAGAAGCAGGACCGTGAACGCAAGCAGCAACTGGAGGAATTCCAGCAGGACCGCAATGAGCGGCTGAAGGTGGCGGACGAGCGCCTGCGCCAGGCGCAGGCAGTCGCTGACGCGGAGCGCGAGCGCCTGCGCCAGCGCGACGAGCGCATGGCAAAGCTCAAGGGGTTCTGGAATTACTTCCGGCGTCGCCAACTGGCAGCGGAAATCCTTGCGCAGCGCGAGCGCTGCGTGGTTGCCGAAAGGCAGCTCGCCGACATGCGCGAATCACATCGCACGATCGAGAAGGAACCCTGGCCCGCATTCCCGGGCCTGACGATCGAGGGGCGTCGAATTGTCAATCTCGCGGTCATCGCCTACGCGCAGATCCTGTATGCGCGCCTGGCGGCTTCGGGACTCGCGATGGATTCGCGTCTCGCGAACAACCGCAGCGTCGAGAGTGCGAAGCACGGTAGTCTCGAATCCTGCCTGAACCGGCTGAAAGAGCTGGTGGCGGCGATTGCGCAGGTGAAATCGCTGGACGGCATCGGGCCCGAGATCAAGAAGCGCACTGACAAGATGGGGTCGGGCGCCACTTGGCGCTCGCAGAATGAAACGGTTCCGCAGCCGGCCTCGCTGCCACCTGCGGGAAGCGGCGGGGTACCCGACGCCAATGTCCTGGTCGACGACTACTGGGACGTCTACAAGGTCCTGCTGCGCTAGGAAGACCCGGCCGCGGCGGGCGTCGCGCCGCGTGAGAATAGTCCGATCCGGCGGCGCCAGACATTGAGATCGTCAAGCCATACGTAGAACAGTGGCACAAAAAACAGCGATGTGATGCTGCCGAAGAACAGACCCGACATCAGCGCACGCACCATCGGGTAATACGCGGGTCCGTCACCGCCGATCCGCGTGTTACCGGCCGCGAGTGGCAGCATCGCGAGCAGCGTCACCAGCGAGGTCATCAGGATGGGTCGCAGCCGGTGACGCGCCGCCTCGAGGATCGCGTCATGGCGGTTCATGCCCTCATTGCGCAAATCGATGACATGCGCGATCAGCACGATGCCGATATTCACGATGACGCCGATCAGGATCATGATGCCCAACATCGCCATGAAGGTGAGTGGCGTTCCGCTGATCGTCAACCCCCAGAACACGCCGACGATCGCGAAGATGATCGATGTGATGATGGACACCGGGTACAGCAGTGATTCAAACAGCGAGGCCATGACCAGGTAAATCAGCACGACTGCGAGCAGGATGTTGATCGTCATGTCGTGTGCGGTGTCGTCGCTGTCCTCGACGCTGCGGCCGTACTTCCAGGCAACCCCGGGCGGCAACGGGAATTGTTCCATGGCCGCCTCGACGCGTTTCTTGACCTCATCGAGTGTCGCATCGCGGGACACGATGCCTTCGATGGCGACCGAAGTCAGCCGGTCGACCCTGTCGATGGACCGCTCGCTCTGGTTGATCCGAAAGCTCGCGACAGCGCCCAGCGTGCCGCGCGTTCCATCGGGCAGGTACAAGGGGGTCGCCGCGAGGTCCTCGATGGTCTGGCGGTCATCCGCCCGGAATGCGAGGCGCATCTGGATCTCGCGGTCGTCGGCGCGAAAAGCCTTCAGCCGGTCGCCGCGCATCGCGATTGCCACCGTCTGGGCAATGCTTTGCGGAGTCAGACCGAGCTGCGCGGCGCGGTCACGATCGACGACGATCTGGACCTCGTGCTCACCGGCTTTGGCGGTCGTGCGCACCGAATCGAAGCCGGGCACATCGCGCAGCCGCCCGACGACGTCGCGGGACAGCGCGACCAGCACTTCGGTCGACTCGCCGGTCAGGTGCATGCTGAACGCGCCGGTCCCGCCCTGGTCCTCGTCAAAACGGAAGCTCGGCTTGCCGATGATGATCTCCGGCAGGCCCTTCTCGAGTTCCGCCATCAGCTCGCGTGGCTCCATCGGGAGCTCATCACGCGGCTTCAACTTGATCACGCTGGAAGCATCACCCGCCGTGAAGTAACTGTAGACGAGCTCAATGCCGAAGCGCTCCCGGTTCTCGTCGAGATAGGCCTCGATGCGCGAAACCGCTTCCTCCATCCGCGCCAGCGGGTAGGTGCCATCGATGTGATATGGAAGGAACAACCGGTCGGACGCGTCCTGCGGAAACATGTCGACTTTCAATAATTCCGTCACGAACGGTACGGCCGCGGAAGCGACCGTTCCAACGACAATCAGTGCTGCCCACCGCTTGTGATTGAACAGCCAATCGAGGCGCCGCAGGTACCAGTCCTGGAATCGCGCAAAGCGCGAGCCGGCCTTGATCGGCGGTGGCGGCGGGAAGCGCGCGGTCAGCGTCGGAATGATGGTCTGCGCGACAAGGAGCGATGCGATCATCGCGACGATGATTGGCACTGCGACATGGACCATGAAGATAGACATCTCGCTTTCCTGGCCGAACACGATCGGCAGGAACACGATGACGGTTGACAGCGTGCCGGCGAGCACCGCGAGCCCGACCTCATCGACCCCCGCGAATGTCGACTGAATCGGATCGGACCCGGGCACCTGACGGTGGCGGAAGATGCTCTCCGTCACGACGACCGCGTTGTCCACCAGCAGCCCGATCGCGAGCATCATGCCCATCATGGTCAGGATATTCAGCGAGAAGCCGAGGAAATACATCGCGGCTAGCGTGACCAGCAGCGAAAACGGCACGGCGAGACTGACGATCAGCGTGGTCCGCCAATCGCCCAGGAACAGGAACAGCACGACCAGTGCGAGCGCGGCGCCGATCAGGCCGGCGTTGCGCAGGTCCCCGAGTGAGGTGCGGATGCTCTCGGACTGGTTCCCGAGCACGATGACGTCGATGCCCTGCAGTTGTGGCAGCTTCTGCGCCTCTTCGATGACCGCCATCACGCGGTCCGCGACTTCGACGATATTGGCGCCGCTGGCCTTGAATACGTCGAGACCGACGCCCGGCCGCCCATTCAGGTGGCGCCCTATAGCCAGCGCCGGGGTGACCAGGCGCACGTCTGCAATGTCGCGCAGCCGGACATTGCCGGTCACGATGAAATCGCGGACGTCATCGAGGGAGCGGAATTCGCCGATCGGCCGCACCAGGAAGCGCTGCTGGCCGCCGGTGACTTCCCCCGCGCTGACCGAAAAATTCGCGCCCTCCAGCGCATCGCGCAGGCGCGCAATGTCCACGCCATAGGCCGTGAGCCGCACCGGGTCGATCAAGATGCGCAGTTCCAGCGGCTCGACACCTTCCAGCGACACGCGCGCGACACCGTCGAGTCTCTCGAGCGGCTTCTTGAGGTACCGGTCCAGCATGTCGTACTGCCGTGACAGGTCTTCCTGGCTCGAGATGCGCACCACGACGACGCGATCATCCCCGGCGGCGAACACCTGGGTCAGGATCCGGTTGGCACTGGGTGGAAATTCGTGGCGTATGGACTCGAGCTTGGTGCGCACGGCGAAGCCGATCGCAGCGGGGTCACGTCCCCATTCGAACAGCACCACGAGTTCCGAGCCGTTTTCCGAAGAGGTCGAGCGCATTTCCTTGATGCCGGAAAGCGTCGCGATGGCTTCTTCGGCGGGTCGCGTGATCAGCTGCTCGACTTCTTCCGGCGTGGAGCCCTCATAAGGGATGTTGACCAGCAGCCCCGGAAAGCGGATGTCCGGAAAAAGTTCGAGCGGCAGCATCCACGTGGATATCAGGCCAATCAGCGACACCGCGACGAATGTCATCAGAGTCGTTACCGGGCGGCGCAGCGCATATCGGGTGTGCAGCATGACTCAGTCTCCGCCGGACTCGGTCGCAACGCGCGGTATCGCGCCAGTCGCCGTCGCCGGGAACCGCTTGCTGTCGAGCAGGGAATAGACCACCGGGATCACGAGCAATGTGAAGAAGCTTGCAACCGCGACGCCGCCGATCACGGTGATTGCCATGGGCTTGCGGATCTCGGCGCCTTCGCCGAGTCCGATTGCCATCGGCAACAGGCCGAGGATCGTCGTCAGTTTGGTGATGACGATCGGGCGCAGGCGCAACCGTGCCGCTTCCATGATTGCCTCGTGCTTGGGCAGGCCGCGTTCCCGCGCCTGGTTGACGGCATCAATCAGGACGATGGACTGGTTGACGACGATGCCAGCCAGCATGATGAGTCCAATATAGGCAACCACATTGACGGTGGTTCCGGTAAGGAACATCGCCCAGACCGAGCCGGTGAGCGCCAGCGGAATCGTCAGCAGGATCACGAATGGATGCAGCAGCGATTCAAACTGCGAAGCCATGACCAGGTACACCAGGAATACGGCGAGCAGCATCGTGAATTGCAGTGAGCGGAATGAGTCGCTCATGTCGTCGCTCTGCCCGCTGACTGAAGCGGTGGTGCCGACCGGCATTTCGATACCGGCGACGATGCCCTGAAGCTCCGCGACCGCAGTACCAAGGTCGCCCGACGCAAGATTCGCAGTCACGATTGCGACACGCTGCTGCCGAGTGCGACGGATCTCGGCTGGGCCAGTGGCAACGATGACGTTCGCTACAGCAGTCAGCGGCACTGGTCTGGCACTACCCGGATTGACGATCAGTGAGCGGATTTCCTCGATCGACGAGGCGCGTGTGTCCACGCTTCGCACCAGTACGTCGATCTTCTTCTCGCGCAGCTTGTAACGAGTCGCCACATTGCCGCGTACGCTCGAGACGACGCGATCGGCGAATTCACGCACGGTGATACCGAGCTGCGCCGCGCGCTCCTGGTCGAAAATTATCTGGATTTCAGGATTGCCGGCCTCGACCGTCGACTTGATGTCACTGAATGTCGTGCTCTGCTGCATGCCGAGCCGGATCTGTGCGCCTACCGCGCGCAGCCGCTCGAGTTCGTAGCCCGTGATCGTGACCTCGAGGGGCGATGCGAAACTGAACAATGCGGGCCGGCTGAACTGGTATTGAACGCCGGCCAACTCGTCGAATTTGCCACGCAGGGTGTCAATCACGGCAGGCTCGTCATCGGCGCTGGTTTCCGGCTTGAGGCTGACCGAAAGCCGTCCGGTATTCTCGCCGGCATCGGTCGGGCTGGCATCCAGGCGATTGCCGGTACCGGTCACCGCATAAGTCAACGCGATCTCCGGCAGTTCCATTGCATAGCCCTGCGCAGCCGCAATCGCGCGGTCGGTCTGCTCCAGTGGCGTGCCGGGCGCGAGACGAAGATCGGCGATGAATTCGCCTTGCGAAAGCTGCGGTATCAGCTCCGAACCGAGCTGCGGGACCAGCGCCGCTGTCGCCAGCAGGACCGTCAGCGAGATCAGCAATACGCGGCCGCGATGCAGCAGCGACCAGGCCAGCGCGGGCACGTAGGCGCGCACTATTGCGGCGAAGCCTGCCTGGGTCAGTCGCACCGGCCAGGAAAGCAGTCGGGCCATGAAATTCGAAATCCACGCGAAGCCTCGGCGCGTACCGCGCACGACCTTGCCGATGGCGCGGCCGGCACGGCCGGGTGGCCGCTCGGGGTCGGCTATCGGCGGTACTTCGCGGCCGGCTGCCAGCATCGGTACCAGTGTCATCGCGACGATCAGCGAGAACAGCAGCGCAAAGCTGACGGTCAGCGCCTGGTCCTTGAAGAGCTGGCCCGCGATGCCGGTGATGAAGACCATCGGGAAGAACACGGCGACCGAGGTCAGTGTTGCAGCGGTGATCGCGGTTGAGACCTCGCGGGTGCCGAGTTGCGCGGCGTCGAGCCGCGATAACCCGTTCTCACGATGGCGCACGATGTTCTCGAGTACCACGACGGCATTGTCCACCAGCATGCCGACCGCGAGCGCAATCCCGCCCAGCGACATGATGTTGAGCGACAGGTCGAACGCATACATCAGAACGAAGGTGCCGATGACCGAGACCGGAATCGCGATGCCCGTGATCATGGTCGCACGCGCGTCGCGCAGGAACAGGTACAGGACCAGGATCGCGAGCATGCCGCCAATCAGGGCTGCGTCGCGGACCTCGCCGATTGCCGAGGAAATAAACCTGGACTGGTCGTACACCAGGCGCAACTCGCCGCCGGTCGGCAGCGACTTGCCGAGTTCCTCGATGCGCGTGCGGATCCCGGCCGCAAGTTGCACCGTGTTGGCATCGCCTTCCTTGTAGACGGCGAGCTCGACGGACTCGCGTCCGTCAACGCGCGTAATCGCCTCGCGATCCTTGTAGCCGCTGGTCACACTGGCGACATCGCGCAGGTACACCGGTTTCCCGCCGACTGTCGCGATGATCGCATCGGCCATTTCCTGCACCGACGTGAACTCATTCAGCGTCCGCACCAGGAAGCGTTGCGTGCCCTGTTCGAGCCGCCCGCCGGAGAGATTGACGTTTTCCTCGCGCAGTCGCCGAGCGACCGTCTCGATCGAGAGATTGAGCTGGGCGAGCCTGCCCTGGTCCACGAAGATCTGGATCTCGTCCTCGTATCCGCCGCTCACCTTGACCGCCGCGGAGCCGTCGACAGACTCGAGGTCGGGTTTCAGGCGGTCATCCGCGAAGCGGCGCAGGGACTTGAGCCGGTCGACCGTGCCGGCGTCGCTGCCCGCAGCCTTGGCATGGTCCTGCGTGTCGACGAAGGCGAGGCGCATGACCGGCTCGGTGGAGGGGTCGAACCGCAACAGGATCGGCCGGCTTGCTTCGAGCGGCAGCTGCAGCATGTCGAT
>SHZN01000072.1 GCA_009692245.1 Gammaproteobacteria bacterium
CTCGGGGTGCTGAAGCCCGGCCAGCACGGCAGCACTTTCGGCGGCAATCCGCTCGCCTGTGCGGTGGCGCGCGCGGTGCTGAAGGCCCTCATCGAGGAGGGGATGATCGAGAACGCCGCCCGGCAGGGCGCGCACTTCATGGCACAGCTCGATGGCGTCCGCAGCGATGTGGTTCGCGAGGTGCGCGGGCGCGGACTCATGCTCGCCATCGAACTGCACGCGTACGCAGGCGGCGCACGCCGCTATTGCGAAGCGTTACGCGAACGGGGGCTACTCGCCAAGGACACCCATGAAAATACGATCCGGATCGCGCCGCCCCTCGTGATCACGCGTGATCAGGTCGACTGGGCGTGTGCAACGCTGGCGCAGGTGCTGACGGCACGCTGACGCTTCCGGACCCGGCCAGGGCCGGATCCGGAATGGCTTCCCCTATTCTGCGACGGCCTCCTGGACTGCCGGTTCCTCGCCCGCGACTTCGGCGCTGGAGTCCAGGAAGCCCCGGTGCTCCTCGCCACGCCCCTTTCGCCGCTGGGCATGGAATGAGAAGCCGGTACCTGCAGGGATCAGCCGGCCGACGATGACATTCTCCTTCAGGCCGCGCAGGTCGTCCTTGATGCCGCGCACGGCTGCATCGGTCAGCACGCGCGTGGTCTCCTGGAATGATGCCGCCGAGATGAACGAATCAGTCTGCAGCGAGGCCTTTGTGATGCCGAGCAGCATTGGTTCATAGCCGGCCTGCTGCTTGCCCTCGCGGCCGATGCGGTCGTTCAGTTCGAGCAGCCGCGCGCGTTCCAGCTGCTCGCCACGGAGCAGCGTCGTGTCGCCGGCGTCCTTGATCTCGACCTTGCGCAACATCTGCCGGACGATCACCTCGATGTGCTTGTCGTTGATCTTGACGCCCTGCAACCGGTAGACGTCCTGGATCTCGCGCGTCAGGTAATTGGCCAGTGCGGCAACGCCCTGCAGCCTCAGGATGTCGTGCGGATTCGGCTCGCCGTCGGCGATGACTTCCCCGCGCTCCACGTGCTCGCCCTCGAACACATTGAGCTGCCGCCACTTCGGGATCAGCTCCTCATAGCGTTCGCTGCTCTCGCCGGTGATCACCAGGCGCCGCTTGCCCTTGGTCTCACGGCCGAAGCTGACCGTGCCGGTCACCTCGGCGAGGATTGCCGGTTCCTTCGGCTTGCGCGCCTCGAACAGATCCGCGACGCGCGGCAGGCCGCCGGTGATGTCGCGTGTCTTCGACGACGCCTGCGGAATGCGCGCGATGACGTCGCCGACCGACACCTTGGCGCCGTCCTCGAGCGAAATCAGCGCGCCCGGCGGCAATGTGTAGACCGCCGGAATGTCAGTGGACGCGAATGTGACTGCCTTGCCTTTCGCGTTGACCAGCTTGATCACCGGCCGCAGGTCCTTGCCGGCAGCGCCGCGCTGCTTCGGGTCGAGCACTTCGACGCTCGTCAGGCCCGTGACCTCGTCGACCTGCGACTGCACCGTCACGCCGTCCACGAAGTCGATGAACTTGATGAAGCCGGCGACCTCGGTGACGACCGGGTGGGTATGCGGGTCCCAGTTCGCGACGATCTGGCCCGGCGACACCGAACCGCCCTCATTGGCGACGATCATGGCGCCGTAGGGGATCTTGTAACGCTCACGCTCGCGGCCGAATTCGTCGATCACCCCGATCTCGCCAGAACGCGAGGTAGTGACGAGATGGCCTTTCTGGTGGCGCACCGACTTGACATTGTGGAACCGCAGCGTGCCCTTGCCCTTGATCTCGACCAGCGAGATCGCCGCGGCCCGTGACGCCGCTCCGCCGATGTGGAAGGTCCGCATCGTCAGCTGCGTGCCGGGTTCGCCGATGGACTGCGCGGCGATGACGCCGACCGCCTCGCCGATACTGATCAGCTTGCCGCGCCCCAGGTCGCGCCCGTAGCACATCGCGCAGACGCCGTAGCGCACTTCGCAGGTGATCGGCGAGCGCACCTTCAGTGAGTCGACGCCGTGATTCTCAAGTTGCTGCACCCACTGCTCGTCGAGCAATGTCGCTGCCGGTGTCAGCACGTCATCGGTGCCCGGCAGCGGCACGTCGATCGCGGTCACGCGGCCGAGCACGCGCTCGCCCAGGCCCTCGACGACGTCGCCGCCCTCGACGATCGGCGTCACTTCCAGGCCCTTTGTCGTCCCGCAGTCGTGCTGCGTGACGACCAAGTCCTGTGCAACGTCGACCAGGCGCCGGGTCAGGTATCCCGAGTTCGCGGTCTTCAACGCGGTGTCCGCGAGGCCCTTGCGGGCGCCGTGGGTAGAGATGAAGTACTGCAATACGTTCAGGCCTTCACGGAAATTCGCCGTGATCGGCGTCTCGATGATCGAGCCGTCCGGCTTCGCCATCAGGCCTCGCATACCGGCCAGCTGGCGGATCTGGGCTGCCGATCCGCGCGCGCCGGAATCGGCCATCATGAAGATCGAGTTGAATGAGCCCTGCTGCACCTTCTTGCCCTTCAGGTCGGTTCCTTCCTCGAAGCGCAGCTGGTCCATCATCGCCTTGCCAATCTGGTCGTTGGTGCGCGACCAGATGTCGACGACCTTGTTGTAGCGTTCGCCATTGGTCACGAGACCGGACTCGTACTGGTCCTGGATCTCCTTGACCTCGCGCTCCGCCCCGCCAAGGATCTTGGCCTTCTGCGGCGGGACCATCATGTCGTCCACGCCGATCGACACGGCCCCACGGGTCGCGTACGTGAAGCCGGTGTACATCAGGCGGTCGGCGAAGATCACAGTCTCCTTGAGACCGAGCGCCCGGTAGCAGGAATTGATCACCGCTGAGACACGCTTCTTGGTCATGTCCTGGTTGACCAGTTCGAACGGCAGTCCTTTCGGCAGCAGTTCGGAAAGCAGTGCACGGCCGATCGTCGTCCGCACCAGCCTGCGCTGCTCCTCCAGTTCGCCATCCGCATTCTTGACGTGCTCGACGATCCGCACCTTGATCCAGGCATGCAACTCGGCGCAACGGGTCTCATGCGCGCGGTGCACCTCGCGGACGTCGCTGAATGTCATGCCCTCGCCACGCGCACCGGCGCGCTCGCGGGTCATGTAGTAGAGCCCGAGCACGACGTCCTGCGACGGCACGATGATCGGATCGCCATTGGCGGGCGACAGGATGTTATTCGAAGACAGCATCAGCGCGCGCGCCTCGAGCTGGGCTTCCAGCGACAGCGGTATGTGCACCGCCATCTGGTCGCCGTCAAAGTCGGCGTTGAATGCCGTGCAGACCAACGGGTGCAGCTGGATCGCCTTGCCCTCGATCAGCACCGGCTCGAATGCCTGGATGCCGAGGCGGTGAAGTGTCGGCGCGCGATTCAGCATCACCGGATGCTCGCGGATGACTTCCTCGAGGATGTCCCAGACTTCCGGACCTTCACGCTCGACCAGGCGTTTTGCGGCCTTGATGGTCGTCGCGAGGCCGCGCAGCTGCAGCTTGTGGAATATGAATGGCTTGAAGAGCTCGAGCGCCATCTTCTTCGGCAGGCCGCACTGGTGCAGGCGCAGCGTCGGGCCGACCACGATTACCGAGCGGCCGGAGTAATCGACGCGCTTGCCCAGCAGATTCTGGCGGAAGCGGCCCTGCTTGCCCTTGATCATGTCGGCGAGCGACTTCAGCGGGCGCTTGTTCGTGCCCGTGATGGCGCGGCCGCGGCGTCCGTTGTCGAGCAGCGCATCGACCGATTCCTGCAGCATGCGCTTCTCATTGCGCACGATGATGTCCGGTGCATTCAGCTCGAGCAGCCGGCGCAGGCGGTTGTTGCGGTTGATCACGCGACGGTACAGGTCATTCAGGTCGGAGGTCGCAAAGCGCCCGCCGTCCAGCGGCACCAGCGGCCGCAGGTCGGGTGGCAGCACCGGCAGCACCGTCAGCACCATCCACTGCGGGTTGTTGCCCGACTCGATGAATGACTCGAGCAGCTTCAGGCGCTTCGTCAAGCGCTTGATCTTTGTCTCGGATGCCGTGCCCTCGATTTCGGCCCGCACCATTGCAGTTTTGGGCGCGAGTTCAATCGTCTTCAGGAGCTCGAGGATCGCCTCGGCGCCCATGCGCGCGTCGAACTCATCGCCGTACTGCTCGAGCGCCTCGAGGTACATCTCGTTTGTCATCAGCTGGCCGCGCTCGAGGGGCGTCATGCCCGGATCGACGACCACGAAGGCCTCGAAGTACAGAACGCGCTCGAGGTCCCTGAGGGTCATATCGACCATCAGGCCGATGCGCGACGGCAGCGACTTCAGGAACCAGATGTGGGCGACTGGGCTCGCGAGCTCGATGTGGCCCATGCGCTCGCGCCGCACCTTGGACTGGGTGACCTCGACGCCGCACTTCTCGCAGACCACGCCACGGTGCTTCAGGCGCTTGTACTTGCCGCACAGGCACTCGTAGTCCTTGACCGGCCCGAAGATCTTCGCGCAGAAGAGCCCGTCGCGCTCCGGCTTGAAAGTCCGGTAGTTGATCGTCTCTGGTTTGCGGACTTCTCCGTAAGACCAGGAACGGATCATCTCCGGCGAGGTAAGCGCAATCCGGATCGAGTCGAAATTCTCGACCGGCACCTGCGGCTTGAAAAATTTGAGAAAGTCCTTCATCGGATCACCCTTCCTGCTCGAGCTCGATGTTGATGCTCAGCGACCTGATTTCCTTGACCAGCACGTTGAACGATTCCGGCATGCCGGCGTCCATCGCGTGGTTGCCGTCCACGATGTTCTTGTACATCTTGGTGCGGCCATTCACGTCATCCGACTTGACGGTCAGCATTTCCTGCAGCGTGTAGGCCGCGCCGTAGGCTTCCAGTGCCCAGACTTCCATCTCGCCGAAGCGCTGGCCACCGAACTGCGCCTTGCCGCCCAGCGGCTGCTGGGTCACGAGGCTGTACGGCCCGGTCGAGCGCGCATGCATCTTGTCGTCCACGAGGTGGTTCAGTTTCAGCATGTACATGTAGCCGACAGTCACCTGCCGGTCGAAGGTCTCGCCGGTGCGGCCGTCGGTCAGATTCGTCTGGCCGGAGGTCGGCAGGTCCGCCATCGCGAGCAGATGCTTGATATCGGCCTCGCTCGCACCGTCGAACACCGGCGTCGCCATCGGCACTCCGTCGGTCAGGTTGCGCGAAAGTTCGAGTATCTCGGCGTCGGAAAACGAAGCGATGTCCTCCTTCTGCCCGCTGGTTGCGTTGTACACGCGGTCGAGGAACTTTCGCAGCTCCACGATCGCGTTCTGCGCCTCGATCATCCGGCCGATCTTGTCGCCGAGGCCCTTGGCAGCCCAGCCCAGGTGGGTCTCGAGGACCTGCCCGATATTCATGCGTGAAGGCACGCCCAGCGGATTCAGCACGATGTCCACCGGCGAACCGTCCGCGAGGTAAGGCATGTCCTCTACCGGCACGATCGTCGACACGACGCCCTTGTTGCCATGACGGCCGGCCATCTTGTCGCCAGGCTGGATGCGGCGCTTCACGGCGAGATACACCTTGACCATCTTCAGCACACCCGGCGCCAGGTCATCGCCGGCCGTGATCTTGGTCTTCTTGCCCTCGAAGCGGCGCTCGAATTCCTTGTGCTGATCGGCCAGGCGCCGGCGCGTGGCTTCGAGCGCCTCGCTCGCCGTGTCGTCGCGCAGCCGGATCTCGAACCACTCCTCGCGCGGCAAGTCATCGAGGTACTCGACGGCAACCACGGCCCCCGCCTTCAGCTTGCGCGGACCGCCGCTGACGGCCTTGCCCGACAACTCGGCGCGCAGGCGCGTGAACAGGTCGTCCTCGAGGATGCGGCGCTGGTCATTCAGGTCCTTGCGGACCTTCTCGATCTCGGATTTCTGGATCGCGAGAGCGCGTGAGTCCCTCTCGACGCCGTCGCGCGTAAACACGCGCACGTCGATGACCGTGCCGTCCATGCCGGGCGGCACGCGCAAAGAGGTGTCCTTCACATCGGAGGCCTTCTCGCCGAAGATCGCGCGTAGCAGTTTTTCCTCGGGTGTCAGCTGTGTCTCGCCCTTTGGCGTGACCTTGCCGACCAGGATGTCGCCCGCCTTGACCTCGGCGCCGATGAATACGATGCCGGCCTCGTCCAGTTTCGCAAGCGCCGAATCGCCGACATTAGGTATGTCCGCGGTTATTTCCTCGGGGCCGAGCTTTGTGTCGCGCGCCACGCAGGTCAGTTCCTCGATGTGGATCGTCGTGAAGCGGTCTTCCTCGACGACACGCTCGGAGATCAGGATCGAATCCTCGAAGTTGTAGCCATTCCACGGCATGAACGCGACCAGCATGTTCTGGCCGAGTGCCAGTTCCCCGAGATGGGTCGAGGGCCCGTCGGCCAGCACATCGCTCCTTGCGATGGTGTCGCCGACCTGAACCAGAGGTCGCTGGTTAATGCAGGTGTTCTGGTTCGAACGCGTGTACTTCGTCAGGTTGTAGATGTCGACGCCGGGCTCACCCACGGTGACCTCGGCCTCATTGACGCGCACCACGATTCGCGACGCGTCGACCGAGTCGACCGCGCCGCCACGCCGCGCGATGACCACGACGCCCGAGTCGATCGCGACTGTGCGCTCGATGCCGGTGCCGACCAGCGGTGTCGAGGAGCGCAGCGTCGGCACGGCCTGGCGCTGCATGTTCGAGCCCATCAGCGCGCGGTTCGCGTCGTCGTGCTCCAGGAACGGGATCAGTGCGGCCGCGACCGACACGATCTGGCGCGGTGACACGTCCATGTACTCGATGCGCTCTGCCGGCATCAGCGTGAACTCATTCTGGTACCGGCACGAGACCAGATCACCCTCGAAGCGGCCCTTGCCGTCGAGTGGCGCATTCGCCTGCGCGATCACGAACTCGCTTTCCTCGATGGCCGACAGGTAATCGACTTCGCCAGTCACGCGCCGCTCGCGCACGCGCCGGTACGGCGTCTCGAGGAAGCCGTACTTGTTGGTACGCGCGTAGACGGCCAGCGAATTGATCAGGCCGATATTCGGTCCTTCCGGTGTCTCGATCGGGCAAACGCGACCGTAATGCGTCGGGTGCACGTCGCGGACTTCGAATCCGGCGCGCTCGCGCTTCAGGCCGCCCTCGCCGAGCGCCGAAACGCGCCGCTTGTGCGTGATCTCGGACAGCGGGTTGTTCTGGTCCATGAACTGCGAAAGCTGCGAGGATCCGAAGAATTCCTTGACCGCCGCGGCCACCGGCTTCGCGTTGATCATGTCCTGCGGATTGATGTCCTCGTTCTCGGCCAGTGTCAGGCGTTCCTTGACCGCGCGCTCGACACGCACCAGCCCGATACGGAATGCAACCTCAGCCATCTCGCCGACGCAACGCACACGGCGGTTTCCGAGGTGGTCGATGTCGTCCACCTTGCCGTCGCCATTCTTGATCGCGATCAGCGTGCGCAGCACGTCAACCACGTCGGACATCGCCGCGCCGTACTTGCCGAGCATGGTGCGCGCGAGATCGTCCTTGCGCTGGTCCGCGATCGTGCCGAAGTAGTGGCCGTCCAACAGGATGCCGGGCTCCTCGAGCCAGCGCTCGGCCTCGGGGCCGGAGAGCTTCGACGGAAACTCGCGGTTGACGCGGCGATTGAACTTCATGCGGCCGACCGCCGAAAGGTCGTAGCGCTCCGAATTGAAAAACAGATTGTGGAACAGGTTTTCGGCTGCGTCCTTGGTCGGCGGCTCGCCCGGGCGCATCATCCGGTAAATCTCGATCAGCGCCTCGAGGCGCGTCGTGGTCGCGTCGATGCGCAGCGTGTCGGAGACATACGGACCGCGATCCAGGTCATTGACGTACAGCGTGCCGATCTGCGTTACGCCGGCTTTCACGAAACGCTCGACCAGCGCGGTATTCAGGACATCATTCGCCGTGGCGAGCACCTCGCCAGTTGCCTTGTCGACGACGTCATGGGCCAGGATCCTGCCCTCGAGGTACTCGAGCGGCACAGCCAGGCGCTTGATGCCGGCTTCCTCGAGCTGGCGCACGTGGCGCGCCGTGATCCGGCGACCCTCCTCGACGATGACTTTGCCACCCGCGCTGATCTCGAACAGCGCGGTTTCACCGCGCAGGCGCTCAGGCACCAGTTCGAGCGCGGGCCCTTTCTTGGTCAGGTGCAGGATATTCTTTTCGAAGAACAGATCCAGGATCTCTTGATTCGAGTAACCGAGGGCATGCAGCAGGATCGTGACCGGCAGCTTACGACGGCGGTCGATGCGCGCGAACACGCAGTCCTTCGCGTCGAACTCAAAGTCGAGCCAGGAGCCGCGATACGGGATCACGCGCGCCTGGAACAGCAGCTTGCCGGAGCTGTGGGTCTTGCCCTTGTCATGGTCGAAGATGACGCCCGGGCTGCGGTGCAGCTGGGAGACGATCACGCGCTCTGTGCCATTGACGATGAACGTGCCGTTCTCCGTCATCAGCGGCAGCTCGCCGAGATAGACCTCCTGCTCGATCGCACGCTTGACGCGCGAGGCGCCGGGCGATTCCTTGTCCATCACGCGCAGGCGCAGACGCACGCGCAACGGCGCCGCGTAGGTAAGGCCGCGCAACTGGCATTCCTTGACGTCGAACACCG
>SHZN01000073.1 GCA_009692245.1 Gammaproteobacteria bacterium
CCGAACCAGCGGGAACAAACTGGGAAAGCTCGGAGAATCTGGCCTGCCTGAATTTCGCGCGTGGATCGGAGCCGAATAGTCTGACGGCCGCAACGCTGGCTTCCGGATCGCGATCGATTGCAAGCAGAGTCCCCTTTTCCCCGAGCCGGCCGAGGATTGCCCCGGCATGGCCACCACGACCGAAGGTCGCATCCACATAGCGACCATCGCTGCGTATCGCGAGCGCATCGAGTGCGGCGTCCAGCAGCACCGGCGCGTGTCGCCCGCCCCCCGCTTCCACGTCCGGCGCGCCGCTCACGGCGCACCGTTCACAATGAAAGCGATCCCAGTTCCGCCGGCAACGAGACCGACGGTTCTTCGCCGTTCAACCATTGCTCGCGACACTCGTCCCAACGCTGCTCGTCCCACAATTCGAAACGATTGCCCTGGCCGATCAGGACCGCGGCGTGATCCAGATGAGCGAACTCGCGCAGCTTCGGTGGCAGCAGCAGGCGGCCGTGCCCGTCGAGTTCGACATCCGTCGCGTGGCCGACCATCAGTCGCTGCAGACGCCTTGCGTGTTCATTCAGCGTCGGCAGACGCATCAACTTGCGTTCAATTTCTTCCCAGTCGGGCAATGGGTAAATCAGCAGGCATTGGTCGCGATCGATCGTCACGACGAGCCGTGATTCGCCGCGCTGTTGCAGCTCTTCGCGATAGCGGGTCGGAATGACCATCCGCCCCTTCGCATCGAGGGTTACCTTGGTTGCGCCACGAAACACGGTTCTAAACGGGACTGGATCCCATTTCCTCCCACTTTTTCCCACTCGCTGCCACTATAGGCAGGCAATGGGGGTTGGTCAACAACAATCAGCGAAAAATAGTGTGACGGCTCAGGTACTTAGCGACGATCGCCGCGTCCCACCCTGAGCTCGCGGGAGGACTAGGAAATCAGCGACTTACGAGCCGCTCCTACAGCGACTTATCAGGTCTTTCTCTTTTTTTGATAACAGATGGGAGTCGGCCGATAAGCCGGGTTCTGTCGTGGGCAACCATTCATCTGGGATGCACGTCGCCGTGCACCTCGAGCGGCCTACCCGGAAGCACGCGCGGGTCGCGCGCTGCAGCTTGCGCCGCATGCTTCCCTATTTGGCCTTGCTCCAGGCGGGGTTTGCCGTGCCGTCGCCGTTGCCGTCGACGCGGTGCGCTCTTACCGCACCATTTCACCCTTGCCGTCGTGCTTGCGCACGCTTGGGCGGTTTGCTTTCTGTTGCACTTTCCGTGGGCTCACGCCCCCCAGGCGTTACCTGGCGCCGTACCCTCTGGAGCCCGGACTTTCCTCCGTTTTCTCGCGAAAACGGCGGTTGCCTGGCCGACTCCCGTCACCAACATAGTGGCAACGGCCACGCGCCTCAAGCGGAATCGCCGCGCTTCGCTTTGCCGAGTTCGAGCGCGCGCGCATAAGCCTCATTCTTGCGTACGCCGCTCAACTCCGCCGCAGCCTCCGCCGCCGCGGATGGCGGCAGGAATCGCAGCAATATCGTGAGTGTTTCATCGAGCCGGCCCGCGCCCACCGGTTCGGCCTGCGCACCTTCGACGATGATCACGGACTCTCCGCGGCGCAAATCCTCGTCGCTTTGCGCACGTGCGACGAGTTCGTCCAGGCTGCCGCGATAGAAAGACTCGAATTTCTTGGTCAATTCGCGCGCGATGCAGGCGCGGCGCGAACCGCCGCAGGCCGCGGCGATGTCGGCGAGACTCGCGGCGATGCGATGCGGCGCTTCGTAGATCACGAATGTGCGCGGGTCGGTGGCGAGTTCAGCCAGACGCCGCCGCCGCGCCGCAGCGCGCGCGGGCAGAAAGCCCTCGAAACAGAAGCGGTCACTGGGGAGCCCGGCGGCGGACAGCGCGGCGATCGCAGCACAGGCCCCCGGTATCGGCGAAACGACGATTCCCGCCGCAAGCGCTGCACGCAGAAGCTGGTAGCCGGGATCGCTGACGAGCGGCGTGCCGGCGTCGCTGATGAGCGCGACGCTCTCGCCCGCGCGCAGGCGCAGGACCAGTTCCTTCGCGCGGGCGTGTTCGTTATGTTCGTGCAACGACAGCAAGGGGCGTTTCAGCCCCAGCCCCCTCAGGAACTGCGAGCTGTGCCGCGTATCCTCGGCAGCGACGACACTGACGGCGGCGAGAATCTCGCGCGCTCGCGCCGAAATGTCGCCCATGTTGCCGATCGGCGTCGCGACCACGTACAGGACGCCCGCTTGCGCCACTATAATGTTCCTCCCCGACCGCACCCTGCGGCCGGGTGATCCTCGCGAAGGGCCGCCGCCGATGCAAGTGAATGTCAACGTCCTCAGGAATCTCGCCGTTGCCTGCGCGCTCGGCTGGCTCGGTAGCGCCTGCCAGATCCCCGGACTCGACCGGCTCGGTGGCTCGGAAGCCGGATCGGAACGCGCCGGCCGCCTGTCGCGCCAGGGTGATCACGCGGCTGCGGCCAGGAGCTACGAAGCGGCAACTCGAAGCGCGCCCGCGGACGGCCGAAATGCCCTGTGGCTGGCCGCCGCGACCGAATGGCTGGCCGCCAACGACGCCGGCGCGGCCGAGCATGCGATCGGCATGCTCGCGCCGCCAGTCTCGACGGCGGATGCACACGAGCGCGTGCGCATCGAGGCCGAAATCGCTGTCTCGCGCGGCGACACCCAACGCGCCGTGGCGCTGATGCGCGAGATTCCGGCAGCCGGCGACGCGGCTGCACTTGCGACCCGCGCACGCATCCAGTTCAGCACCACTCATGTGCCTGACGCCGGTTCCAGCCTGATTGCTCGTGACCGCCTGCTCGCCAACACAGCAGAACGCGACGCCAACCAGCATCTGATCCTCGACGGCATCGGCGAGGCGGCCGGCCGCGGCGCCGATATCCGGGCGCCGGCCGATGCCGAAGCACTGCTCGCCGGCTGGCTCGAACTCGGGCGCATCGTGGCCGATGCTAGGGCGGGCGCGCTCGGCGTACAGCGGCGCGTCCAGACCTGGCGCTCGCGCTATCCGGCGCACCCGGCATCCGACGAGTTGTGGCGCGACCTGATGGACAAGTCCGCGGGAAGCGGCGATCTGCCGCGGCAGATCGCGCTCTTGCTGCCATTGTCCGGGCGGGCCGAGGCTGCAGGCATTGCGGTGCGCGACGGCTTTCTCGCGGCTTTTTACGAGCAGGGCGCCGCTTACCGTCCGCGCCTGCGCATCTATGACGTCGCGGCCCGCGATGCTTCCTCCAGCTACCTGCGGGCGATTGCCGATGGCAGCGATTTCGTGGTCGGCCCGCTGACGCGCGAGGAGGTTTCGGGACTTGCGTCGCTCGCCGACGGGCGTGCCACGACACTCGCGCTCAATTTCCTGCCTGACGGCGTCGTCGTGCCGGAACGTTTCTATCAATATGCCTTGTCACCGGAGGATGAAGCCCGGCAGATCGCCCGCCGCGCGGTCGCCGACGGCCACACGGCAGGGCTCGCGCTGGTTCCGAAGTCGGACTGGGGGCGGCGCGTACAAACGGCGTTCGCCGCGGAACTTGCCGCAGTCGGCGGCCAGCTGCTGGATCAGGCCGACTATGCACCGGAAACCGCTGATTTCAATGAGCTGCTGCAGAAGCTGCTGCGCACCGACGGCAAGCGCGGCAGCACACCGCGCGCGGATGCGCAATTCATCTTCGTCGCGGCCCAGCCCTTGGCTGGCCGCTTGATCCGCACGCAATTGCGCTTCAATTACGCGAGCGCGCTGCCGGTCTATGCGACCTCGGATATCTACGATCCGGCCGGGACCAGCAATGTGGATCTGGACGGCCTGATTTTCCTCGACATGCCGTGGGTGCTCGACCCCTACGGCCCCGCGGCGGCGGCGCGCGCGACTGCCGAGCGCGCCTGGCCCGACCGGGCGGGACCGCGCGGACGCCTGCACGCATTCGGTTATGACGCGTTCCGCCTCGTCGGCGATTTGCGGCACCTGCGCGGCAAGAGCTCGACGCCATTACCCGGACTCACGGGCCGACTCGCTGTCGACGGCGAGGGCCGTGTCCATCGCGAACTCGACTGGGCCCAGATCGTCGATGGCCGCCCGGTGTCGCCACCGCCACCTGCACTGCCGCCGCCCGCGACCAAGACGATCCCGGCGCCGTGCGTGCAGCACCGCACCTCGAGATCGGCCGCGCCGCCGAGGCGGCAGCGGCGCGTCACCTGGAGCGCATTGGCTACCAAATCCTGCAGAACAATTTCCGTGCGCGCGGCGGCGAACTCGATGTCGTTGCCATGGACGGCACCGCACTCGCGATCGTCGAGGTCCGCTACCGCGCAAGCGACCAGTTTGGCGGCGGCGCCGCCAGTATCACCGCAAGCAAACGCAGCCGGATCATCCGTGCAGCGCGCGCGCTGCTCGCGACGCAACCCCTCCTCGCGCGCCTGCCGGCGCGATTCGACGTCGTCGAGGTCACTGGCCCCGCCGATGCGCTCGACTGCCACCTGATTCGCGGAGCATTCAGTCTCTAAGGCACGCCAGCGCCATCGGTCGCCGCGATAGATCTCTTGACACGACGCACCGCCGCAATCGATCACAGGGCCGCAGGCCTCTGCCGCAAGAGCCCACCCGATGACTGAGTCGCCGCAGGACAGCCCCGAGCCACCGAACAATTCACCGGGAAATCCATCACCAGCGGCGGCTGATAATGCTCTGCCGATTCGCGCCGTGTGGGATCGGATCAAACATCACAAGGTGGTGCAGTGGACGCTCGCCTATCTGGCACTCGCCTATACCTTGCTGCACGGCGCCGAGATGCTCGGCAACTCGCTGGGTTGGTCACACATCCTGCTGCGTGTGTTCACGCTTATTCTCATTCTGGGCGTTCCCGTCGTAATCACTCTGGCCTGGTACCACGGCGCGCGCGGGCGGGAGCGCGTCAGCGGCACGGAACTGATGATCATTGCCATCCTGCTGGCCATGGGCGGCACCTTCCTGTGGCGGGACAGAAGCACGGAGCATGGCGACGAGCGCACAACCACGGTTGCACCTGCCCAGCCAGTCAGCATTCCGGCGACGCCCACGATCCCGGAAAAATCGATCGCAGTCCTGCCCTTCGCGGACATGAGCGAGAAGAAGGACCAGGAGTACATGTCCGACGGCATCGCCGAGGAACTGCTGAACCTGCTGGCGAAGGTCCCCTAACTGAAGGTGATAGCCCGCACCTCCTCCTTTGCTTTCAAGGGCGAGAAAATCGAGATCGCGGAGATCGCGAAGAAACTGAACGTCGCCCACGTGCTGGAAGGCAGCGTCCGCAAATCCGGCAACACGCTGCGCATCTCCGCACAGCTGATCCGCACCGCCGACAGCACGCATCTGTGGTCGGAGACTTACGACCGCCCGCTCGACGACATCTTCAAAGTGCAGGACGAGATTGCGAATGCCATCGTGCAGGCGCTGCAAATACGACTTGCCGGTGGAGAGTTGAGTCGCCAGAAAGGCGGCACACAGAATCTCGAGGCATACCAGTTGTACCTGCGGGCCAAGAGAGCTGTGAACCAGAACACCAGGGAGTCCCTGGACGCCGCAGGCGGCTATCTGGAACAAGCGATCAAGCTCGACCCGGGCTATGGAATGGCGTGGTACTCACTGGCGACCGTCGTTTCGATGAAGACGGATAATGTCTGGCTGGCCCCGACGGAAGGCTGGGAACGCGTGCGGCAGTTGGCGCAGCACGCGTTGCAGTTGAGTCCCGATCTTGCGGAGGCACATGCCCGCCTCCAGTGGGCGTATATGTCGTTGGATTTGGATTGGCCGGCCGCGGAGGCCGAAGGGCGGCGGGCTCTTGCCATTGATCCAACGAATCCGAGTGCGCTGATGGCCGCCGGAAGGCTCTCCGCGACACTCGGCCGTTAGGACGACTCGGAGAGGCAGCTTCGCGCGGCGCTGGTCCGTGATCCGTTGAACCACTATCTAATCTGGAATCTCGGATTTTCCTATTACCGCGCAGGTCGATTCGCAGAGTCCGAAGGCCTGTACCGAAAGTTGCTCGAGCTGGAGCCGGGTTTCCTGTGGACTCGCTCGTACCTCGGCAAGACGCTGCTGGCGCAGGGCAAGCCGGATGCGGCGCTTGCCATGGTGCAGCAGGAAGCTGACGAGGCAACTCGCCTGTGGTTCCTTCCGATCGTCTTGCAGGCAGCAGGCCGTCAGGCCGAGGCCGACGAGGCGCTGCAAGCGCAAATTGCGCCATGGGCCGACACGGGTGCGTTTTTTGTGGCCATGACCTACGCGTATCGTGGTGATCACGAGCGCGCACTCGAATGGCTCGAACGCGCCTACCAGCAGAAGGATGCTTCCCTTGACGAAATCACCGGCGAGCCTCTGTTCAGGAATCTGGCCGATGATCCCCGCTATAAGGCATTCCTGCGCAAGATGAAGGTGCCGGAGTAACGACGCTCAGACTCATCTACTGGTGGCGCCGGAAATTACTTCACGACGCGGAGTTTCGGGCGGCTGCCTGAGTCGTCGGGGCTGGGTGTTACGGGCGGCGGGCTGGCGTCGCTTTCGTCCTGGAAGAGCATTCCCTGGCCGGTTTCGCGCGCGTAGATGCCGAGCACGGCCGCGACCGGCACCCGGACATTCTGTGGCACGCCGCCGAAGCGCGCGGAGAATTCAATCCACTCATTGCCGAGTTTCAGTCCCTGGGTCGCCTGCCAGCCGACATTCAGCGTGATGCGACCATCGCGTACGAAAGTCTTGGGTACATCGGTGCCGGCGATGCCGGCATCCACGACCAGGTGCGGTGTCTGGCCGTTGTCGGTCATCCACTCGTGCATCGCACGAACCAGGTAGGGTCGCCGCGAAGTCTGCTGCGCGGCCATGAACTCAGGCCTTCACGTCCTTCCAGTATTCCTTCTTCAGGAAGTACGTGAAGGCCGTGAACATCAGCAGGTACAGGATCACCCAGACACCTAGCGAGCGGCGTTGGGACTTGGCGGGCTCCGATACGTAGTCGAGGAAGGTGACCGTATCGCGCACGAAGCCGTCGAAGTCCGCCGCCGTCATCTCACCGGGTGCGACGGGCTCAAGCGCGATCAGGTGCTGCACCAGATTGCCTTCAGCATCCGGCTTTGACTCGTAGCGTGGCTTCTGCCTGCCCTGCAGGCCGGCGAGGACATCCGGCATGGCGGTCTGCGGGAGAACCGCGTTGTTCGCCCCGGTCGGCCGGGACGGGTCATCATAAAAGGACTTCAGGTAGGTGTAGACGTAATCGGCGCTGCGGCTGCGCACGATCAGCGACAAATCCGGCGGCGCGTTGCCGAACCATGCGCGCGCCTGCTCCACCGGCATCGACGACAGCATCGGGTCGTAGACGCGCGTGCCGGTGAACATCAGGTTGTCGTGCAGCTCATTCTCGGTAAGGGCCAGATCCTCTGCCACCTGGCTGTAGCGCATGTAGCGGGCGGAATGGCAGCCGAGGCAGTAATTGACGAAATTGCGCGCGCCGCGTTGCAGCGACGCCAGGTTGCTGACATCCGTGCCGGCATCCTGCAGCGGATAGCCATGATTGGCGGCGGACGCGGCGAGCGGCCACCAGAGCGCGATCAGCATTCCCAGGATTCTGGCCGGCCTCACATGGTCACCCGCGACGGTTCGGGCTTGTGACTGTCGATGCGCGAGTACCAGGGCATCAGCAGGAAGAACAGGAAGTAATAAGTCGTGCCAATCACGGACATCGCCTTGAAGGGCTGCTCGGGGGGCTTCATGCCGCAATAGCCGAGCATGATGAATGTGGCGGCGAACAGCATCAGCGCGACCTTGTAGATCGGGCCGCGGTAGCGGATGGACTTGACCGGTGCGCGGTCGAGCCACGGCACAAAAAACAGCAGCAGGATCGCCGCGAACATCACCAGCACGCCCCAGACCTGGGTGCCAGCGAAGGCCGGCACGGCGCGCAACATCGCGTAATAGGGGGTGAAGTACCAGACAGGGGCAATGTGCTCGGGTGTCAGCAGCGCATTGGCCGGCTCGAAGTTCGCCGCCTCCAGGAACAAGCCGCCCATTTCCGGCGCGAAGAACACGACCGCGGCGAACAGCACGAAAAAGACCGCGAGGCCGTAGATGTCCTTCACCGTGTAATAAGGGTGCATCGCGATGCCATCCAGCGGGCGGCCATCGCTCCCCTTGGTCTTCTTGATCTCGATGCCGTCGGGGTTGTTGGACCCGACCTCGTGCAGCGCGAGGATATGCGCGACCACCAGAAAAATCAGCACCAGTGGCAGCGCGACTACGTGCAGGGCGAAGAAGCGGTTCAGCGTGATGTCCGAAATGAAATAGTCGCCGCGGATCCATTCGACCAACGCGTCTCCAATCAACGGGAAAGAGCCAAACAGCGAGACGATTACCTGCGCGCCCCAGTAGGACATGTTGCCCCAGGGCAGCAGATAGCCCATGAAGGCCTCCGCCATCAGCGCAAGATAGATCAGCATGCCGAATATCCACAGCAGCTCACGCGGCTTGCGGTGCGAGCCGTACAGCAAT
>SHZN01000074.1 GCA_009692245.1 Gammaproteobacteria bacterium
GCGGATGACATCAGGTTCTCGCCAGTCACAGATCAATCCGCGTGCCAGCATCGCATCGAATAGCGCCCGGCCGTGGCCGCGCGTGTCGCGCAGGCGAATTGAAAGCTGCGCACCGCGCGCCGCCGGATCGTGCGGTGTCAGAATCTCAATTCGCTCGCCTAGGCGCTCGTCGAGCAGACGTTCAAGCCAGGCGGTCAACTCGCGGGATCGCGCGCAAAGCGCGGGAAATCCAGCAGCGGCAAACAGCTCGAGCGATGCCTTCAGCGGCACCATGCCGAGCAGCGGCGTGTTGCTGACTTGCCAGCCCGAGGCGCCCGCGTACGGGCGGAAGTCCGTTCCAAACTCGAAGCGGTTCGAAAGATCGTTGCCCCACCAGCCGGCGAGGCGTGGAAGGTCCGCATCGAAATGCTTCTCGTGCACGAACGCGCCGGCGGTCGCGCCCGGGCCGCCATTCAGGTACTTGTAGGAACACCAGACCGCGAAGTCCGCGCCCCAGTCGTGGAGATTGAGCGGCACATTGCCCATCGCATGCGCGAGGTCGAAGCCCGCGTATGCGCCCACGGCATGGGCGGCTTTGGTGAGCCCGCCGAGATCCAGCAACTGCCCGGTCAGATACTGGATGCCTGGCATCAGTACGACCGAAAGCCGCGGCCCGATGCGAGCGACTTCCGCGAGCAGGTCTTCGTGACGGAGCAGTTGCTCGCCGGGGCGCGGCGCGATCTGAACCAGCGAAGCGGCCGGATCGAGGCCATGCCATTGGATCTGCGACACGACTGCATAGCGGTCCGATGGAAACGCCGCCTGTTCGATCAGTATCACGTGGCGCTCGCGCGTTGGCTTGTAGAAGCTTGCCATCAGAAGGTGCAGGTTCAGCGTCAGCGAATGCATTGCCACGACTTCGTGGATGCTGGCGCCCGCGAGGGTCGCGAGGGTCGGCGCAAGCCGCTCGTGCAGATTCAGCCAGTCGGCACCAGCGTCGTGATAACCGAGGACGCCGAGGTGCTGCCATTCGGCCATGAATTTCGCAACCTCGCTGCCTGCGCAGTGCGGCTGCAGGCCCAGCGAATTACCGCAAAGATAGAGCGCCGGACCGCCCCGCGGCGACTCCGGAAAGTGAAACTCGCTGCGCCAGTGGGCCAGCGGATCGGCCGCATCGCGCGCGCGTGCCGCGTCGAGCGTGAGATCATTACTCACTCGAAGTGCACCGGGTAGAGCAGGGGACGACTCGGTGCGGCATCCGTCAGGAACGCCGGAATCTGCAGGTCGAGCAGGTACCAGCCATCGTGAATCGTCGGTGCAATCCAGGCCAGTTCGGTAATGCTGGCGTGTGGCCGGCCGGCATCGTGTGCGTGTCGTCCACCGGCGGGCAGTCCAAAGAACAACCAATGCGCGGTCAGCCGCCCATGGTCGTCCGCGCGATCCGCCGAAGGCAGTTCGAGCACGAGATGGTCGATGTCGCGGTCTACCAGCCATGACGCAGCCTGCCGGGACAGGTAGGGTGCTGGGGCACTGCCGCGATAGGCTTGCGTCAGCCGCGTGGCATGGATGGGCAGCGTTCGCACGACCAGGGCGCGTGGCGCCGGGCCTGAATGCGCGGCGAATGCACATTCGAGCGACTCGGCGGTCAACAGCAGGTCGGTGGCCGCGGGCGGCGGGTCGCTGTCTTCGGCGGTCGAACTGGCCGCCACCGGATGCACGGCAACCAGCAGCGCAATTACGATCCCACCGCGCAGCCGCTCCGAAATGGCCACGCGATCATCCGTGACATGACCGACGCATTCCGTGTGGGTGCCATTGCAATGGGGAACCAGTGTCAACTGCTCGCAGTTGCAGCTGCCGCCGGCACGCGTGTCGCCGACGAAACCTGCCTCGCGGTAGGGTTTCGCGGTCGCAGCCGGCGCATTGTAAAAAGACGGCTGCGGGCCGTTGAAATCCAGCGGAATGGCGATCGAGAGGGGTTGGGCGAAGTCGGCGTTCAGCCGGCGGCCCTCCACTTCGAAACGCATGATCGTCACCATGCCATTATAGTCACCCGCGGGAACCCAGCCGGTGCTCCCCGGTCTGATGGGTGGGGACGGATGAGAGGACGGTTCTGAATGTCGTGGCGCGTTGGATTACTGGTCTTGGCCTTGCTGGCAGCAAGTACGGCACTTGCCGATGAACCGGACCCGGAGGAAACAGCCGCGGCATGGAAGAAGTCTGAAGTTGATTTCTTCTACATGGGTTTCACGACCCGGTACACGTGCGGGGGCCTCAAGAGCAAGGTCAAGTTGCTCTTGAATTACGTCGGCGTGCGGCCGGACATGAAGATCATGGAGCGTGGCTGCGAATACGGCTACCAGAAGGTCGCCGATTTCCCCCGCCTGAAAATTGTCTTCTACGCACCGGCAATTCCCGAGCCCGGGAGTCACGATGTCGGTGAGCCGGTACTCGGCCTCTGGAAGCCCGTCTCCATCAAGCGAAACGCGCCGCGCGGGCTCGATGGGGGCGACTGCGAACTGGTCGAGCAGTTCCGTGACCGCGTGCTTTCCAAACTGACGACGCGAAATCCGGCCGGCGACATCAACTGTATCCCGCACCAGCTGATCGGCAACCGCATCGATCTCAGGTTCGAGGTGCTCGTGGGCGCGCCGACGGCGGATTTCGCCAAGGCCCAGAGTCCCTGATCAGCCGGTCTGGCGCAGGCTGCCACGACAGGGCAGCATCTGCGCTTCTTCCTGCCGGTCGAGCCTGAGCGCGCAGAGCGCGCCGCCCCAGACGCAACCCGCATCCAGGCAACGCAACCCCGGTTCCGCGAGATAACCCAATGCTGACCAATGGCCAAACAGGATCTGGTCGGCCTGTGACGCGCGTTTGGGGTGCCTGAACCAGGGCACTGCCCCGAGCGGCGCCTCGCCGGGCGGTCCCTTGAGGCCGAGCAGCAGGCGGCCATCGGCGTTCACAAAACGCAGCCGCGTCAGGCAATTAACCGCGAAGCGCAGGCGGTCGAATCCTGCCAGCGCGGGCGACCAGACATCAGGAGAGTCTCCGTACATTTCCGCCAGCAACTCCCTGGGCCGGTCACGAAGCGCGGTCTCGATCTCGCGCGCACAAGCCGCTGCTTCGTCGAGTGACCACTGTGGCGGCAGCCCGGCATGGACCAGCGTCCAGCCGAGTTCCCGGTCGCGATGCAGCAGTGGTCTCGCCGCAAGCCACGCGAGTAATTCACCGGCATCGGGGGCGTCGAGCACGGCTTGCAATTCCGGTTCGCGACGGCGTACCGCTTGTGGCGCCCAGGCCATGGCGAGCAGGTGCAGGTCGTGATTGCCGAGAACGACAGTCGCTGCAGGACCGAGTGAACGGACAGTCCGCAGGACCTCGAGCGAATGCGGGCCACGATTGACGAGGTCCCCGGTCAGCCACAGGCGATCGTGCGCCGGGTCGAAGCGCAGTTGCTCCAGCAGGGCCATGAATTCCGCATGGCAGCCCTGCAGGTCCCCGATGGCGTAGACGGCCATCGCGACTAATGAATTGTTCCCGGGATCGCGAGTGTGAATGGCGCGATCGGCGCATCGAAACGCACGCCGTCGTCGGCCAGCATCTGGTAGCTGCCCTGCATCGCGCCGACCGGCGTTTCCAGCACCGCACCACTCGTGTATCGGAAGCCCTGGCCCGGTTTCAGGTGCGGCTGCTCGCCGACGACACCCTCACCGCGGACTTCCTGGACCTTGCCATTGGCGTCGGTGATGACCCAGTGCCGGGTCAGCAGGCGCGCCGGAACGTCGCCGCGGTTGCGGATCATGATCGTGTAGGCGAATACGAAGCGCCGTTCATCGGGGTCCGACTGGTCCTCGAGATAGCGAGTATCGACATCCACTGTGATCATGTGTTGAGCCTCGTCGCCCACTGTGCCTTCCTAGCGCAATCGTACCGCCAGCACATCGCAGGGCGCGGCGTGCAGCACGGTGTCTTCGGTGAAATTCACGAGGATCGATGGCCCGCGGCGCTCGCGGCTGCCGAGTACGATCAGGTCCGCCTTCTGCTGCTGGGCCGCGCGCACGATTTCGGCCTTGATATTGCCTGCTGTGACCTCGCGCCGGGCCGATTCCACGCCGAGGCGCTTCGCGAGGTCGGCAAGCCGCTGCTTCGCGCGCAGCACCAGTTCCTCCTCGAGCTGCACCGCCGGCAGCAGGGTCTCGCCCATGGGCTCGACCGGCACGTATTCGACGACATGCAGTAGCGAAAGCTCGGCGTTGCAGCCGGCGGCGATGTCGCGTGCCCTCGCGCCAATCTGTTCGGCATGTTCGTCGAGCGCTACGACCAGCAGGATCTTGCGGTAAATATTCAACATGCAACCATTATAGGCTTTCGGCGCCGATTGCCGGCTGGGCCGCGAGTTTGGCGAATTCCGCGGGCGACAAGGTCTCGGGACGCCGCCCGGGCTCGATGCCTGCGGCTTCGAATTCGGCGGGCCCGGCAAGGCCCCGCAAGGAATTCCGCAGCGTCTTGCGCCGCATTGAGAATGCGGCTCCGACGAAGCGGGCGAAGCGCGCACGATCCGGCAGTGGAAATGGCGCATCCAGGTGCGGTGTCAGCCTGACGAACGCCGAATCGACTGCCGGTGGTGGATTGAATGCACCGCGCCCGACCCGGAACACGGATTCGACGCGGCAAACCGCGGCCAGCATGACGGTCAAGCGTCCGTATTCCTTGCCGCCCGGCTGCGCGGCCATGCGCTCGACGACTTCTTTCTGCAACATGAAGTGCATGTCGGCAATCACCGCGCGCGATTCGAGCAGGTGGAACAGCAGTGGGGTCGAGATGTTGTAGGGCAGGTTGCCGCAGACGCGCATGGGCGGGCCACCGCCGTGCAGCCGGGCCATGTCGACTTCCAGTACGTCGGCCTCGTGCACGATCAACTCACCGGCCCCGGCGCAGTGCTGCCGCAGTACCGGAATGACGTCCCGGTCGATCTCGATGACTTCGAGTCGGCCGCATCGATTGAGCAGCGGACGCGTCAGGGCCCCGCGGCCGGGTCCGATTTCGACAACGCGCTCCCGGGGTTGTGGGTCGATCGCGGCGACTATGCGCGCGATGACACCCGGATCGTGCAGGAAGTGCTGACCGAATCGCTTGCGGGCACGAATCATCCGAGCGTCTGCGCGAGTTCGATCGCCGCGAACAGGCTGCCGGGATCGGCGCGTCCTGTCGCAGCCAGGTCGAGCGCCGTACCATGGTCCACCGACGTACGCGGAAATGGCAGGCCCAGTGTGACATTGACTGTCTGGCCGAAGCCCGCGTGCTTGATCACCGGCAGACCCTGGTCGTGATACATCGCGAGCACGGCATCGGTTTCCGCGAGCACGGGGTGTGTGAACGCCGTGTCTGCCGGAACTGGGCCGCGCACCGTCAGGCCTCGCGTGCGTGCAGCCTCGACAGCAGGCCCTATGACGTCGATCTCTTCGCGTCCCAGATGCCCGCCCTCGCCGGCATGCGGATTCAGGCCGCATACGAGTATCCGTGGACCGGCCAGCTCGAACGCGGTCCTGAGTCCGCGATCGAGAACGTCGAGGGTCGCATCGAGCACATCGCGCCGGATGTGCCGGGGCACCTCGGCGAGCGGCAGGTGCGTTGTCGCGAGCGCGACACGCAGTGTGCCGGCAACCAGGAGCATCACGGGCATTGCCGCGCCGCTCCTCGCCGCGAGATATTCCGTGTGGCCCGTGAATGCGATGCCGGCGTCATTGATGACGGATTTCTGCACCGGTGCTGTCACCATCGCCGTGAACTGGCCGGCGACGCAGGCGTCGGTCGCGACGTCGAGCACCTCGAGTACGTAGTGTGCGTTGGCGACATCGAGCCTGCCTGCTTCAACCTGCGTCGCGAGCGTGACGGAAATCACCGGAAGCGTTCCGGCCCGATGCGGCACTGGCACCGCGCCTGGCCGCCATTCGGAGGGTTCGAGTTCAAGCTGGAGCAGGCGCGCGCGCGCGGCGAGGAGCGCCGGATCACCTACGAACACGAGTTCGCATGGCCAGTCGTGCAACGCAGCGGCGAGCGCAAGATCCGGGCCGATGCCTGCCGGCTCGCCGGTCGTCAGGACCAGGCGCGAATGCCGGTTCAGAGGTTGCGGATCTCGACGTAAGCCTCGTCGCGGAGTCGTCGCAGCCACAGCTCGGTCTCCTCGTCGACCTTGCTCTCGCGGAGCGCAGTGAGGACCCGTTGCCGGCGCACCGCATCGCTCTGGTCGAATGTGCGCTTACCCTGCAACTGGATGATGTGCCAGCCGAACTGGGTGCGGAACGGCTCGCTGATCTGATCCGGTTCGAGCGTCGCGAGAACGGCCTCGAACTCCGGGTCGAATGTGCCCGGCGAACTCCAGCCGAGGTCGCCGCCGCGGCTCGCCGAGCCCGGATCCTCCGAAGTCACGCTCGCAAGCGCGCCGAAGTCCTCGCCTGCCAGAATGCGATCGCGGAGTGCGGTAAGCCGCTGACGAGTGGTAGCGTCGTCCTGCACTTCATTGGGGCGCAGCAGGATGTGGCGGGCGTGGATCTGCTCGACCAGCATCGGCCCGGTGCTGGCGCCGCGGGTTTCGTCGAGGCGCACAATGTGAAAGCCCGTTGGCGTGCGCACCGGGTTCGCGACCTCACCCGGCTTCATGCCGGCGACCAGGTCGGCAATGAATTGCGGCAGTTGGTTGAGCCGTCGCCAGCCGAGCTTGCCGCGCTCGAGAGCCGATTGGGCTTGCGAGTTGGCCAATGCGAGCTGCCCGAAATCCTCACCAGCGCTCGCGCGGTCATGAATGTCCGCGGCGAGCTTCTCGACGCTGGCCATCTGCTCCGCGGTTGTGGATTCCGGCAGCGACAACAGGATGTGCGAGACGTCGAATTCGGCGTTCTCGTCGGCCTGCAGCGATTGGCGCTGCAGGGCCTGATCGAGCTCGCGCGGCGACACATAGATGCGCGGGAATACATCCCGCTGGCGCAGCATCGAGATCGAGATTTCGCGGCGCATGTCGTCGCGATACGACGCGTAGTCAACGCCCTGGGACGCGAGCGCGTCAGGCATCTGTTCGAATGGCAGGCCATTGCGCTTTGCGACGTCGCGCAGTGCTTCATTCAGCATCTCGTCCGACACCTGCACACCCAGGTGCTGGGCGCGCTGGATCTGGATCTCCTGCAGCACGAGGCGCTCAAGCACCTGTTGCCGGAGCACGTCGGCCGGCGGCATCTGGGCATTCTGGTCGCGCAGGCGGCCCATGACCTGGTCGATCTGGCCCTCGAGTTGGCTCTGCAGCACGACACCTTCGTTGACGATCGCGATCACACGATCGAGCGGGACACCACTCGTGGACAGCTCGAGCGTCTGCGCATGGACGGTCCCCGACAGCGTCAGGGCGGCAAGCAGGCATATCAAAACTCGGCTCATGGCGTGCCCGGGTCAGGGTAGGGGGTCGGTAAGGTCGGGGGAGTATCCACGAATGCCCCGCCGCAGGAAAGTATCGTCGCTGGTTCCGACCGACGAAAGGCCCTTGAGTTCCAGTTGCAGCATCACCGAGGTGTCGTTTTCCCCGGTGCGATTGGACACGTAGTTCCGCCCGATCAGCCGGACCCGCCAGCAGCAACTGCCGTATTCGAAGCCCGCGAAGCGATCAATCGAGGTCTTGTCGCGCAGCGAATACACCTGGCGCGCGAAGACCTGCCAGTTGGGCGACAGCTGCCAGGCGGCCGATGCGTCCCACTGCTCCAGGAGACCCTCGCGGTAGCGATAGCCGACATTGACGATTGCATCGTTCCGCGGTTTGTACTGGACGCTGGCCTGTCTGAGCAGCGTGTTCGAAGCGGCGTAATCCCATTCCATCGCGAATCTCGCGCTCCAGTGGTGGTGCGCGGTCATCTCGATCTCGCTGACCAGGTTCGACGCATCGCGTGTTTCCGCCGGCTCGCCGGGCAATACGACGCGCGGCCGGTCAAAGAAGTAGCGCTGGCCGATCGTCGCTGACAGGTATTGCCGTCCGCTGTCGGCGTGAATGAGCCGTGTCGTCAGCCCCACGGCGAGTTCGTTGGCGTCGCCCAGCCGGTCCACGCCGACGTAGCGATTGGTGCGGAACAGTTGCACGAGATTGAGGTCGGGCAGTGCAGTGTCGAATACCGGAAGGTGCGACTGTTCGCGGAACGGGAGCCAGGTGTAGCGCAGTCGCG
>SHZN01000075.1 GCA_009692245.1 Gammaproteobacteria bacterium
GGAAATCCCGGCGGACGAACTGAAGGTCGACAAGTCCTTCGTGATGAACATGCTCTCCAACAAGGCCGACCGCAAGATCGTCGAGCAGACCATCGCGCTGGGGCATTCCTTCGACCTGACGGTCGTCGCCGAGGGCGTCGAGGACGAGAGGGTTTCGCAGGAACTGATTACGATGGGTTGCGACTTCGCCCAGGGCTTTCACTACGCCCGGCCGCTCACGCCGGACAAGTTCGCGGAGTGGGTCCAGGGCTGGCGGCCCGGGCAGATGCGTACCGACTGACTCAGGTCAATGCGGCCTGCCCACTCCCATCGCAGACTCCTGCCCATGGGGGTTGGGGTCCAATTCGACGCTGCCTTTGGCGAGGGCGATTACCTGAAGGCCGCCCGGGCGTCCAATGACGACCCCATCCCGCGGCCGCTGTCGCTCTATGTGCACGTGCCGTTTTGCACGTCTCCCTGTTTCTACTGCGGTTGTACCAGGATTATCACGCGTGACCGCGCCGCGGGGACGCGCTACCTGAGCCGCCTGCGGCGCGAGATCGAGTTGCAGGCACGGCTCTTCGACCGGGATCGCAGCATGGATCAGCTGCATTTTGGTGGCGGCACGCCGACTTTCCTCAACGATGCCGAGCTCGCCGACCTGATGCGATTCATTGGCCACAGCTTCTCATTGCGCGACGATGCCTTGCGCGAATACTCGATCGAGGTCGATCCGCGAACCGTGGACGACGCAAGGCTGGCGGCGATTGCCGGGCTGGGCTTCAACAGGATCAGCCTGGGTGTCCAGGACTTCGACCCGGATGTCCAGAAGGCGGTCAATCGCGAGCAGCCTGAAGAGAAAGTTCTTGCCGTCATGGCTGCGCGCGCGTGTGCCGCGTGAACGCATCGCGCTTTCAAGGGCAGCGGACCTGCGTGCATTTCGCGAGGGACTGGCGTCACTGCCGTCGCTGCGGCTCAGCAGGACGGATACCGGCAAGCCTGCCGCGCTGCCCTCCGGACCGCGCTGGCCCCTGGCCGACGTGGACCATGAGCATCGCGAGCTGATCACGATGATCAATTCGGTGCATGAATCCCTGGGACCCGCCGCTGACACTGAAAAGGTCGTCGCCGCGCTTGGCGAGATACACGCACGCATCGCGGCGCACTTCGCGCTCGAGGAGCGTGAAATGCGCAAGCTGGATTATTTCGCGGTCACCGAGCACAAGGACGACCACGAGCGGCTGCTGGACGACATCCTGGACATCATCGATACCGTCGAATCACCGGCGGACTACGACCCCGAGGCGCTTGGCCGGCGCCTGTCCAGATGGTTCACCGAGCACTTCAGCATGCACGACGCGCGCTTGCACCGCTGGCTGGTGGGGCGGCGCTGAGCGTTTGGCGCTGCGGCGGGCGTGGTCGCGCGGTTTACGACGGCCGCCGCCCGGTCCGTCTGCGCCGGCCGGTCGCGGCCGGATCGGAGGAATGATCCGGCGGTGGCGGCAGCGCCGGCAATTCAGTCTGATCCTTCAAGCCGGCCTTGATCATGCGGCGCAGCTCGGCATCGATGGCCGCATCGGTGTCGAAAGCCGTATACGCCGCGAGGCGTCGGTCCACCTGCTCGCAGGCGCGCTGATAGAGATCTTTCGATCCGGCCGTGACCCAGTTCTCGCGGTTTTCCCGGTCGATGACCGGGTCGGTCAGGTACAACTCCTGCGGCCAGTACTTCAGCGTGTGCGGTGCGGTAATCAGGTGGAGATTCTGCCGGAGGTAGCTCACGAGATCGGCAGCCGGCAGGTCCTCGATCACGCGGATCTCGCGCACGAAATGTAAACACTGGCCGCAGACTTCGTTGTCGAACACCAACTTCGGAAGGCTGAAGGTCAGAACGAAGTCGAGCATGCCGGGACCGGACACCGAGTTGACGCCGGCGAGCGCAGCCAGCATGGCGCTCGTCATCGTCTCCGCGCCCGCCTGCGCATCGAGGAACTTGCCGTCGCTGAGCGCCATGTAGGCCTGGGTCGGCAGGCCCAGCGACTTGGCGATCGCGACATAGCCGACATTCAGGTGCTGCGCCTCGATGGCCGCCATCGGCGCGCTGGCCGCTTTCATGTGGAATGTCGCGGGCGCACCGCCAAACAGCACCGGCGCTCCGGGCTTCACGATCTGCGCCATCGTGATGCCGGTCAGCACATCCACGCAGTGAAAAACGAGGGCGCCTACCAAAGTCACCGGCGCGATCAGGCCCATCAGCGTGACCGGCACGATCTCGATCGGGATGCCGGCTTCGACGCAGTCGAGCAGGTTCTGGCAGGAATCCTCGCCAAAACGGAAGTTGCCCGTCGCAGTGACGGTGAATATCGACATCGGCTTGGCGATCAATTCGGCGCGGTCGCGACGGAAGAGCTGCATCATCCCGGCCATGCGTGGAACGCCGAGTTCACCGAATGCGCCCGACACCACCGGCTTCTTCGAGTTGACCATGGCCATGTACAGGCGCCAGGCGTCGGATACCTGCGCCTCGATGTCGGCGTTGGTCGAGAACGCCGTGGCCAGGTAGGCAATGTGCTCGAGGCCGTCGCATAACCGGGCGTACTCGACGAAATCGGTCGAGTTGGCAAGCCGGGTCTCGCTATTGCGGTGGTCCATGATCTTGAGCCCGCTCGAGCCGGGCACGTAGTGCACGTTGTATCCGCCAATCTCCGCATGCGGCTGTCCATCGCGGTCATAAAGCGTGAAGGATTTCGGCGCACTGGCAATGGCGCGGTCGACGATCTCCGGCTGGAACATCACGCGCTCGCCGCTCTCGTCAGTCTTCAGGCCGTGATCGAGCAGGCGCTGGCGCAATTTTGGGCCGCATATTTCCATGCCGACCTCGGCCATGATCCGTTTCGCTTCAGCGAGGACCCTGCCAATGAGCTCGTCGCTCAGAATGTTGAGGGTCGGTCTCATGAAATTTCTCCCTTGCGGCGCGCCACGTATTCGGTGAGCGCCTCCTCAATGGCCGGGTCCAGTGCTGGTCGCTGGTACTCGGCCAGCAGTTTTTTCCAGATGCCATTCGCCCGCCGTGCGGCATCCAGGCTGCCAGCTTCCTGCCAGGACTCGAAATTCTGGCGGGTGGACAGCATTGGCATGTAGAACGCGGTTTCGAATCGGGCCAGTGTATGGGCGGTTCCGAAGTGGTGGCCACCGGGTTCCACTTCCGCGATGGCGTCAAGCGCCAGCTCGCCGGCGTTGACTTCGATCGGCCGCAGGAACTCGGCCATCATCTGCAGCATTTCAGCGTCGGTGATCAGTTTCTCGAAGGATGCCGTGAGCCCGCTCTCGAGCCAGCCCGCGGCGTGGTAGACGAGATTGGCGTGTCCCATGATCGCTCCCCACAAGGACATCCCGCTCTCATAAGCCGCCTGCGAATCAACGCAATTCGACGAGGTCGTGTTGCTCGAGCGCAGTGGCAGGCCCAGCCGGCGCGCGATCTGGCCGCTGGCCAGCGCGGCCTTCGCGTACTCCGGTGTGCCGAGTGCCGGCGCCCCGCTTTGCATGTCCACATTCGAGGTAAATGAGCCGTAGATGATCGGGGCGCCCGGTTTTACCACCTGCGCCAGGGTGGCCACGGCCAGCACCTCGGCGGTCTGTTGCGCGAGCGTGCCGGCGATCGTGACCGGACTCATGGAGCCCGCGAGCGTGAATGGCGTGATGCAGCAGGCCTGGCCGGCGGACGCAAGCTCGATTACGGCTTCGGTCATCGGAATGTCGAATTGCAGGGGCGAATTCGTGTTGACGATGGCCATCACTGCCGGATCGTTTGCAAGTTCCTCCCGGCTGACCCCGAGCGCGATGCAGGTCATCTCGATGCAGTCGGCGGTGCGCTCCCGGCCGAGCGCATAAGCCTGGCAGTTCTTGTCGAGCAACGTGCACTGGGCAAGATAGAGATCAAGATGTCGTGACTCGGGCGGCAGGTCCATCGCTTCGAAGGCACCACCGCTCTCCTGGTGGAGGATATTCAGGCTCTGCACCAGTCGCATGAAGTCGCAGAGTTCCGCGTGGGTTCCGGGCCGCCGGCCGCGGTCAAGGTCGCTGCAGAATGCCGGGCCACCCACCGAACTGAAGACGACATCATTGCCGCCGATGCGCAGGTCGTGGGCGCGGTTGCGGGCGCGCAGCGTGAACTGTGCGGGCGCGAGCGCAAGCTTTTCCAGCACCAGCCCGCGATCGAAGCGCATGACCCGGGCCGCTTCGTCGTTTTCCGCTCCGGCGGCGCGCAACAACTGGCGGCTGCTTTCCTCGAGAAATCTCATGCCGCGAGTCTCGAGAATGGTCAGCGCTGCATCGATGATCGCTTCCACCTGGTCGGCACTGATGACCTCGATGGGAGAGTAGGGGTTGACGATGCGGCTGAACGGCAGTTGCCTGACGCCCGGCGCCGTGCGTCGCTGCTTTCCGCCGCGGCGGGGCGCGGAATTCTCTATCACGAGCTGTGCCGCAAGTCGGCGATGAATTGACGGCGCCAGTCTTCCGACTCTTTGACCTTGTTGAAACAGAACAGGTGAAATCCGGCGATTCCGATTTCAGGTTCCACCAGCCGCGGTGCGAGCTCGCGCAGGAACGCATCCGGGCGATAGATTTTCGGCCCGAGCAACCGCCTGATGAGCAGGCTGCGATCGCGCAGGAGACGCAGCGAGGCACCGACGCCGATGCGCAGCGATGCGGCAAGGAGCGCCGCGCGGTCGAACACTCCGGGCAGGCCAATCCAGACAGGCATGGTGATGCCGCTGGCGCGAATCATGCGAATCCACGCAGCCAGTGCCGCGGCGTCGAAGCACATCTGGGTGACCAGGTAGGTCGCATAAGGTTGCTTGGCAACGAGCTCCCGCAGCAGCGATTCGGAGTCGACGGCCGGATGACCCTCGGGGTGGGCGGCGACGCCGATGTGCTTAAACCGATGATCAAATTCGGCAATGTCGCGCAACAACTGCAGGGCGGTCGCGTACTTTCCCAATGGCTGCGGCGCGTCGCCGCCCGGGACGAAAATGCTGTCCACGCCCGAATCATCGAGCCGGCGCATGATTTCCTGGAGATGGCCGTGGTCGCGCACCATTTTTGCGGCAATGTGCGGAACCACGCGAAAGCCGCGTGCGAGCAGATGTTCGCTGAGGTCGAGGGTCACATCGACACCACGGGCAGGCGAACAGGTGACCGCCACGTAGCAGTCCGGTTCGAGGACATCGAGCCGCTGTTCGATGCTGGGGCTCGGGAAAATCTCCATGTAGGTTGCATGCAAGGCACGCGCCAAGGCCTGGCATTCTATGTCTGACAGCGGGGTTTGAAATGGCTGGGCCATCCGACAAGTTAAACGATCGTTCAACAAGAAATCAAGCCGGAATGAACGTGAAAATACCGACGCCGAGCACGAACCACAGCACGGCGAAAATCAGCCCGTAGCCAAAAATCGTGCGGAAGTCGATGCGCGCAAGGCTCGCCACGACGACGATCCAGAACGGCGAAATCAGGTTACCCATCTGGTCACCGACACCGAGCGCAAGCAGGCCCTGCTGCGCCGAGATGCCCATGGTTGCGGCTGCCTCCGAGGTCACGAAACCCTGGATGATCCACTGGCCGCCGCTCGACGGCACAAAAATGGCAACGACCGTGCCTGCGATGGCGGTCAGTAGCGGGAAGGTCGCAGGCGTCGAGATATTGGCGAAGAACCGCGCAAGGGTCTCACCGACACTCGTGTATTGCAGCACCCCCGCAATGCCACCGTAGATCTGGTACAGCACGACGATCGGCCAGCAGCATTGGACGGACGCACGCAGTGCCTGCGAGAACCCGGCAAGATTGCGCTGCAGCAACAGCACGACGAACAGCAGCATCGTGATCATCGAATTGAGGTCGAGGTTGGCGCTCTTCGTCACAAAGTGATGGAACAGCCAGCCCGCAACGATCACCGCCAACAGAAACGGAAAGATCCGCGTGCGTTCGCTCCATGCACCCAGGCCGTGCGGCCCGCCGGTCGCGACGGCGACTGTCTCGGGTGCTTGCGCCAGCGCGTTGGCGTCAGGGAATGACGAAACCTGCCGCGGTTCACCCGGTGCCATCAGGCGCGCGAGGGCAGCCAACGCCAGCGGGAATGTAACGACGAACAGGATCGCGGCCGGCGACCAGATCGTGGTCTCGAGCGGCATCACGCCCGTGCGCGCCTCCAGGAAATGACCGGGCGTCGCGACCAGCAATGCGGGTGTTGAGGACAGGCCGTATTGCCAGATCGACTGTGCGCCGAACTGGGTGGCAAGCAGGCACGGAAAATCGATGCGGATGCCCTTCGCTTCGGCTGCGCGCGCGAAATGCACTGCGATCAGCGGACCGAGCGCAAGACCCAATCCCCAATAAAGGTAACTGAGCGCGGCTGTCAGCAGCACCGACAGAAAGAATACCTGGGTCACGGTGCCTGGCAGCTTCGCGAGCCTGAATACGGCAGTCCGGAAGAACGGCATCGTGCTGAGGACCGAGCTCAGCACCAGCAGCAGGGTCATCTGCATGCTGAACGCCAGCAGCATCCAGAGACCGCGATAGAAGGCATCGCTGGTATCGGAAAAACTGTTGCCGAGACCCAGTGCGGCCAGCATGAGGATGACCAGCAGGATCACCGCCATCGCCGTGGCGTCCGGAACCTGTGCGCCCGCCGCATGCGAGAAACGAGTCAGCCGATCACGCATGGGCATGTAATATAAGGGTTCGCGTCCATCGTGGTGGCATCAATTGGATTTGTCGCGCCTGCAACGCCGGCTGCGCATGCTGGCCCCGCGATACTGGCTGACCTGGCTGGGCCTTGGCAGCCTGCGCGTAATCGAGCCGCTGCCTTACAAGTGGCAGCTGCATATCGGGCGCCTGCTCGGCCGCGTGGTCCGCCTGCTGCCGCTCCCCTATGTCCGCATCGCGCGGCGCAACATCGAAATTTGCCTGCCCGAACTCTCGCCCGATGCGCGCAAGACGCTGCTGAAACGGCACTTCGAGAGTCTCGGCATCGGCCTGTGCGAGACCGCGGTTACCTGGTGGAGCGACGATGAGCGCGTGCGCTCGCTGGCGCAAGTTGAAGGACTCGATCATCTTCAACGCGCGCTCGCGCGAGGGCACGGTGCCATCCTGGTCGGCGGACACTTCACAACCATCGAAATTGCCACCCGAATCCTGGGCACCGTCGTGCCGATCAATGTCCTGTACCGGCCGACCAGAAACGAGGTCCTTTCTACAGTGATGGCGAGTCAGATCGCATGTCATGGTCAGCGCGCCATCCAGTACGACGACATCCGCACGCTGGTGCGCGCCCTGAAGCACAACGGCGCTGTCTGGTATGCGCCGGACCAGAGCTATCGCAATAAGGGCGCGGCCATGGTGCCATTTTTCGGCACGCCGGCCGCGACGACAACATCGACATCGCGCCTCGCGCGCATGACCGGCGCCGCCGTATTGACGTATTTTCCGCAGCGTCTGCCGGACGGCAAAGGCTACAAGGTCTTTATCGGGCCGGAACTCGAGGATTTTCCGAGCGATGATCCGGTTGCGGACACCGCGCGTTTCGGCGCGCTGCTCGAAGCCCAGATACGGCATCATCCGGAGCAGTACCTGTGGATGCACCGTCGCTTCAAGGGGCTATCCGCCGACTACCCCGACTATTACGGGCGCGACTCGCGCCCGCGCAAGCGCGCGCCGGTCAGCGAAGACTGACCGCGACAAGCGTCCCGCAGGCCGCGGTCAACTGTTGTTGTAAGGGTCGAAGCCGCCGAACTTGTCTTTCTTGCCGGCGGCTGGGGTTTCGTATTTCACCGCGCCGTCCGGCTTCAGGACTTTCCGCAATACCTGGGTGCTGACGAGCGAGAGCTCGTCGGCTGCAACGCGGATCTTTTCGCTGATGGGGGGCGTAAGCTCCCCCGTCCTGGACACAGCGGATAATAGACTCTCCCGGCTTAACGGGAGCAGTCATGAAGAAGTCGAGGTTTACGGAATCGCAGATCATTTCGATCTTGAAGGAAGGGGAAGCCGGGGTCGGGATTGCTGAGTTGGCGCGG
>SHZN01000076.1 GCA_009692245.1 Gammaproteobacteria bacterium
TGCGGCGATCGCCGGCGGTTTCGGAGCGATCCAGCTCGAGGATTTCGCGGCCCCGGCATGCTTTGCAATTGAAAACGGGCTGCGCGAACGACTGCACTGCCCCGTGCTGCACGACGATCAGCACGGTACGGCGGTCGTTGTGCTGGCAGCCGTACTGAATGCCGCACGCCGCGCTTGTCGCGCACTCGGCGACTGCGTCATAGGGCAGATCGGTCTCGGCGCGGCAGGCATCGGCGTCGTGCGGCTCCTGATGTGCGCCGGCGTCAGCCGTGTGCTTGGCGCCGACATTGACGAGGGTGCGCTGGCACGGCTTTCCGCCATGGGCGGCCAGCCGTCCACGCTCGAGGAGATCATGGGGAATTGCGATATCGTCATCGCCGCGACCGGCGTGCGCGGCCTGATCCGGCCCGCGATGGTGCGTAAGGGTCAGATCATCCTGGCGCTCTCGAATCCGGATCCCGAGATCGAGCCGTTGATCGCGCTGCAACATGGCGCCGCGATCGCGGCGGACGGCAAGGGGATCAACAACGTGCTGGGATTCCCGGGGTTGTTCAAGGGCGCGCTGGCCGCGCGCGCACCGCGCTTCACGTATGCGATGCTGCTGGCCGCTGCACGGCGGATCGCCGAACTGGCACCCGGTGATGACCTCGTTCCGGATGCGCTCGACCGCGATGTCCACATCGCGGTCGCGGCGGCGGTACAGAAAGCCGTCTAGTACCTACTTGGTGCCGGGTCGCAAGTTCGCATGCGTTCCTGCGCAGTCTGCGAACTTGCGACCCGGCACCAAGTCAGGTGGCCATTACGGCCCGGAGCTTGGTGATCGCCGTTTCCTCGATCTGACGGATGCGTTCCGCGGAGACGCCGTATTCATCGGCGAGATCCTGCAGTGTCCGCTTGTCGTCGGCGAGCCAGCGGGCCTTGATCACGGCGCGGCTGCGCTCGTCCAGTTTTCCGAGCGCTGCTGACAGGGAATCTGCGACTGCGCCGTCCCATTCTTCCTGTTCGACGGCAGTGGCGGGATCCAGGTCCGGTGCGGGCAGGTAGAGCGACGGTGAGCTGATGCCTTCCTCGTCGTCGGCATCGGGCGCGGGGTCGAATGACAGGTCGCGCGCCGCCAGGCGCTGCTCCATTTCCCGCACTTCGCGCGGATCAACACCCAGCTCACCCGCGACCGCATTAGTCTCCTCGTCGGAAAGCCACGCCAGGTTCTTTTTCAAGCGGCGCAGATTGAAGAAAAGCTTGCGCTGCGCCTTGGTCGTCGCGACCCGCACCAGCCGCCAGTTGCGGATCACATACTCGTGGATCTCGGCCCGGATCCAGTGGATCGCGAAACTCACGAGGCGCACGCCCATGTCCGGATCGAAACGCTTGACCGCCTTCATCAAGCCGACATTGCCTTCCTGGATCAGGTCGGCGACCGGCAGGCCATAGCCCATGTAGCCGCGTGCGACATGCACGACGAAACGCAAGTGTGAAAGCACGAGCAGACGCGCTGCTTCCAGGTCTTCATGGTCATGGAAGCGCTTCGCCAGCTCGAGTTCTTCCTCGCGACTCAACACGGGAATGTTCGAGACGCGCTCGACGTAGGCATCCAGACTGCCGACCGGGCCGTCGAACGCCAGCGACTGACTCTTCAGGACAAGTGCGGTACCACTCATGGACTTGTGAACCTCCGTGCAGCAATTTTAGCAGTCGCGCTAATAGAGTGCTAATCACGGTCGGAAGTTCACCGCCGTCGAACACAGAAAATTGAGCTGGAACAGCTGGTTAGGCGCGGGGTTCGATACGCCGCAGGTGAAACGCCGCCGCCAGCCAGGCACCCAGAAGGCCAAGAATCGCGCCGCCGCCAATGACCGCGGAATATTCGCGCGCCGCCAGGCCCGACAGCGCAAATGTTGCCCCGTAGGCCGCGGCCACGCGCGCGACCGGCGCCTCGAGAATGACGAGGCCAATGAGGACCAGCGCCACGGCCAGCAATCCGCCCGCGAGTCCCTGCCAGAAGCCCGAATACAGGAATGGCCTGCGCACGAACGCATTGCTGCCGCCGACCAGCTTCGTGACCTCGATCTCCGCACGGCGCCCGTTGATCTCGAGCCGGATGGTGTTGCCGACGATTGCGAGCACGCCGAGTGCGAGCACCGCGGCAGCCAGCACGACGATCTGGCGCAGAGCGTCGAGGATGGCATGCAGGCGCCGTACCCAGGCCGTATCGGCCTCGACCAGCTCGACCTCCGGGAGCTTGCGGAGCTCTGCCGCGAGCGTCTCGACGGCGAGCACCGAATCCTGGCCCTCGGCCGGCCGCAACTTGACGACCCAGGGCAACGGATTCTCCGCGAGCGCCTTCAGTGCTTCGCCGATGCCGGAAAGCGCACGGAATTCGGCGAGCCCCTCGTCAGGACTCACGAGAATCGCTTGGCCCACCTCGTCACGCGCCTTGATCGCGCGCGCGACCTTGCGCGCCTGCTCGGTAGTCGTCGGAAGGCGCAGGTAGACGGAGAGTTGCACGGAGTCGCCGAGACCGGCGGTCAAGGCGCGTGCATTGGCAACGACCAGGTAGAGCGCAACAGGCAGCGCGAGCGCGATGCCGATCACCGCGATCGTCAGCGCAGTCGCCAGCGGCTGGCGCGCGAGGCGGCCGAGCGAGCCGACCAGCGTCTGCGCATGGCGCTCGAACCAGGTCGACGCGGCGCTGCCCAGTGTTCGCGGGCCGCCCGGCTGGATATTTCGTAGTTCTTCAGGCAGCGACATAGGGAGGATTCGCGATATGGCCGTGCTCGATACGGATTCGCCGCACGGGAAACCGGTCGAGCAGGTGCAGGTCGTGCGTTGCGACCATGACGGTGACGCCGACCGCATTGAAACGCTGGAACAGGTTCATCACCTCGAGCGCGAGATCGGGGTCCAGGTTGCCCGTAGGTTCGTCCGCGATCAGCACGGGCGGCTTCGTGATGACGGCACGCGCGATGCCGACGCGCTGCTGCTCGCCCGCGGAAAGTTCGAGTGGAAATGTCCTTTCCTTGCCGAGCAGCCCGACCTGGTCAAGCGCCGCGCGCACGCGCTTGTCCATCTCGCGGCGCGGCACACCGGCTATTGCGAGCGGCAGCGCAACATTGTCGTAGACCGGCCGGTCGTCCAGCAGGCGGTGATCCTGGAACACCACCCCGACCTGGCGGCGAAAGGCGGGGATGGCGCCCGAGCGCAGCGAACCGGTATTGCGACCGTTGACGATGACCTGGCCACGCGTCGGGCGCTCGAGCAAGGCAATCAGGCGCAGCACCGTGCTCTTGCCGGCACCCGAATGGCCGGTCAGGAATGTCATCTCACCGGTGGCGATTTCGAATGACAGCTCGGAGAGGGCCTCGCGCCCATTCGGATAACGCTTGAATACACGGTCGAATCTGATCACTGGGGATTCCCGGGCGCAGCGCGCAATAGCCCGTCGACATAGGCGCCAGCGTCGAAGATACCGAAATCCTCCGGCTGTTCGCCAACACCGACATACCGGATCGGCAGCCCGAAACGCTGTGCGATCGCGATGACAATACCCCCCTTGGCCGTGCCGTCCAGCTTTGTGACGACGATGCCGGTAACGCCGATCGCCCGATGGAACTGCTCGGCCTGCCGCAGGGCGTTCTGGCCGAGGCCCGCATCCAGTACCAGCAGGACCTCGTGCGGGGCCTCGGAGTCGAGACGCTTCAGGACCCGCGCCACCTTGGAAAGCTCGTCCATCAGGTGCGATTGTGTGTGCAGTCGGCCAGCAGTGTCTGCGATCAGCACGTCGATGCCACGCGCGCGCGCGGATTGCAGCGCGTCGAACACGACTGCGGCGGGGTCGGCTCCGGCTGCCTGGGAAATCATCGGCACAGCCGCGCGTTCGGCCCAGACAGCCAGTTGCTCGACGGCGGCGGCGCGGAAGGTGTCACCTGCCGCCAGCATGACCGAGAGTCCTTCGGCCCGAAACCTGCTGGCAAGCTTGCCAATCGTCGTTGTCTTGCCCGAGCCATTGACGCCGACGACGAGGATCACGAATGGTTTTTTGGAGCGATCGATTGCGAGCGGCCGTTCGACGGGCTGAAGGATTGCAAGCAGCGCCTTGCGCAGTGCTCCCTGCAATGCGGCGGCATCCGCGAGCTCGCTGCGTGCCACGGCACGGTGCAGGTCCGCGAGCACCGCGGTCGCTACCTCGACGCCGATGTCAGCCTCCAGCAGCCTCGTTTCGAGTTCCTCGAGCAGCTGATCGTCGATCCTGCGACCCGGCACCAAGTCGCCGAGCCAGGAGGCGCCGCGATTGACCTTCGCGCGCAGGCGGGCGAGAAAGCCGCGGGATTCAGCGGGTGTCTTGTCGTCAGAAGCGGTCATTGCAGGCGCGATCCGGCGGGAAAGCGCAATTGTAGCGGCGTATGATCGCGCACGTTCGTTTCGGGCCAACGGGCAATGCACCGCAAGAAACCAAATGAACTGCGGATTATCGGGGGCGAATGGCGCGGGCGCCGGATCCGCTTCCCACGGCAGCCTGGCATACGGCCGACACCGGACCGGGTCCGCGAAACCCTGTTCAACTGGCTCGCGCCTGTGATCGAAGGAAGGCTTTGCCTGGATCTGTTCGCCGGTAGCGGCGCGCTGGGGCTCGAGGCACTTTCCCGTGGCGCAAAGGCGGCCACTTTCGTCGAGTCCGACCGGCCCACCGTAGAGCAGCTGCGCGAGACAATTGCGACCCTGGCGACCGAACGCGCGGTCGTCCTGCAGGCTGATGCGTTCAAATGGCTCGAGGGTCCCGCGCAATGCTTTGACCTGGCATTCCTCGACCCGCCATTTGGATCAGGGTTTGCCGCTGAAGCCCTTCGAAAGCTGGACTCCGGCGGCTGGCTTTCGCCGGGTGCATATGTGTATCTGGAGGCGCCTGCAAAGGATGGTGCACCGGCACTGCCTGCGGGCTGGATCCTGCACCGGTCGGGCAAGGCGGGCGCGGTCGGTTATCATCTGGCGCTGAAATGAATCCGAAACGCATCGCCGTCTATCCCGGCACATTCGATCCGGTTACCAATGGTCACGAGGACCTGGTGCGGCGCGCGGCTGGTATCTTTGACCGTGTCGTCGTCGGCATTGCCGCGAATCCCTACAAGGCGCCGCTCTTTTCGCTGGATGAGCGGGTCGAGCTGGCGCGCCGCGTCGTTGGCGACCTGTCGAATGTCACTGTCGTTGGCTACGCAGGCCTGACTGTCGATTTCGCGCGCGAGCAGGGCAGCCAGATCGTGATCCGCGGACTGCGCGCCGTGTCTGACTTCGAGTTCGAGTTCCAGCTTGCGAACATGAGCCGTCACCTGGCCCCGGATGTGGACTATGTCTTCCTGACTCCGCAGGAGCAGTTCACCTTCATCTCATCGACGATGGTGCGTGAAATCGCGATGTTGGGCGGCGACATCTCACACTTCGTGGATCCGATTGTCGTCCAAGCGCTCACCCGGCGCCGCGCTGAAATGCGGCCGTCGGCCTGAGGATCGCTTTGCCCTAGCGCTGGCAGTGCGGGCACCAGTAGGTGCTGCGCTGGGCCTGCACGTATTGCCGGATCGTGGTCCGGCATTTTCTGCAGGGCTGGCCAGCACGATCGTAGACGAATAGTTTCTGGCGGAAATATCCGGGCATTCCGGACGGGTCCACGTAATCACGGAGTGTCGTGCCGCCGACGCCGATCGCTTCGGTCAACACCTCGCGGATTCTCATGACGAGAATGGCCATGCGTTCGCGGCTGACCTTGCCTGCCGCAAGCCCGGGCCTGATGCCTGCGCGAAACAGGGCCTCGCTTGCATAGATGTTGCCGACCCCGACGACGGAGCGGGAATCCATGATGAAGGCCTTGATCGAGGTCCGCCGACCCCGCGCATGGCGCCACAGGGCATCGCTGTCGAATTCCTGGGACAGGGGCTCGACGGCCAGGTCTGCGAGCAGTCGGTGCCGCAGCGGATCGCCTGTCGTGAACAGCAGGCAGCCGAATCGGCGTGGATCGTTGAATCGAAGGCAGCGCCCGGAGTCGAGCACGATGTCGACATGGTCGTGCGCCAGCGGCGGCACCGTCGCATCCATCACGCGCAGGCTGCCGGACATCCCCAAGTGAAGGATCGCCGTTCCGGTATCGGTGGCGATCAGAAGGTACTTCGCGCGCCGCCCAACAGCCTTGACCGTGGATCCGCGAAGTCGCGCGGGAAGGGCGCGGGGCACAGGCCAGCGCAGGCGCCGGTCGCGCACGATGACCTGCTCGATGCGGTGGCCGACGAGCCAGGGCTCGATGCCCCGGCGCGTCGTCTCTACCTCCGGCAGTTCTGGCATTCGTGCTGGCCCCGCCTCAGGCGCTGGTCATGAAATCCACGCCCAGGCGGCGGAAAATCGACCTACTTGATCTTCGATTCCTTGTAGGGCACGTGCTTGCGGACCACCGGATCGAACTTGCTGAGCTCCATCTTCTCGGGATGCAGGCGCTTGTTCTTGGTGGTCGTATAGAAGTGGCCGGTTCCGGCCGATGAGACGAGCTTGATCTTGTCGCGCATGTCGGTTCCTCAGACGTGGGTGCCGGCGGCGCGCAATTCCGCGAGCACGACATCGATGCCCCGCTTCTCGATCGTGCGCAGGCCGCGGGTCGAAAGACGCAGCTTGACCCAGCGACCCTCGCTTTCGACCCAGAAGCGCTGGGTATGCAGATTCGGCAGGAAACGCCGACGCTTCCTGACATTCGAGTGCGACACCGTGTTGCCGCTCCTGGGCCGCTTGCCGGTGACCTGACAGACTTGGGACATGACCTGGACTCCGCTGGCTAAGCTACCCGTAAAAGAGCCGTGCATTAGACCAGCCAGGGGCTGCGGCCGTCAAATCAGGCTTTAGCGGTCAAATCAGGCCTTTTTCCGCAAGGGAAGTGCAGTTTCCGTCGCCGATGAATTCGTTTCCGGGAACAGTACGTCTTCTGCCTGCGGGGTCCAAGGGTCCGATTACGCGATCTTGCCGACCGGGAACCTGGAAGGTTGGCTGAACAACTTCGCCCAAGGAAAAGAGGGGCAGCGAAGCTGCCCCTTTGCCTTGCAGGAAGATCTGATCCTAGAAGCGGAATCTCACGCCAAACTGGATCCGATATACCGAGGGTAGCCGGGCAATCGCTGCGTCCGGCGCGATCGTTTCCGGGCTGACTTGCGAGCCCGAGATCGGCGAATAGACATACTGTCCGCCCGCGATCGCAACATTGGCGAGCGCCACGTTCGACGGTGAGGAGTAGTTCTCTACGCGGCCCCAGTCGTCGTTGAGCAGGTTACCGAAATTCTCGATATCCAGCATCAGCTCCAGCTTCTTGTCACTCCAGAGACTGACTTCCTGGCTGAGTCGCAGGTTGATGATGCTCGTAGAGCCCGTCTCGCAGGCGTTTCGACCGATGATCGAGCCGCGGTGTCCCTTCAGGCAGCTGTTGCCATCGATGAAACCGTTGAGGTTGGCGAGAAAAGCCGCGTCGCCGGTAACGATCGGGTCGGAAATACCGGTTGGCACATAGAACAGCTGCGACCCGGGGTTGTCACCTTCGCTGCCGAAGTCGGCCAGGAATGTGCCACCAAAAGCGGCATTCCCACTGCCAAAGGTATAGGAATAATGGCGTCCCGAGTGCCCCAAATAGACCAGGCTTGCACTGCTGCGATTGTCACCAAACAGATACTTCGACCAGCCGAGAGTCGCGGTCATGCGATCCTCAATTTCGTAGGTCGACGGTGAGAGTTGCATATTGTTGAAGTCAGTCGTCGCATCGAAGGCATAGGATTCGAAGGTTATGAAGCGGTTATAGGAACGAACCTCGTCGGCATCCGTCTTGGTGTAACCCAGGGTGGCATCAAACAGGCCGGCTTTCGTATCCCAGCGTCAGCTCCCCCGTCCTGGACACAGCGGATAATAGACTCTCCCGGCTTAACGGGAGCAGTCATGAAGAAGTCGAGGTTTACGGAATCGCAGATCATTTCGATCTTGAAGGAAGGGGAAGCCGGGGTCGGGATTGCTGAGTTGGCGCGGAAGC
>SHZN01000077.1 GCA_009692245.1 Gammaproteobacteria bacterium
TCTACAACTCGTACGAAGATTGCTGGCGGGCGGTGGAGTTGGTCCGGGATATCCTCAACGCCGCTCAAGGGTCACTAAGCTGAACGCCTGCGAATGCCGTTCATCCGCTGTGTGCTCCTCGCGGGAAATCTCGATCCACTCATCGCGACGAAAGCCCCGCAGGCGCGTATCGCCATCGACTTCTGCGTGCACTTCAGTGAGCTCGATGCGATTCACGAACGGCCAGCAGGCGAGATAGACCTGCGCGCCGCCGATCACGAACAGTTGCCCGGTATCTCCGACAGCCTCCAGCGCTTCTTCCGGTGAATGGACGGACTCGCAGCCGGGCGCGCTCCAGTTCCGGTCGCGTGTCAGCACGAGATTGCGCCGATCGGGCAAGGGACGCCCGATCGTTTCGAACGTGCGCCGGCCCATGAGCACCGTGTGCCCGATCGTAATTGACTTGAAACGCCGAAGGTCGTCCGGGAGCCGCCAAGGCAAGCCATTGTCGCGGCCGATCACGCCGTTGTCGGCCATCGCGACGACTGCGGTCGGCGGGAATTTCACCCGGCCTCAGACGGCGATGGGCGCGCGGATGGCCGGATCGTATTCGTAGCCGATGAGCTGGAAGTCCTCGAACTCATAGGCCGCGACATCGGCGGGCCGGCGCTTCAGTGCCAGTGTCGGCAAGGGATGCGGCTCGCGCGCGAGTTGCTGGTCCGCCTGCTCGAGGTGATTGAGGTACAGGTGGCAGTCGCCGCCGGTCCAGATCAGCTCGCCGACGCCGAGATCGGCCTGCTGCGCGAGGATATGGGTCAGCAGCGCAAAGGATGCGATATTGAACGGCAGGCCGAGAAAAATGTCGACGCTGCGCTGGTAGACCTGGCAGGACAGTTTCTTGTCCGCGACGTAGAACTGGAACATCGCATGGCAGGGCGCGAGCGCCATCCTGGGCAGCTCGCCGACATTCCAGGCGCTGACGATGATCCGCCGCGAGTCCGGGTCGTTGCGCAACTGGTCCAGCACGCGTGCGACCTGGTCGATCGTGCGGCCATCGGCCGTCGGCCAGGCGCGCCACTGCTTGCCGTAGACCGGTCCCAGTTCGCCATGCTCGTCGGCCCATTCGTCCCAGATCGTGACCCCCCGCTCGTTGAGCCAGCGCACATTGGTTTCGCCGCGCAGGAACCACAACAACTCGACGATCATGGACTTGACGTGGATGCGCTTGGTCGTCACCAGCGGGAACCCGGCGCCCAGGTCGAATCGCAGTTGGTGCCCGAAAACAGCCAGCACGCCCGTGCCGGTGCGGTCCGACTTGCGGGCACCGCGTTCGCGCACGTGACGCATCAAGTCGAGATAGGAACGCATCTCAGGCGTAATTACCGGAACGCTGTTTTTTTCGCAAGGCCCAGGTGAGCATCCCAAGGCCGGCGATCATCATCGGAAGCGAAAGCAGCTGGCCCATCGTCAGCCAACCGAAGGCGAGATAGCCGATGTTGGCATCCGGCAGCCGCAGCAACTCGACGAAAATCCGGAATGCGGCATAGAGGACGAGGAACAGCCCGGCGGGCGCGAGCCGCGGGCGCTGCTTCGACGTGAACCACCAGATGAGCGTGAACAGCACGATGCCTTCGAGCGCCGCCTCATAGAGTTGCGTCGCATGCCGGACGTCGCCGCCAACCAGGAATCCCCAGGGAACGTCGGTCGGCTTGCCCCACAACTCGCCATTGATGAAGTTTCCAATACGGCCTGCGAATAGTCCTACCGCGGGCAGCGGCACCGTGAAATCGAAAACGTCCGCGATTTTCCGCCCGCGCCGTTGCGCAAACCAGGCGACCGCGGTCATGACGCCCGCGAGCCCACCGTGGAACGACATGCCGCCTTCCCAGACGCGGAGGATGGCCAGTGGATCGGCCACCAACCGGTCGAAGCCGTAGACGAATATCCAGCCCAGGCGCCCGCCGGCGATAACACCGATCGCTGCGAAGAAGATCACGTCGTCCACGTCCACCGGCTTCCAGGTCGAACCGGGCGCCTTGCTCCGCCTTCGCGCCAGCCACCAGGCCGCGATGAAGCCGACTACGTACATGAGCCCGTACCAGTGGATCTTGACGGGCCCGCACTGCAGCGCGACCGGGTCGATCTCCGGATAGATCAACATGAATCGACGACCCGGAACAGGAAAGCCCGGAGATAGCGGGTCTCTTCGATGGCCGGGTGCACGGGATGATCCGGCGCCTGCGCGCCAACCCCGATGAGCTGGGCGAAGCGCCCCAGGTGGCGCGCGGCGCGTTGCACGGAGTCGGTCAGCTCACCGGGTGCCAGATGATATGAGCAGGAACAGGACAACAACAGCCCGTCGCGATCCAGCATCTGCATCGCGAGCTGGTTGAGTCGCCGGTAAGCAGCGAGGCCCTTCGGATGATCTTTCTTGCGCTTGATGAATGCCGGCGGATCGATGACGACCAGGTCAAACTTGCGGTGATCCGCGTGCAGCGCTTCGAGCATGTCGAAGGCATCGCCTTTCAGCAATTCCGCCTCCAGGCCATTTGCCGCCGCTGTCTCTGCGGCTGCCTCGAGCGCCGATGCCGACGAATCAACGCAGGCGACTTCGGCAGCACCCGCGCGCGCCGCTTGCAGGCCGAAACTGCCCGCATAACTGAACACATCCAGCACGCGCTGACCCGCGGCGTGGCGTGCGAACAGCGCGCGATTGCCGGCCTGGTCGAAGTACCAGCCGGTTTTCTGGCCGGCGGCGAGCGGCACGCGAAACACGACGCCGCCCTCCGGCACTTCGACCATGTCCGGAACCTGACCCAGCGCAGTTTCCACATAGCGCTCGAGACCTTCCAGTTCGCGGATGGACGCATCGTTCTTCCAGAGCACTGCCGTCGGATCGACAACCTTGACCAACGCGTCGAGTATCTCGCCCTTCATTGCCTCCATGCCGGCCGTGCCGATCTGCGCGACCAGCACACTGCCATAGCGATCAACGACGAGTCCAGGTAGCAGATCCGCCTCGCCGAATGCGAGCCGGTAGAAAGGTGCCGTATACAGCCGTTGGCGCATGGCGAGCGCAACCTTGAAGCGGTGCACCAGCAGTGACTTGCCCGGTGGGTAGTCGGGATCGCGGCCCAGCAGTCGCCCGCTGATCAGCGTGCGTGGATTGACATAGGCATAGCCCAGGAAGCGGTCGTGGCTCGAACGCACCTGCACGTGCTCGCCCGGCGTGAAGGCCGTGAGCGGCGTTGCGGCCACGTTGACTTCATTCGAGAAGATCCACAGGTGCCCGGCCTGAAGGCGGCGCTCTTCCTGCGGCCTCAGCATGAGCGGTCGCAAGTCGTCGCTTGCGGTTTCGTCGGTTTCGGGGTTGCTCGACATTCGCGGGAACGCGGCGCCGTGGTTATAGTGGCTGGAATTCTACCCGACCACGGCCGCACCAACATGCATGCCGAGCCTCACGCAGCGCCGCGGAACCGACTGGCCGGCGAAACCAGCCCTTATCTGCTGCAGCATGCGGCCAATCCGGTGGACTGGTATCCCTGGGGCGCGGCGGCCCTGGACAAGGCCAGGGAGCTGGACCGCCCGATTCTGCTGTCGATCGGCTATTCCGCCTGTCATTGGTGTCATGTGATGGCCCACGAGTCTTTCGAGGACCCGGCGACCGCCGATGTGATGAACCGGCTGTTCGTGAACATCAAGGTCGATCGCGAGGAACGGCCCGATCTCGACAAGGTCTACCAGATCGCCCACCAGGTGCTGGCGCAGCGCGGCGGTGGCTGGCCGCTGACGATGTTCCTGGCACCCGACGATTTGACCCCGTATTTCGGTGGCACTTATTTCCCGAAGCAGGCTCGCTACGGGATGCCGGCATTTGCCGACCTGCTCGAGCGCGTGGCGGCGTTCTATCGCGACAGCCGCGATAATGTGCGTTCCCAGAATTCGGCACTGCGCGGTGTGTTCACCGAGATGGCGCCACCCGGCGCGGAACCGGGGGCTAGCCTCTCCGGCGAACCACTCCTGGCTTGCCGCAGCGAGCTGGAAGCGGGATTCGACGAACAATACGGCGGCTTTGGCGGCGCGCCGAAATTTCCGCATCCCGCCAGCATCGAGCGGCTGCTGCGGGACTGGCGGGCGACGTCATCGAGCCTTACGCCGGACCTCAAGGCGCTTTACATGGCGACGCTCACGCTGAAACGCATGGCCGAGGGCGGGCTCTACGACCAGCTCGGCGGCGGTTTCTGCCGCTATTCCGTCGATCCTCAGTGGATGATTCCGCACTTCGAGAAAATGCTCTACGACAACGGCCCGCTGCTCGCGCTCTGTGCGCAGGCAGCCGTCGCGACCGGCGACGATTTCTTCCGCAGGATCGCCAATGAAACGGCCGCCTGGGTCAAGCGCGAGATGCAGTCGCCGGAGGGCGGTTTCTATTCGGCGCTGGACGCCGATTCCGAGGGCCACGAAGGGCGCTTCTACGTCTGGAACCCTGCCGAGATCGATTCGCTTGTGAAGCCTGACGAGTACCGTGTGCTCGCTCGCCGCTTTGGCCTCGACCGCGAGCCGAACTTCGAGGGCACCTGGCACCTGCACTGCTACGTCGCAATCGAACAGATTGCAGAAGAACTCGGTCTGGAGCCTGCCGTCGTCACCGCCCATCTTGACTCCGGCCGCACACGCCTCCTGGCCATTCGCGAGCGGCGCGTGCGGCCCGGTCGTGACGACAAGGTGCTGGCCGGCTGGAACGGGCTGATGATCCGCGGCCTCGCGATCAGCGGGCGCCTGCTCGGCGAAGCGAGTCATGTCGAGGCGGCGACGGGCGCCGTCGATTTCCTGCGCCGGAATTGCTGGTGCGACGGCCAGTTGTTCGCGGTATGGAAAGATGGCGTTGCGCGCTTTCCGGCCTATCTCGACGACCATGCCTTTCTGCTCGACGGCCTGCTGGAACTGCTGCAGGCACGCTGGCGCAGCGAGGATCTTGCATTCGCGAAGGACATTGCCGATGCGCTGCTGGCGAAATTCGTGGATCGCAAACGCGGTGGCTTCTGGTTCACGGCGGAAGGCCTCGATCCGCCGCTGCATCGACCGAAGGGCTTTGCCGACGAGGCGACGCCATCAGGAAATGGCGTCGCTGCGATGGCACTCGCAAGACTCGGCTGGCTGCTGGCTGACACCCGCTACCTCGATGCCGCGGAAGCGACCCTGCGCGGCGGCTTCCCCTCCATGCAACGCGTTCCGCAGGCGCATACGGCGATGCTCAATGCGCTGGATGAACAGCTGGATCCCGGCGAAATCATCGTGATTCGCGGCCATGCCGCTGACGCCGCGGCCTGGTCAACCGCGCTCGCAACGCTTTATGCGCCGCGCCGCATGGTCTTCGCGATACCGGCAGATGCCGGCGGCCTGCCGGAGGCGCTCGCCTCAAAGCGGGCGCGCGAAGGAACGGTCGCGTATGTCTGCCAGGGACCCCAGTGCTCGGAACCGATCGCGGAACTGCCGCGGCTGATCCGGACGCTGCGCGATGACCTGCAGACCGCATAGATTGTTCCACCAATGAACTTGAGTTTCTGCGTCGTGCTGCTCGCGGCCTGGGGCGCGATCGGCATTGCGGGGCTTGCGTGCGCTCACAGCATCGAGTTCGTCGGCCGCCTGCTGTGCCCGGCTGCCCGCCGAGCCCGGAGCGGTTGCTGCAGGGAATATTGACCGCGATCAGAACTTAGGATTTCCGCTTGCGCACCGACTCATATTTCTTGAGTCCGGGCTCTTCGCTCGTGTAGCGCGGCAGCTTGTCACCGCCATCGATCCAGGCCGCATGCTTGTCATAGAACACGTGGCACTGCGGCTCACGGTCGATGGGTCCCTGGATTGAGGTTCGCGTTACATGGATCTCGCCGGGGCAAAGTGTCGAATCAAAGAACAATGTAGTCCCGCAGGTCTCGCAGAATCCCCGCCGGCTTTGCTCAGAGGATTGATACCAGCGCGGTTCGCTTGAACCAGGCAGGTATCGGAATCGCTCTTCCGCCGCGCCGACCCAGCTGACGAAGGCGGCCCCATGTGCCTCGCGGCAGTATTGGCAATGGCAATGTGCGAAAAATAGCGTCGGCGGCGTGACTGAGAACTTCACCGCGCCGCACAGACAGCGCCCCTCGAAATCGCTCATCGCATGATTCCCAGCAGGAACACAGTCCACATGCCGAACAGGAGCACCGTGCTGGCCACGTACACAATGAATCGGTGCACGACGCGGTTGTAGCTCACGTGGATCAGGCTGTGCAGGGCACGCAGGCCGACAAACAACCAGGCTGCACGGACCAGGTCCGGCGTCGAACCGTCATTGACCGCGATGGCAATACAAAGCACGTAGAACAGCACCGGCACTTCGAAGAGATTCCGGAAGTTGTCCGCGGCTTGCGTGTTCTCGAGCTTTCCCACCGACGCGCGCGTCGTCGAGAGCGCCTGCGGGTCGATGCGCTTGCTGCGCATCTCGGTCAGCCGGTCAGCGTAGAGCTTGACCCAGACGAGCGCGGTGACGAGCACCATCGCCGTACAGGGCAACCAGATCGGATCGGTGTATGTCATTGCTTTCCCCAAATCGGGTGCGGCCGTGTGGCGCGCCGCCGGACAAGATACCGCCCTAACGCACGATGCGATATGCGCTCATTTCGCTGGGTTCCCAGTGGGGCTGGTAGAGCATGTCGCCGACCAACAGGAAATCGTTCAGGTAGCGGTTTTCCACCCGGGTGTCGAGAATCGTCGCGTGAGATCCGTTCGGCGACACAGCATGGATGAGCCCGGGCCATTCGCTGACCAGATAGCGCCCATCACCGAGTGCCGAAACACCGTCGGCGTCGCCCAGGCCTTCCGCCAGCACCGTGATTTCGCGCGTCGCATAGTCGACCGCCAGCAGCCGTCCCTGCATCGTCGTGACGACAAGGCGCGCGGGCTCGGGCAACAGGCCATTCACGCTGCCTAGAAGGTCGTGTTCCAGCCACACTGCAATCGTGTCGCCGCGGACGCTGTAGATGCGTTGCGTTTCAGAGTCGGCAATCAGCACCTGGCCGTCTGGCGCAATGGCAAGATCGTTGAGAAACCTGGCACCGGGCGCGGGAACACGCCGACGGATCGCGCCTGACCCTGCATCGACAATGACGAGCTGGTCGATGTCGGCGACATAAAGCGCATCACCAGCGAGCATGATGCCCTTCGGTCCATGGAGGCCGCGTGAAAATTCACGCTCGAGCACGACGCCATCTGTCGCAACGCGCGCAATGAAGCCATTGCCGTCCTTCGCATCCCCTTCGCCGTTCACATTCGTGACATAGAGGAAGCTTTTGTCCGCGGAAAGCGTAGCGCTCTCGGGATTGGCCAGATTTCCCACCCGCCAGACCAGCTCCATGCGTGGCGCTGTTGCCTGCACCTCCTGGGCGGGCGCCTGCGCGTACGGTGCACATGCAACGATCAGCAATGTCGCGCCCCACGGAAACCACTTGATCATGTCGCGCACGCTCCAAGGCCAGCATCTGAACATCCTGCCAGCTTATTGGCTGACATTCGGTCCTGCCATGCCGATGCGACGAACCGCCAGACTGCCGGGTCGGCGTGTACCATACCGCAGGCTTCTGCACCTGGCGGCCCGCATGGAAATCCGATGAATGATGAGCCGAATACCGCCGTCCTGCCGACCTTCGGCGACGTGGAGGACGCGGCCGAAAGACTCGCAGGCATCGCGCGGCGCACGCCGCTGCTTGCCGGCACGCCGCTCGACGAACTGACCGGTGGCCGCGTGCTGGTCAAGGTCGAGTCCCTGCAGCGCACGGGCTCATTCAAGTTCCGCGGCGCCTACAACCGCCTGGTGCAGCTTCACCCCGACGAGCGCGCGGCC
>SHZN01000078.1 GCA_009692245.1 Gammaproteobacteria bacterium
TGTCGCCCTGCTGGTGCCCGCGAGTCCATCGGCACTCGCCAATGCCAATACGCCGGAAGAACTCGCTGCGGTTCGCCAAACGCTCGCTGCGCAGGAGTCCGCCTGATGGCCCGTGTCCATCTTCGCTATTACGCGCTCCTGCGCGAGCAGGCGGGCCGCCAGACTGAGACGGTCGAAACGGCCGCGCAGACGCCGGAAGCCCTGTACGCGGAACTCGCGGCGCGGCACGGTTTCCGCCTGGCGCAGTCCCAGCTCAAGGTGGCCGTCAACGCCTCATTCACGGACTGGACTTGTCCACTCGCTGATGGAGACGAGGTTGTGTTCATTCCACCGGTGGCCGGCGGATGAACACGTTCGAATTTACCCATGAGCCGCTCGAGCCTGCGGCGCTCTCCGCCGCACTCGCCGATCCCGCCGCGGGCGGCTTCGCAGCGTTTGAGGGTCGGGTCCGCAATCAGAATGACGGCCGGGACGTCAGCAGGCTGGAATACGAGGCATTCGAAGAACTCGCTCAGGTAGAGGGCGAACACATCGTCGCCGAAGCCCTGCGACGCCATGGCGCCTTGCGCGGCCGCTGCGTGCACCGGCTGGGTGCGCTTGCGATCGGCGAAGTCGCAGTCTGGGTCGGCGTCGCGGCTGCCCACCGTGCAGAGGCGTTCGCGGCCTGCCGGCAGATCATCGACGAGATCAAGCATCGCCTGCCGATCTGGAAGAAGGAGCATTTCGCCGACGGCGACAGCGGCTGGGTGAATTGCACGCACTGCGCCGAGGCGGCGCGTGTTCCCGACTTCGATTACTCCCGTCAGCTCGTGTTGCCGGAGATCGGCACGACCGGGCAGCAGCGCCTTGCGCAATCGACCGTGATCGTAATCGGGGCCGGTGGTCTTGGCTGCGCCGTGCTCTCCGGTCTTGCCGGCGCGGGCATCGGGACGATCGTCATCGTCGATGATGATGTAGTCGATCCGGCAAACCTGCACCGACAGCCGCTCTACACGCCGGATGACGTCGGACGCCAGAAAGCCGGTGCCGCTGCGGCGCGCCTGGCCGCATATAACCCGACAATCCGGCTGCGGCCGATGCCGGTCCGCCTGACCGCGGCCAATGCGAAGGAAATCGTCGCGCTGGGTAATGTCGTCGTCGACTGCAGCGACAATTTCGCGACGAAATTCCTGGTCAACGACGCAGCGGTACTGACCGGCCGTCCTGCTGTGCTCGCGAGTGTTTACCAATATGAAGGACAGCTCCAGGTCGTGCGCGCAGATGCCCGCGGTTCCTGCCTGCGTTGCCAATGGCCGGAGGCCACGCGCGACGGGCTCGTCGGCAATTGCGCAGAAAGTGGCGTGCTCGGCCCGGTACCGGCCGTGCTTGGCAGCCTGCAGGCCATGGAGGTGCTGAAGTTGCTGCTCGACCTGCCGGGCCAGATGCGGGACGAAATACTGCTCGTCGATCTGCTGGATCTCGGCCAGCGCCGGCTCAACGCGCCGCGCGCCCGTGAATGCAATGATCGCTGCGCGCGCATCAGGTCGGTTGACGCGGCCGCGCCCACCCCGGAACTGGAAATCGCATTGCCGCTGGCCGAGGCCGCGGCACAGGGTTATCGCATCATCGACATCCGCAACCCTGAGGAATGCGCTCAAACGCCATTGCCGCTCGGCGGGCATCAGTCAATTCCGCTTCCCAGGTTGCTGGACGCTGCATCGACCCTGGACCCGCGACTGCGTTACCTGCTGGTTTGCGCGCACGGCATCCGCAGCCGCGCGGCGGCGGAGCAGCTGCGAGCGGGTGGGCGTGGTAATTTCTGGTCTCTGCGGGGCGGGCTCGCGAGGCAGGGCTGACGCCGACTCAGAAGTCGAATTGCCCTTCCGGAAGATCCATCAATGATTTCGCACCGGCGCTGAGCGCGTCGAGGTGCGCTTCGGCCCGCGGCAGCAGGCGCGTAAAATAGAATCGCGCAGTCGCGAGTTTCGCCTTGTAGAAATCAGTATCGGCACCGCCCTGGTGCAGCGCCGTAACAGACACTGCGGCGCCCCTGGCCCAGCACCATGCGAGGCACAGGTAGCCCGTGAACTGCAGGTAGTCCATCGCGGCCGCGCCCATCTCGTCGGGATCGCGGGCTGCGCGCCTGGCGATGCCCTCGGTCGCTTCGCTCCATTCCTTCAGCAATCCCGTCAGGCGCGTGACGAATTCGGCCAGTTCCGCGGAGCCCGCAGACGCTCGCAGAAGCTCGCAGAAGCTCCCGATTTCGCCGCCGAGCAGGCGCGCCAGCGCGCCACCGGAACCCAGCACCTTGCGGCCCAGCAGATCGAGCGCCTGGATGCCATTCGCACCCTCATAGATCGCAGTGATTCGCGCATCGCGCGCGTACTGCTCGACACCGGTCTCACGCACATAACCGTGGCCACCGTGTACCTGGATCGCCAGGTTCGTGCACTCGAGCGACATGTCCGTCACAAAGCCCTTGACCACCGGCGTCAGGATCGCGAGCAGGCCATCGGCGTGTTCGCGCGCCGCGGGATCGGGATCGTGCAGCGCCTTGTCCATCTGCATCCCGGCGAAATAGGTCAGTATGCGGCCGCCTTCGATCAGCGCTTTCTGGGTCAGCAGCATGCGGCGCACGTCCGGGTGACCGATGATCGGATCCGCCCCGGCATTGCCGCCACCACCCGGACTGCGGCCCTGCCGGCGTTCGCGCGCGTAGGCGAGCGCGACCTGATACGCACGTTCGCATTGCGCGAGCCCCTGCAGGCCGACCCACAGCCGCGCATGATTCATCATCGTGAACATGCACTTGAGTCCGCCATTCAGTTCGCCGATCAGCCAGCCGCGCGAATTCTCGAAGTTCATCACGCAGGTTGCGGACGCATGGATGCCGAGCTTGTGCTCGACGCTTGCGCAGCTGACGCCATTGGCGGCGCCGGGCTTGCCTTCCGCGTCCGGCAGGAATTTGGGCACCAGGAACAGGCTGATGCCACGCGAACCGGCCGGTGCATCGGGCAACTTGGCCAGCACCATGTGCACGATGTTCTCAACCAGATCGTGCTCACCGCTCGTGATGAAGATCTTCGTGCCATTGATCCGGTAGGATCCCTGGCCATCCGGCTCGGCGCGCGTGCGCATGATGCCGAGATCCGTACCGGCATGGGATTCAGTCAGGCACATCGTGCCGCTCCAGACGCCGCGGATCATCTTCGGCAGGTACAGGCGGCGCAAATCTTCGCTCGCGTGCTTCTCCACGCAGAGGACCGCGCTGTCCGTCAGGCCGCTGTAAAGCTTCCAGGCCATGTTGGCCGACACCAGCATCTCGCCGATCGGGCCGCCAAAACTCTCGGGCAGGCCCTGGCCGCCATATTCCGCCGGACCACAAAGCGCGGCCCAGCCGTCGTTGACGTATTGCCGGTAGGCCTCGATGAAGCCAGGTGGTGTCACGACGCGTCCGTCGTCGGTCCGGCACACGCCGATGCGGTCACCGGATTCATTGGTCGGCGCGACGACGTCCTCGGCAAATCGCGCGCACTCGTCGAGCACGCTGTCAATCAGTTCAGTGTTGACGTCGTCGCGACCCAGCTTGCGGTAATGCTGCTCGGCGCGCAGCACCTCGTGGAGCACAAAGCGGAATTCACGCAGGGGTGCCTTGTATTGGGGCATGGGTCGTGCGACCGGTTGGGTGTGATCAGCCCGCCGCTTCAGCGCAGGCGATGCAAAGATCAGAATAGGCCAGCGCCTGCATGCGGCGCGCGCCGATCGGCTGGCCGCAAGAACTGCAGTGGCCGTAGGTGCCCTGGTCGAGTTGAGCGAGCGCGCGGTTGATCTGCGCAAGCTCCTGCTTGGTCGCCTCGCCGATTCCGGCGAGCACCGCGTCATTCTCCATCTGGACGACCTGCTCGGCGAAATCCTTGTCCAGCGGGCCTGACGAACGGATGATATCGGCGTGGACTTTTGCGGCACGCGTCAGCAGTTCCTGCTTCTGTTGCAGGAGCTTGCGCCGGATTTCGTCAAACTCCGTCGCCATGGAACCTCCTGGCCCCGGCCAGTCGGCGGCGGCACTTATGGCGCCGCCGCCGGGGTTCCTTCAGTTTACCTGTACTTCAACCGTCCTTGGGCGTGCTGCGGGCTGCTTCGGCACACGGACCTTCAGGATGCCGTTCTTGCTCTCGGCATGGATGGCGCCGACGTCGGCGTCTTCCGGCAGGCGGAAACTGCGTGAAAAGCTGCCATAAAGGCTTTCGATCCGGTGCAGCTTCTCGTCCTTGCGCTCGAGGTCGCCATGGCGTTCCCCGCTGATCGTGATCACGCCGTCGTCCACGGTGACCTTCACGTCCTCCTTGCTGACTTCGGGCAGTTCCGCCTTGATCATGTATTCGGCATCGGTCTCGGAAATGTTGGCGGCAGGCGCCCAAGTAGCTGCAGCCTGCTGTCCAGCTTCCACTGGAACTGGCCGGCCCGCCGACAGGCGTACGGAATACGGGTTACAGCGAGTGATGAATTCGTCCAGTTCCCTGAACGCTTCCCAGCGAATAAGAGTCATTTTGATCTCTCCATGAAAAGGTGGCGATGCCGGGTACCTGCATGGGGGCTACCGCGGCCCACTCAAGCCAAAATCAATGCCGGAGCGGTTCCCGACGTTGCTTCGGATTGGCCCGCGACCGTAATATCGGGACGACTTTAGCGTATTGCCACTGCGTGAGCCGCAGCGAGGATGATTGATGGCCCGCGATCACAACCCGTTACCCGGCCAGTGGTACAAGAGTCTTGAGGACGAAGAGACCTTTCAGGTCCTGTCCGTCGACGAGGACGCGGAGCTCATCGAGCTGCAGTACGAGGACGGGGACGTCGAGGAGATCGACTATGAGACCTGGCAGGAACTCGACCTCGAGCTGACCGAGGAACCCGAGGGTTGGTCGGGATCGGACGACGAGAAGGACGATGAGGATGAGGATGAGGATGAGGACGACGACGAAGAAGACGACGACGACGATGACGACGACGATTACGGCGGCCGCGACGACTACTGAATGCTCTCGCCGGAACCGTCACTGATCCGGCCTGTCAAACGGGCATCAACTCACTGGAGGATGCCCATGAGACTCCCACTGCTGGTCAGCGGTCGCCGGCCAATACTTGAATTGGCCGCCAGGCGCATCCATCTGGGCGAATCATGAACAGAATCCTGCTTTTCGTCCTCACCAATTTCGCAATCCTGATGGTCGCGAGCGTCAGCTTGCGCCTGCTCGGTCTCGAGCCCTGGCTGAACCAGCACGACATCAATTTCAATTCGCTGCTAGTCGCCGGCGCCCTGATCGGATTCGGGGGTGCATTTTTCTCGCTTGCCATCTCGAAGTGGATGGCAAGAAAGATGATGGGCGTGCAGGTCATCGGGCAGCCGCGCAACGAACCTGAAACCTGGCTGCTCGAGACTGTGCGCCGCCACGCACAACTGGCCGGCATCGGCATGCCGGAAGTCGGCTATTTCGACTCGCCTGAACCAAATGCATTTGCGACCGGCCCCAGGCGCAACAGTGCGCTTGTCGCCGTCAGCACCGGCTTAATGAACCGGATGAACCGCCAGGAGGTCGAGGCCGTACTCGGGCACGAGATCAGCCACGTTGCGAATGGCGACATGGTCACGCTGACGCTGATCCAGGGCGTGGTGAATACTTTTGTATTCGTCGCATCGCGCGTGATCGGCAATGTCGTGGACAAGGTCGTGTTTCGCAATGAGCGTGGCCACGGGCCTGCATTCTGGATCTCGACAATCGTCGCTCAACTCGTGCTCTCTTTCCTCGCAACCATGATCGTCATGTGGTTCTCGCGGCATCGCGAATTCCGTGCTGACGCCGGCGGCGCGCGCCTCGCGGGCCGGGACAACATGATCGGCGCGCTCGAGGCGCTGAAGCGCAGTCAACCAGGCGCGCTGCCGGACCGCATGGCGGCATTCGGGATCGCCGGGGGCATGGGCCAGGGATTCAGGAAGCTCTTCATGAGCCACCCGCCGCTGGATGAGCGCATCGCGGCACTCCGCGCCACGCCGCTGGCCTGATATCCGGCGCCGCCGTTGAACTCCACAGCGAAGGCCATTCCCTCCCCCTGCCTGCAGGCCATCAAGGATCTGCTCGGACCGCAGGGTTACCTCGAATCCGAGGCGGATCGGGCGCCATTCGAAGTCGACTTTCGCGGGATTCATCGCGGGCAGTCGCCATTGATTGCGCTGCCGCAGTCCACCGCCGAGGTAGTCCGACTCGTGCGCTACTGTGCGGACCACAAGATTGGAATCGTACCGCAGGGCGGCAACACGAGTTACTGCGGCGGAGCGACGCCACATCCGGGCAATAGCGAAATCGTCGTTTCGCTGCGCCGCATGAATCGCATCCGTTCGGTGGATGCATTGAATGACTCGCTGACTGCCGACGCGGGCTGTGTGCTCGAGACCCTGCAGGAAGCGGCAGCGGCGGCGAACCGGCTGCTGCCGATGTCGCTGGGTTCGGAGGGCTCCTGCACGCTTGGCGGCATCATCTCCACGAATGCCGGCGGAACGGCGGTGCTGCGCTACGGCATGATGCGCGATCTCGTGCTGGGCCTCGAGGTCGTCCTCCCCGATGGCCGCGTGCTTGACCAGCTGCGGGCGCTCCGCAAGGACAATACCGGCTATGACGTCAAGCAACTGTTCATCGGCGCCGAAGGGACACTCGGCATCGTAACCGCCGCCTGCATCAAGCTGTTCCCGAGACCTGCTGGCATGGCGACCGCAATGATCGCGCTGGTATCGCCTGCCGCCGCACTCGACCTGCTGGCCGCGCTCAAGAGCGGGCTCGGCGCGGCTGTCACGACTTTCGAGATCCTGCCGCGCATCGCACTCGAGTTCGTCTGCCGTCACATCGACGGAACGCGCGATCCGTTCGGCGCGCAATTTCCCTGGTACGTGCTGGCGGAAATTTCGCTGCCACAGGCTGACTCCGACCTGGCCGCTCGCTTCGAGTCGGTGCTGGCGGATGCAATCGCAACTGGTCGTGCAGCTGACGCCGTGACCGCCACATCCGAGGCGCAGCGCGAGGCACTGTGGCGGCTGCGCGAGGCGATCCCCGAGGCACAACGCCAGGAAGGCGCCGGCCTCAAGCACGATATTTCTGTCGAGCCGCAGCGACTGCCGCAATTCATCGACGAGGGCCGTGCGCTGCTCGCACGAATCGTGCCGCAAGCACGATTGGTCGCTTACGGGCACCTGGGCGACGGCAATCTGCATTTCAACCTGAGTCCTGCCAATGCCGCAGACCATTCACTCACGGCAGCCGCAGACCAGGCCAGGCGCGCGGTGCACGACCTGGTGGCCGCATATGGCGGCAGCATCAGCGCCGAGCACGGCATCGGTCAAGTGAAGGTCGCGGAGTTGCAGCGCTACGAGGATCCGGTGGCGCTTGCCCTGATGCACAGCATCAAGAAGACGATCGATCCGCTCGGCATCATGAATCCCGGCAAGGTGCTCGAACCGGGCGCGTGACGCGCGCACATCAATTCTGCTGGCCCGCCTGGCTCGTCCATTCGCTGTGCTGGCGCATCAGGCCTTCCTGGGCGACGCTCGCAACCAGCGTGCCATTTCGCGAGTAGATCGCGCCGCGTCCGAAGCCGCGCGCACCCGAGGCGCTCGGGCTGTCAGTCACATACAGCAGCCACTCATCCACGCGAACGTCACGGTGAAACCAGATCGCGTGATCGATGCTCGCCATCTGCAATTGCATGC
>SHZN01000079.1 GCA_009692245.1 Gammaproteobacteria bacterium
CCCTTTGACCTGGTGCTGGCCAACATCCTCGCCGGCCCGCTGCAACAATTGGCGCCTGAACTGGCAAGGCTCTGCCCCACCGGCACTCTGTTGCTGGCGGGCCTGCTCGATGCGCAGGCAGCGGAGGTGGCAGATGCCTATAGTCCGTGGTTTGATATCGAAACGGCGGCCCGACGTGATGGCTGGATCGCCCTCATCGGCCACCGGCGCGCGGAGTAGGCGTGTACACCAAATGTCCTGATTGTGCGACGGTCTTTCGCGTCACTGCGGACGCGCTGCGCGCTGCGCAGGGCAATGTGCGTTGTGGCGTCTGCTCGACGAGCTTCAATGCGCTCGAAAATCTGAGCGAAGAGTCCCCCCCGGCGCCGGAAGACACGATCACGGTCGAGGAGATGCCGGGTACCGAGAACATCGAATTGTCGACCGCGCCCGAGGCCGTTGAGACTCCGTCCGAGGAGCAGTCATTCGAGTTCGATGGCGGCATCGAGGATCTTGATCGGCTGTTTGTCGAGTTGCCGGCCGCGAAACTGCAGCACATGGTGGCGGCCGCGCGCACAGGCAAGTCGCCACCCTCGCCGGCAATAGACCCGGCCGCGATCGCTGCTTCGCTGACGATCGGCCGTAACGATCTCGATCGCACCGACGAGTACCCGATCCTCGTCCTCGATGCATCGGACGAAATCCAGCCGGACCCATTCGAGACACCGCGCATCCTGATACCGGATGAGATGCGCAGGGGTCTCGAAGAGGACGCGGCCGAAAGCGCCATCAACGCGCCTGACTTTGATGAATCGTATGCGGAAGAAGGACCGCGCCGCTGGCCCTGGGCAATAGGCGCGGCGATCCTGACGCTCGCCCTCGTGGCCCAGGTCGTGCACGCAGGGCGCGACCAATTGATCCTCAATCCTGCAATCGGTCCGCTGCTTGCGCAGGTCTATTCGCTGGTGGGCATGCCAATGCCGGCACCGACGGATCTCTCCTCCTATGAACTTCGGCAATGGGGTGCTGCGAGTGATGCGAAGCAGGCCGGCCGCCTGCTATTGCGCGCGAGCATCGCGAACCGGGCCAACTACGCCCAGCCCTACCCGCTGTTGCGTCTGGCATTGCAGGATCGTTTCGGTACGACGGTCGGAGTACGCGACATCGCACCGGTTGATTACCTGCCCGGAACCGGCGCTGGAAACCTGCTGGAGCCGGGACAGCGTGCCGATGCAGAAGTCCGGATCGTCGACCCCGGAAAGGATGCGGTCGGATTCGAAATGGATGTCTGCCTGTCGATGAGCGACGGCGTGCATTGCGCCAATGAGGCACGGCCGGCCGCCCAATGAAGATCGGACCCCATGAACTGGAGGCGCCGCTCGCGCTCGCACCGATGGCCGGTGTGACCGATCAGCCATTCCGCAGGCTGTGCCGACGCATGGGCGCCGCGATCGCGGCCACCGAAATGGTGACCTCCGACATCCGGCTCTGGAATACGTCCAAATCGCGGAATCGTCTGATACATCGCGACGAGCCGGAACCGCGAATCGTGCAGATTGCCGGTGGCGAACCAGGAATGATGGCTGACGCGGCCATTCGCAATGTCGAGCTTGGCGCCCAGATCATCGACATCAATCTCGGTTGTCCGGCCAAGAAGGTCTGCAATCACGCAGCGGGTTCCGCATTGATGCGCGACCAGCCACTGGTGCGCGCAATTCTCACTCAGGTTGTCGCGGCCGCCGGTGTCCCGGTCACGCTCAAGATGCGCACGGGCTGGGATCGCGGCAACCGCAATGCGGTCGCAATCGCACGCCTGGCCGAAGACCTGGGTGTGGCTGCACTCGCGGTGCACGGCCGGACCCGTGAGGATTTCTTCAGTGGCGATGCGGAATACGAAACCGTCGCGGCCGTCAAGCAGGAAGTGGGCATCCCCGTATTCGTGAATGGCGACATCGATTGTCCCGCCAAGGCATTGAAGGTGCTGGCACAAACCGGTGCTGATGGCGTGATGATTGGCCGCGCAGCCCAGGGCCGGCCGTGGATTTTCAGGGAAGTGCTTGCCGCAATGAGCGGAACGACACTGGCGCCGCCTTCACTCGCGGAGGTCCGTGATATCATGCTTTCGCACCTCGAGGCCCTTTACTCGTTCTACGGCGAGTCACATGGTGTCCGCGTGGCGCGCAAGCATCTCGGTTGGTATTGCCGGCTGCATTTGGAAGGCGGACACTTGCCACTCGAGCTGTTGACGACTGGAAGCGCAAGAGAGCAGCTATCGCTCGCGGGCGCATTCCTGTCAGGCTTCATCGGGCAGGCTGCCCGTGCGGCCTGAACGATAAGTACAGAGACAGGCGGGGACAAGTTGGCAATGACCGCGAAGACCAGGGCGCAGGCACCGCGCCGTCCATCCTATTCCCGACCGCTCAATGGTCATGCGCGCGAAATACCGCTGCGCAACCACACAGAACAAGCCCTCAGCAGCTATTTCGACAGCCTCAATGGCCATCGGCCGGGCCGTCTGTATGACCTCGTCATGCGTGAGGTCGAATTGCCGCTGTTCCAGGCGGTGATGGACTACGCGGCTGGCAACCAGAGTCGCGCGGCGACCATTCTCGGCATCAATCGCGGCACCCTGCGCAAGAAATTGCGCGAATACGGGCTGTCCGCCTGACCGTGGCGATGCGCCGGCAAGCCCGGCTGGCGCTCCTGAGCGCTTCCGACAAGAGCGGCATCGTCGAACTCGCGCGCGAACTGCTGGATCTCGGATTCGAACTCGTCTCGACCGGGGGAACAGCCAGGCTATTGGCGTCCTCCGGACTTCCGGTCACCCAGGTCGCCGCCGAGACCGGCTTTCCGGAAATCATGGACGGGCGCGTCAAGACCTTGCACCCGAAAGTGCACGGCGCACTGCTCGGACGCAGTGGACTCGATGATGCCGTCATGCACGAGCACGGCATCCGCCCCATCGATCTGCTGGTCGTCAATCTCTATCCGTTTGCCGCGACGATCGCGCGGCCGGGCTGCAGCTACGCGGATGCCGTCGAGAATATCGACGTCGGCGGGCCGGCAATGCTGCGGGCCGCGGCCAAGAATCATGAACGCGTGACCGTGCTGGTCGATCCCGCGGACTACCGCGGTGTGCTAGGTGAGTTGCACACAGGCGCCGTCTCCGACGCGACACGGCAGCGCCTGGCCACCAAAGCCTTCGCGCACACGGCGCAGTACGACGCCATGGTCGCGACCTGGCTGCGGCAGCAGCAGCCTGGATCCGCATTTCCGGATTCGTTGACACTGGGCTTCCGGAAAAGGCAGGACCTGCGCTATGGCGAGAATCCGCATCAGATGGCCGCCTTCTACATTGATCCCCAGGCCAATGGTGCTGGCATTGCAACAGCAACCCAGCTGCAGGGCAAGGAGCTCTCGTTCAATAACATTGCGGATGCAGACACGGCACTCGAATGCGTTCGCCAGTTTGACAGCCCCGCCTGCGTAATCGTGAAACACGCAAATCCCTGCGGCGCGGCACTCGCGTCCGACCCGCAGGACGCGTATCAACGCGCCTATGAGACCGATCCGACATCCGCATTTGGCGGCGTCATCGCCTTCAATCGCCCACTGGACGCTGCGACGGCCGCTGCAATCCTGGGGCGCCAATTCGTCGAGGTCATCCTGGCGCCGGTGATTGGGCCCGAAGCGCGGGCGCTGCTGGCCGCAAAACCCAATATTCGCGCGCTGGAGGTCGGCAATCTCGCGGTCCAGGCTGCGGCCACACCCGAACTGCGCTCGGTGACCGGTGGCTTGCTGCTGCAGTCCCGTGACGACGGCATGATCGATGCCGGCGCGCTCAAGACCGTAACCCATCGCGCGCCCAGTGCAATCGAACTCGCGGACCTGCTGTTCGCCTGGCGCATCTGCAAGTTCGTGAAATCGAATGCGATCGTATTTGCGCGCGATGGCATGACGATCGGTGTCGGCGCCGGGCAGACGAGCCGCGTGATCTCGACGCGCATCGCCGCGATCAAGGCCGCCGACGCAGGCCTTGCTGTTGATGGCAGCGTGATGGCTTCCGACGCCTTCTTTCCGTTCCGCGACGGCCTGGATACGGCGGCCGAACTCGGTGTGCGGGCCGTGATCCAGCCCGGCGGATCGCAGCGCGACGCCGAGGTGATTGCAGCGGCCGACGAATGCGACATCGCGATGGTTTTCACCGGCATGCGGCACTTCAGACACTGATGATGAAGGTGCTGGTCATCGGCGGCGGCGGTCGCGAGCATGCGCTGGCCTGGAAGTTCGCACAATCTCCGCGCGTCGGAGAAGTGATCATCGCCCCGGGCAATGCAGGCACGGCCGCCGAACCAAAATGCCGGAATGCAGCGGTCGCAACGTCCGACATTGCAGGACTTGTCGGCCTCGCGCGCTCCGAGGGCATCCATCTCACCGTGGTCGGGCCCGAGGGTCCACTGGTGGCCGGCGTCGTGGATGCATTCCGGGCGGCGGGCCTCGCCTGCTTCGGGCCGGTCAGGGCGGCCGCGCAGCTCGAAGGCAGCAAGCGCTATGCGAAGGAATTCCTTACGCGACATGGCATCCCGAGTGCGCGTTATTCGATCTTCACGGACGAGAACTTTGATCCGGCGGTAATTCGCGCGCAGCGGCCACCGATCGTCGTCAAAGCCGACGGTCTTGCGGCCGGCAAGGGCGTCGTGATCGCTGCGACCGCCGATGAGGCAATCGCGGCGGTCAGGCAGATGTTCGCAGGCGCCTTCGGCGCGGCCGGCCGCGTGGTCGTGGTCGAGGAATTCCTGGAGGGCGAAGAAGCGAGCTTCATCGTGATGGTGGATGGCGAGCATGTGTTGCCGCTCGCGACTTCGCAGGATCACAAGCGGTTGCTGGACGGCGACCGCGGCCCGAACACCGGCGGCATGGGCGCGTACTCGCCGGCGCCGGTCGTCACGCCCGCGATGCACGAACGCATCATGCGCGACGTGATCTGGCCCACCGTGCGCGGGCTCGCGGCCGAAGGCACGCCCTATACCGGCTTTTTGTACGCGGGCCTGATGATCGCGCCGGACGGAACGCCCAATGTGCTCGAGTTCAATTGCCGCTTCGGTGATCCGGAGACACAGCCGATCATGGCGCGACTTTCGAGCGACCTCGTTGATCTATGCGAGGCGGCGCTCGCGTGCCGGTTGCACGAGGTCAAGGCGACCTGGGACGCTCGAGCCGCCGTCGGTGTCGTGCTGGCGGCGGAAGGCTATCCGGATGACGTACGCCTGGGCGATGCGATTGCGGGTCTCGATGAAGCGACTGCGTCGGACGGCAAGGTTTTTCACGCGGGCACGCGCTTCGATGGCACACGCGTGCTGACGGCGGGCGGGCGCGTTCTGTGCGCCGTCGGTCTTGGCACGGGCGTCGCCGACGCGCAGCGGGCCGCCTACGCGCTGGTCGGCCGCTTGAGCTGGCGCGGAATGCAGTACCGCCGCGACATCGGCTGGCGCGCGATCGGTCGCGCATAAGCGTCGCTATACTCCGCCGATGAGCCGCATCCACCTGCAACGCTCGCATGAATTGACGCCCCAGGCCGCGCGCGAACGCGTCAACCGCATGGCCAAGGTACTCGCACAGAAATTCGACGCGGAATGCAGCTGGCAGGGCGAGGTGCTTTCGATCGAACACCCGAATGTCAACGGCACTGTGACGATCGGCAAGGATGTGATCGTCATCGAGGCGACGCTCGGCTTTCTGCTCGCAATGTTCCGTAACCGTGTGGATGAGGAGCTGGTGCGCATTCTCGACAAGGAGTTTCCGGACGACCAAGGCTAAGTCAGCTTGCCTGAGGAAGGTTATTTAAATGAAGAAGCTGCTGCAGATTCTGGGTTGGTTGGTCGTTGGGATCGTAGGTATCGCAATCCTTGCCTATGGAGTGGCCTGGTGGATGGCCGGGAGCCGCTACGACAAGCAGTGGCTGGCACACGACGCCAAGTTCCCGATCCCCTTTCCGCTTGGCGAAGACGAAACAGTGTCGCTCGCGCGGGCGATAGCCAATGGTCAACACCTGGTCGAGAGCCGCGTCGGATGCACGGGCTGTCACGACAAGGATTTCGGCGGCGGCGTCATCATCGACGAACCGATCCTGGGGCGCTGGGTTGCGCCCAACCTCACGACCGGGTCGGGCAGCGTCACGCGCGAATATACGGCATCCGACTGGGATCATGCCGTCCGGCACGGGTTACGCAAGGGTGGCCGCAGCTCGTCGATGCCTGCCATCGAATTCGCCAACCTGTCCGATCACGAACTCTCGGATATCGTCGCGTACATCAGGAGCCTGGCGCCCGTAGATCGCGACCTGGGGCTCGTCAAGTTCGGACCCGTGTTCACTTTCGTCATGGCGTTCGACTCGTCGGCCCTCGTGGCATTCAATGTCGACCACCAAAAAGCGCACGCCGTCGAACCGCCGGAATCCGCGCCGACCGCGGCATACGGTGAACACATCGTTCAGGTGTGCCGCGGTTGCCACGGCGCCAATCTGTCGGGCGGAAAGATCCAGGGCGATCCGAACATGCCCATCGTCGCGAACCTGACCCCGCACGAGACCGGACTGAAAGACTGGACCGAAGCCGATTTCATCCGCGCGTTGCGCGAGGGCAAGCGCAAGGACGGCAGGGAACTTTCCGGGTACATGCCCTGGAAAGCCTACGGGCAGATGAGCGATGCCGAACTGAAGGCGATCTGGGCGTACTTGCAGACAGTGCCGGCGGTGGAGAAGGGGAAACGCTGAGCGCTGGACTTCTGTCAACGTCCAGGACCGTTATCCGCTCCACGATCCTATTCCGTGGCTGCAGGACGATCCTGAGCGCGTGGTGTGACTCGTACTTTCGACACGATTCCGCCCATTTCGACCACCTGCCCGCGATACCTGGGGCGAGTATATCGCAGGGTTCTAGCCACACACGCCGCGACCTGATCGACCTTGTCCGATCCACTGCTGATGGCAGTTCGTACGGCAACGACGCGACCAGTTCGACTTATTGTGAGGGCAAGCTCGACGCTCCCGCCCTCATGCAAATCTGCCGGCAGGCATTTGTCGTGGGCGGCGGCAATCTCGTCCCGCTGACTCAGAATTGTCGGAGGTACCACTTGTTCAGCCAAGTCGCTATCGCTCAGGCCAAACTTGAACGGCATCGTCGCAGTACTGGAAACTGGAATTCCATTGTAAGTGGCGGGATCGAAAACCATTTTTTGACGACACAGCGGACGGCGGCCTGAATTTCCGCACTCACCGCCGGCGGCAATTCAATATCGGTCAACTGGCCAATCTCAGAAATGCTCACGACAACATTGACATTGGTCCTGAGCATTCGCTTCGGGTAGCAAAATTCCAATTCGCGTTTCGTTGCAGTATTTCTGATGCGGGCTGGCGTGATGCCGCGTTCGCGGTACTTCTTGAGTGCCTCGTTGAACGAGGCGACCACTTGCTCGGCGCGGGCCACGACGGAGTCATTCAGGTCAGCTCGCGCGATGCCGAGCGCTCCGATCAATTCAGCGTGCCGCGCCGCCAGCCTTGATTCTGCATCGGCTAGACATCCCGTATACGCCGTGATCCCCGCGTCGTACGCACGCACCGCAGCCTGCGCTTCCAGCATCTCGGCTTCCGAGGCGGTCGAGCTGTCCGGTACCGTGATGTCGTTGTCAGGGAGCTGGCAGGCTTCCGCCAGCAAGATGGCCGGATCCGGCAATGCAGGCGTC
>SHZN01000080.1 GCA_009692245.1 Gammaproteobacteria bacterium
TCCATGCCGCCGAACTTGCCACGCCACAGGTAAAAGCTCGCCTCCGAGAAGCCACGCTTGCGGCACAGCTCCTTCACCGGCACGCCCTGATCGGCTTCCTTGAGCAACCCGATGCTCTGCTCTTCGCTGAATCGCTTCTTCACGTCCAACCTCCTGACCGGGGCTAGACTCTAAACCTGACCGCTACTCAAATGCGGGGGGACGTCGCTCGTCAGTCCTCGAGGCGGCGGTCTTTCCAGTTCCACCACTTCAACAGTTCCTGCTGCGGCTCCGGCGTGCGCGCCGCGTAGGTCGCGCAGCGAAATGTATAGAGCAGGCAAGGTTCCTGTTCGTGGCCGGTGATATTGCGGAGTCGGGCGTAGAGCTGTGCCGGGTTTGATTCGGCGAGTTCCCGGATCGAGTTAATGCCGAGGTGTCGGAGATCCGCCGCGATGGCGGGCCCGACACCGGGCAGCGTGGTCAGCTCGTCGTGCATTGGCAGGATCCTCCTACAGCTTGTTCACGGCCAAAGATTACTCCTCCTGACAAGAATTGAAACATCCTCCGCGCAGCCGCGGGTGGGCGCGCGGTTCCTGCTATCCTCAGCCGTTGCCAACACGCAAGTCCTTGATTGGCGACGAACCACGATGAAGTTGTCCGACGAATTGCTGCAGGCGTACTTCGACGGCGAGCTCGATCTTGTCGCGCGCGCCGAGATTGAGGCAGCCATTGAACGGGATCCGGGGATTGCGCGCATCGCTCTGGAGCACCGTTCGGCGCGAAAGCCTGGACAGGCCGCGTCGCAAGCAGCGCCAGCCCGGCGAGTGAAGGCAGCGGTGAAGCCGGCGGTTTCCGCGCCGCGCGAAGAGGTCGTCCCGCCACAAGCCCAGACAGTCGCGCCACCGGAGGCGGCCGCGCCGCAATTTCAACTTCCGCAGTGGCTCGTGCCCGCGGCAGTGCTCGCACTCGGCGTGGCAGTTGGAAAATTTGCGCTGAGCGGCGCTGATGCGCCCTACACCGAATCGGAATCCGGGCTCGTCGCGCGTGGCGAACTCGCCTGGGCACTGGACGGACAACTCGGCGGCGATACTGGCACGGGCGACGTGCGCGTCGGCTCGAGTTTTATTGATCGCAGCGGCGCGTACTGCCGGACATTCCGCCTGCAGCATGAAGCACCATTCGCGGGACTCGCTTGCCATTTGGGCGACGAATGGCAGCTGCCACTGTTCATCGCGGCGGCGCCTGGCGAAATCGGATCACACGAAGTCACCGTCATGCCAATGGCGGTGCTGCGGGCTGTTGACGCCGCGATCGACGGCGAGCCCCTGGATGCAGCGGCCGAGGTCGCGGCACGCGATGCGGGCTGGCAGGCTGTTCCGCAGCCGCTCGAGGCTGAATGAATCCCGCCATTCGCCTGCTGCTGCCACTTGTTGCGGCATCGCTTGCGGCCTGTGCGCAAATACCCGCGCAGGATGAAGCGCGTGCAGTCCGCGAAGCTGGAATCGCCGCCGCAAATCCGCTCGCGGTGGATGCGGGTCTGGAAATCCTGGCTGCCGGCGGAAGCGCGGCAGACGCCGCGGTCGCCGTGCAGTCGATGCTCGGTCTCGTCGAACCGCAGAGTTCGGGCCTGGGCGGTGGCGCGTTCCTGCTTTATTACGACGCAGCGAGCGGTGCGATCACCGCTTTCGACGGACGTGAGGTCGCGCCCACGGGCGCAACACCCGGGACGTTCCTCGATGAGAAGGGCGAACCGCTCTCCTATGACGATGCCGTGCTCTCCGGGCGATCGACCGGCGTGCCGGCGGCGATCGCGATGCTGGGCGCCGCGCATGCACGCCATGGCGCGCTGCCATGGCAGCGCCTGTTCGAGCCTGCGATCCGCGCAGCGGAATCGGGATTCGCCGTCCCACAACGGCTCGCGCGCTTTGCAAACAGCACGGCCTCGCAGGCTGCCGAGCCCGATGTGCGCACGCTGTTCTCGCGCGCCGATGGCAGTCCGGTGCAGGCGGGCGATCATCTGACGAATGCCGCTTATGCCGGAACACTGCGGCAGATTGCGGCAAAGGGCCCGCGCGCATTGCTTGAGCCACCGTTGTCGAACGCCATCATCGCGCGAACGCATGCCGAACCGCGGCCCGGCACGCTGGCGGCCAGCGATTTCGAAAACTATCATCCGGGCATCAGCGATCCGCTGTGCGGGCCGTATCTCGTATACATCGTCTGTGTGCCGCCGCCGCCTTCATCCGGCGTTTCTCTGCTGCAGCTCCTTGCCCTGCTCGATCGCACCGATATTGCATCGCGCGGGCCAGACGATCCGCAGGCGTGGTTCTTGTTCGCCGAGGCGAGCCGCCTGATGTACGCAGATCGCGATCAGTTTGTCGCCGATCCTGCGTTCATCGATGTGCCTGTTGCTGGATTGCTCGACCCTGACTACGTTGCGCGTCGGATCTCGTTGATCGGCGCAGTCGCTGGTGCGGCCCCGGCTCCAGGTCAACCAGCGCCGATCCAACGAGGGACGGATGCCTCTAACGAAGCGGCAGGTACTTCGCACTATGTGGTGGTGGATGCCGCAGGCAATGTGGCCTCGATGACGACCACGGTTGAATCGCTGTTCGGCTCCGGGCGCGCCGTTGGTGGCTTCCTGCTGAACAACCAGCTCACGGATTTCTCATATCGTCCGGTGATCGACGGGCAACCGGTCGCAAATGCTGTCGCAGGCGGCAAACGCCCGCGCTCCTCCATGGCGCCGGTCATCGTGCTCGATCACGACCGGCATGTGGTTGCAGCGCTCGGCTCGCCGGGTGGCACGGCGATCCTCGCCTACAACGCCAAGACCATTGTCGGGCTGTTGGCCTGGAAGCTGACGCTGCGACAGGCGATCGACCTGCCGAATCTGGTCGCACGGGGTAACGACTATTTTGGCGAGGCAGCGAAACTTTCACCGGCCGTTGTCGCCGGTCTCGCGTCGCGCGGCATCACCGTCAAGCCCGGTCGCGGCGAAGAATCGGGACTGCACGGCGTCGTCTTGCACGACGACGGCCGCAACGAAGGCGCGGCCGATCCGCGCCGCGAGGGTGTGTGGCTAACACTTGGAACACTTGGAACACTTGGTGCCGGGTCGCAAGTTCGCGTTTCGCGCTGATGCTAGATTACGAACTTGCGACCCGGCACCAAGTTGCTTGTCAGCCCTTGCGCGCTGCGATCCGGTCGCGCATGTCGCGGAGCTTCATCTTGACCCGCGCGGCATTGCCCGGACCCATGCGTAGCAATAATTTGCGCCCCGCTGACTGCGCTTCGAGTGCGGGATCGGCGAATTCGTAAAGCACGTTGGGCCGCGTGAGGGCAATCGTTTCCGGCGGCTCCGGCGTCGCGAGCAGGTGATCGATGACTTCGATCACGCGGTCGTTGAAATAGCCTTTCGGGTTGCCGAGACTCTCGTAAGCCGCCTGGAATTGCGGATACACGCGCCGGTACAACTCGAAAGTCGCGTCCGGGTCGAGCGAATCGACGAACTCGATCCAGGGCATGTAACGCTCGAAGTTGGCCGCGCCGAGAACCAGCTGATCCTCGCCGCCCGCCGTGATGAAGCTGCCTGCCGGTGGCTTGGCCGGCGAAAGTTGAATCGCAATTTTCTGGCGCGGCAGGTTGTCCACGGTTGCGACGATGCGCCGTACGATGTCATCGGTGACAAACAGGGCCGCAAAGCGCGGCGCTCCGACCAGTGCCGCGATCCGGTCCGCGGCCGACATGCCTGTGCCGTCATCTGCAGTGGAATCGATGGGATTGAGGATCTGCGGCTCGTCGGTCGCGATCGTCTCGTCGGTGACGGGCAGCACGTCTTCGGCTGACTGGCGCTTCTGCCAGTACCAGATGCCGGCGGCAACCGCGATCAGGACCAGCCCGCCGAGTATCCAGCGGCCGAGTTGCTCGTCCCGTTCCGGGGCCTGCTCGCGCTTCTCTGCGTACATGGGCGCTACTTTAGTTGATACCTTTCCGTTAGGCACCATGTAGAAAGACCATTCGGCCATGTTCACGGTTCCCGTGCCATTGATAGCCCTGACCAGCGAGCTGCCGCCTTCTGCCTGCGCCGACTGGGCGCTGGTGCTGGATTCCGCCGGTATCCCCTACGAGCGGCGCACGACGGCAGAAGGGTCGAGTCTCTGGGTCCTGCCCGCCGATCACGCCCGCGCGGCATTTGAACTTCAGCATTACCTGCGCGAGAACCGCCGCCCGCCCGCAGCGCCCGTGGTCTGGCCGATCCACCCCCACGCCCTTTACGGCGTGTACGGTTATGCGCTGGTCCTGATCGCGATCACGATCACCGCGGGTGTGCACTTGGGCGGGCACAACTGGCACGCCGCGGGTGTGCTGGACGCTGGCTTCCTGGAGCGCGGCGAAGCCTGGCGCGTGCTGACCGCTCTGACGCTGCACGCCGACCTGCTGCACCTGCTGTCCAATCTCGCCTTCGGCGCGCTATTCGGCTATCCCGCGGCACGCCTGCTCGGGCCAGGAATCGCCTGGCTCCTGATCCTGCTGGGCGGCAGCATCGCCTACGGCGCCGACGCGATGCTGCATCCGCCCAATCACCAGCTGCTGGGCGCATCCACGGCCGTGTTCACGGCGCTCGGGCTGGTCGCAGCCTATGGCTGGCGCCGGCACATGAGGAACTGGTCGCCGTGGATGCGCAGGACCGCCCCGCTGATCGGCGGTATCGCACTTCTCGCATTCACGGGTACCGGCGGCGAGAACACCGACCTGCTCGCGCACCTGGCGGGGTTCGTGGTCGGAGCCGGCATCGGCGCAATCTGCGCGATGCTGCCGCTGCCGCCACCTGGGCGTACGGGCATTCAATGGGCAGCCGGGCTCGCGGCCATTGTACTGCTGGCTTCGGCCTGGGCCCTCGCCCTCGCCTGATACGCAATCGCGCGATACTCTCCCGATGCTTCCGTACTCGGACGCCTGCGAGCGCAACAAGGAACCGATACTCGAGGTCCTGCGCGAGGCCTTCGCAGGTTGCAAGGACATTCTTGAGATCGGCAGCGGCACCGGCCAGCATGCGGTGCATTTCGCGAATGAAATGCCCTGGATCGTCTGGCAGCCGAGCGAGCGAGCCAATGAAATGCCGGGCCTGCGCAAGCGCATCGTCAATGAGGGGCCGAAGAACCTGCGTGCGCCGGTTCCGCTCGACGTCACGCAGCCACCCTGGGACGTGCGGCGCATGGACGGCGTATTCACGGCGAACACCCTGCACATCATGAGCTGGCGTCAAGTCGAGGCTTTCTTCGCCAATCTTCCGGCGATTCTGAAACCCGGCGCCGTGCTCGTGATCTATGGCCCATTCCGTTATGCGGGTACGTATACCTCGGAGAGCAATGCGTCCTTTGACAAGATGCTGCGCGCGCGGGATCCGGAAAGCGGAATTCGCGAATTCGAGGCGGTGGATAAGCTGGCGTGCGGCATCGGCTTCGCGCTGCAGGCCGACCATCGCATGCCGGCCAACAATCAAGCGCTGGTCTGGAAGCGGCCGCTCACCCCGGTCCGGATTTCTTCGACTCGCGGCGCTGACGTAGTCTCCACAAGGCGTGCACGATGAATGCGATCACAAACAGCGGTCCGATAAATCGAGTCCAGTCGCCGCCCCCGCGTGTCTGGAAAAAGATGCGCATCACGATGATGAAGACCACTCCCACGACGACGAATGGCATCAATCCGGGCCGCGCGCGTGCCGCAGCGGCCTGTGGCGACTCTTGCACTTTCGTGTGAGCGTCGTCCGCGGGCGCCTTCTTCATCAGATCCGCGAGCAGCTCCGGGCCGATCGAATCCTGCCGTTGTTCCGGCTTGCTCGCCGTCTCGGAAAGCCTCCACGGATTCGCGCCGCGCCGCGTGGCGGCGGGCGGCGGCGGGAGTCCATGGTTCTGATCGTCCTCGAGCCTGGCCATTGATCTCCCCGGTTGTCGGGAGAATACCAGCGCCTTGAAGGCTGCGCTAACATCGACCCATGACGGACTTGCGCGACCAGCTCCGCAACAACATGGTGGCGCTCATCAGCCTCGTTATTGCGCTGTCAGCGCTCGGTTACAACACCTGGCGTAATGAGCAAACCGAGCGAAACCGCAATATCCGGGCTGCGGGCTTCGAACTGCTCACCGAGATCGGCTCGCTTCAGCAGATCATCTTTTACGCCCACTTCGCCGAGGGCGACCAGCGCGGGGACCCGCGCATGGGCTGGGCCGACATGCTGACGATCAATGACCTTGCTGCATTGATGCCCGTGGCTGTCATCCGGGATGCCGGTGAATTGAGGACCGTCTGGCAGGCCGACGCGGCCGACCTCGTCGAGGATGACGAAGCGTATCGCCGCATCGATGAGGCGATCGACGCGCTGCGCCTGGAGACGCTCGGAGCGCTGCGCTCCCTCAAATAAAAAACAATGTGCCCGGCGCTCAGAGCACGGGTTTCAGGATCATCACCACGAGCAGCCGCGGATCGCGCGCGCGCATCGCACGGAAGTGCCAGAAGAGCCCGGTTGCAATGTTGCCGAGGAATGCGGTGCCCGCGACGATGTGCGGCAATTTCATTGGCAAATACATGGCAGCCTTATTTCCCCTGGCGGCGCGCCGCAGCACGGGCAACGGAACGCCTCTGCAGTGACACCATCCAGCGCAAATACGTGTGCGGCGCCAGCCGTTTGAAGCGCCAAAGCCAGCGATAGCGCCCTGGCAGCACGATGTGCGTCGCACCGGCCGCCGCGCGCGAGACGATCTCGAGCGCCACTTCGTCGGCCTCGAGGTTGGACGCGTGCATCATTTTCTGCGCGAATCCCGCCGCAGCGGCCGGTGCCCGTGCGTGGTCCATCAGCCGTGTCTTGAAAAATCCAGGCATTGCAGCGGCGACATGAACATTGTGATCCGCGAATTCCTGGTACAGCGTTTCCGATAGCGCGACGACGGCAGCTTTCGAAGCGTTGTAGGCGCTCATCTGGCCGCTGCAGGCGAAACTCGCCGCGCTCGCGATGTTGATGATAATGCCGCCACCCGAGGCGACCAGGTGCGGCAGCTCGGCGCGGCAGGAATGCGCGACGCCCAGCACATTGATGTTCATGATCCAGTCCCAGTCCGCCGCCGGTGTCTCGATCATGCCGCCCGCGACGGCGACGCCGGCAGAATTCATCGCGAAATCGAGCCCGCCGCAACGCGCCGCGAAATCGTCGACCGCGGATTTCACGTGCGCTTCGTCCGTCGTATCAAGCGCATAGATTTCGCAGAGCGGGCTGCCCCTGGCGCGCAGGTCGGTAGCGGCTGCTGCAAGGCGCGCGGCGTCACGATCGAGGAGGCCCAGCCGCCAGCCGCGTGCGGCCAGCAGCTCAGCCGTCGCAAGACCAAGCCCGCTCGCGCCGCCGGTGATCAGCGCGCGTTTTGCGGGATATTTCGAATCGAGGGTGCCGAGGCTCATGGGTAATAATTGTCGCAGACAAAAGAAAAGGCCCCGGTCCTTTTTGGACCAGGGCCTTTCGTTGCTGATTCCTAGTTCTTGGCCGGCGACAGCTTTTGCGTAACCCAGCCAAGCGCAATGCCACCAACCAGCAGGTATGCGGCCGCCTCAACGCACCACCACACCCAGATCTGCATCGGAAGATTGAACACGCCCTGGAACCCCAGGGTGGCG
>SHZN01000081.1 GCA_009692245.1 Gammaproteobacteria bacterium
GACGAACCGGCAGCCGACATCAGCGAGCATCGAAGCCGAAACTTCACCGGTATGCGCACCGATATCCTCCGCGCAGACATCCTGTGCGCCCAGCAGGATCGCATTGCCGCGCAAACGCTGCCCCGCCTCCGCGAGGTAGATAAATGGCGGACAGACCACGACGTCAGCCGCGCCGCCGCCGGCGTCGATTGAGATCAGCTCGCCGATCAGGCGGCCTGCCTCGGCGCGACTGCCATGCATCTTCCAGTTCCCGGCCACCAATGGTCGTCGCATGTCAGGCCGCCATCGCCGCTGCGCGCACGGCTTCCGCAAGGGTTGCGGCGTGCCGGCCGACCGCCTGGGCATCCTCGCCCTCGACCATCACGCGGATGACGGGCTCCGTACCGGACGCGCGCAGTACGACACGACCACGCTTACCGAGCTCCTGCTCCACTTTCGCGATTGCCGCCACCACGGTCTTGTCGGCCGCGGCGTCGAAGCGGCGCGCGACCTGGACATTGATTATCAGCTGGGGAAATTTCTGCATGCCCGCCGCAAGTTCCGCGAGGGTCTTGCCTGTCGCCTTCATGACGGAAAGGACCTGCAATGCCACGATCAGGCCGTCGCCGGTCGTCGTCTTGTCGAGACACAGCAGATGGCCGGATGCCTCGCCGCCGAGACTTCCGCCATGGGTGCGCAGCAGCTGCAGCACGTTGCGGTCGCCGACCGCGGCGCGCAGGAATGGCACGCCGAGTTCCGCGAGCGCGACCTCGAGTCCCAGATTTGTCATCACGGTCCCGACCACCGGTCCCTTCAGGTCCCCGGTCGCGAGTCGCGCCCGCGCCAGCACATAGAGCAATTGGTCGCCGTCCAGGCTGCGCCCCAGGTGGTCCACCATGACAACCCGGTCGCCGTCGCCGTCGAGCGCGAGGCCTGCGTCCGCGCGCACGCCTGACACCGTGAGCTTGAGGAGGCCAGGATTCGTCGAACCACAGCCGTCATTGATATTCCTGCCATTCGGCGAACAGCCGATCGGAACGATCTCGGCACCGAGGTCCGACAGGACACGGGGCGCGACCTTGTAAGTCGCGCCATTCGCGCAATCGATGACCAGCTTCATCCCGGCGAGCGTCGTGCCGGTCGGCATTGTCGACGCGCAGAAGGACTGGTACAGCGTCCTTTCGCTGTCCACCCGCGTCGCGCGGCCGAGCGCCCCCGATTCCAGGGTCAGCGCGGGCTCATCGAGATGCGACTCGATCGCCTCCTCCAGTTCGTCCGCGAGTTTTGCGCCGGAGCGATCGAAAAACTTGATGCCGTTGTCGTCGAAGAGATTGTGCGAGGCGCTGATGACAGCACCGAAATCGCACTCCAGGCGCTGGACCAGATAGGCGATGCCCGGTGTCGGCAACGGGCCGGCCAACAGGACGTCGACACCGGCCGCGACGAATCCGGCTTCAAGGGCCGACTCGAACATGTAGCCTGACAGTCGCGTGTCCTTGCCGACCAGCACCCGGCCGCCACTCGGCGAAAGCACGCGCGCGGCCGCGCCCGCAAGCCGCAACGCGAATGCCGCCGTCATCGGATGCGTTCCGACACGCCCGCGGACACCGTCAGTCCCGAAGTATCGCCTCGCCATTACGATCCTCCACGCAGTCCGCCCATCGCGGCGACAATCCTGATGGCGTCGACGGTCGGGGCAACGTCATGCGCCCGAACGATTCGCGCCCCGGCAAGGACCGCCAGGGTCGCGAGCGCCAGGCTGCCGCCCAGCCGCTCGCCATCCGCGCGGCCGGTCAACTTCCCGATCATGCTCTTGCGTGAAAGTCCTGCCATCAACGGATACCCGTCTGCCGCAAGCTCGGGCAAGCGACGCAGTAATTCGAGATTGTGCTCCAGGGTCTTGCCAAAGCCGAAACCGGGGTCGATGACCAGACGCGACACCGATATGCCAGCCTCGACGCAACAGATTACACGGCTACGCAGGAAGTCCCGCACTTCAGCCAACACATCCTTGTAGCGGGGCTCCTTCTGCATTGTGCCGGGCTCGCCCTGCATGTGCATCAGGCAGAGCGCGACATCCGATACCGCCACCGCATCGATCGCACCCGGCGCCCGCAAAGCCGTAACGTCATTGATCATCGACGCACCGGCCGCAATTGCAGCGCGCATCACTTCGGGTTTGCTGGTGTCCACGGAGACCGGTACTGCCAGCCGATCGACAAGACGTTCAATTACCGGGATCACGCGCCGCAGTTCTTCGTCGACATCCACGGATGCCGCACCCGGCCGTGTCGACTCGCCGCCGACGTCGATGATCACGGCACCCTCGCCCGCCAGCCGCTCGGCCTGGGCCAGGGCAGCCGGCAGTTCGGTAAATCGACCGCCATCGGAGAACGAATCCGGTGTCACGTTGAGCACACCCATGACGACGGGAATGTCCAGATTCAGGGTGTGGCGGCCGCACTGAAGTCGCATCGGGCCGGCATCCATTGCGAGGCGCACCGCGATTCCGGCAGGCGCAGCAGCAGACTTCAGGTCTGGCTGGCCGGCGGGCCGATCACCGGCTCTGGCTTCGCAGCGCCGTGTCCACCGCTCTGTGCACTGGCGTCCTCCCAGTCCCGCGGCGGCGTCGGCGCGCGGCCAGCCATGATCTCGTCGATCTGGCTCGAATCCAGCGTCTCGAACTTCAACAGCGCCTCGGCCATCGCGTGCAGGATCGGCAGATTCGCCCGCAGGATCTTTTCTGCGCGTTGATAGCCCTCGTCGATCAGCTTGCGAACCTCCTCGTCAACGATGCGCTGCGTATCGTCCGAAATGTGCTTGGAGCGCGATACCGAGTGACCGAGGAAGACTTCCTCCTGATCCTCGGAGTAAGCGAGCGGACCCAGGCGATCCGAAAATCCCCAGCGGGTGACCATGCTGCGCGCGAGCTTGGTCGCATGCTCGATGTCGCTTTGCGCGCCGGTCGTGACCGACTCGCTTCCGAAAATGATCTGTTCCGCGACACGCCCGCCGAAAACTGAAGTCAGCATGCTCTCGAGCTGGCGCTTGCTCGTGCTGTAGCGATCGCCTTCCGGCAGGTAAAACGTCACGCCGAGCGCACGCCCACGCGGCAGGATCGTCACTTTGTAAACAGGATCGTGGTCCGGCGACAGCCGTCCGACGACCGTGTGGCCGCCTTCATGGTAAGCAGTGAGCTTCTTTTCCGCGTCGCTCATCACCAGCGAGCGGCGCTCGGCCCCCATCATGATCTTGTCCTTGGCACGCTCGAATTCGTCCATCGTGACCTGGCGCTTGTTGGCGCGCGCCGCAAAGAGCGCAGCCTCGTTGACAAGGTTCATCAGGTCCGCGCCCGAGAATCCAGGTGTGCCGCGCGCGATGATCGACGGCTTGACATCATCAGAAATCGGCACTTTGCGCATGTGCACCTTCAGGATCTGCTCGCGGCCACGAACGTCCGGCAGCGGCACGACCACCTGGCGGTCGAAGCGGCCCGGACGCAGCAATGCCGGATCGAGCACATCCGGGCGATTGGTCGCCGCGATGACGATGACGCCCTCATTGCCCTCGAAGCCATCCATCTCGACCAGCAGCTGATTCAGTGTCTGTTCGCGCTCGTCATGGCCGCCACCGAGCCCGGCACCGCGATGACGCCCGACCGCGTCGATTTCGTCGATGAACACGATGCAAGGCGCGTGCTTCTTGGCCTGCTCGAACATGTCGCGCACACGCGACGCGCCGACACCGACAAACATCTCGACAAAGTCCGATCCGGAGATCGTGAAGAACGGCACCTTGGCTTCGCCGGCGATCGCGCGGGCGAGCAGCGTCTTGCCGGTACCCGGGGCGCCGACCATCAGCACGCCCTTCGGGATCTTCCCGCCGAGCTTCTGGAACTTGGCGGGATCCTTCAGGAAGTCGACAATCTCACCGACCTCCTGCTTCGCCTCGTCGACACCCGCGACATCGGCGAATGTCACCTTGACCTGGTCCTCGGACAGGAGTCGCGCACGGCTCTTGCCGAACGACATTGCGCCGCGGCCACCCGCACCACCCTGCATCTGGCGCATGAAGTAAATCCAGACACCGATCAGCAACAGGATCGGGAATGAGGACACGAACAGCTGCAACAGGAAGGACTGGCGCTCAGGGGGCGCCGCATCGAAGGCCACGCTCTTCCTGTGCAACAGCCCGATCAGCACCGAGTTATCGGTCTCCGGGTTGAAGGTAACGTACTTGTCGCCATTGGCGCGTGTCCCGATGATCGTGTCGCCCTGGAATGTCGCGGACGTGATCGCGCCGGTTTCGACTTCGGCGAGGAACTGCGAATACTTGAGCGGCTCAGGCGCGCTCGCACGCTGCCCGAAATTGGAGAACACCGCGACCAGCACGATCGCGATGACGATCCAGAGGACGATATTACGGGTCAGATCATTCACGCGGCCACTCCTGGCATCGATGCGTCGCGGTCAGAATTGTCGATTGGACCGTGGCGTACGAGGGGTAGTTCGACATTACTACGACCGGGGTTTCCTCGCCACCAAGTAGGCCTCGGAACTGCGCTGCCGCGAGGCGCTGGGTTTGCGCATTCGCACCTGGCCGAAATTGCGGCGGGCATCGGCCAGCAACTCCTGGAATCCAGCGCCCTGGAACAGCTTCATCACCAGCGTGCCATCGGGCCCCATTACCTTGCGCGCAAAATCGAGCGCAAGCGCCTCAAGATCGGCCGCGCGCGCCTGGTCGACGACATCCACGCCACTCATGTTGGGGGCCATATCGGACATCACAAGGTCCACGCGACGTCCTGAGAGCATTTCCAGCAGCGCATCGAGCACCGGTTGTTCGCGGAAATCGCCTTGCAGAAAGGCCACACCCGGCAATGCGTCCATCGCCAGCAGGTCAACGGCGATCACAGTGCCGCGCCCGGCAAGCGAACGCGCCGCATATTGGCTCCAGCCGCCCGGCGCCGCACCCAGATCGACGATTACGGCGCCCGGGAAAACAAGCCGTTCGGCGCGATCGATCTCCTGGAGCTTGAAGGCGGCGCGCGAGCGCCAGCCCTCCTGCTGCGCGCGCTGAACATAAGGATCCTCGAAGTGCTCGCGCAGCCACCGGCCGCTCGACTTGCTGCGCCGGCTCATGAACGGATTCCCGTACTCGGTCCTATAATCAACGCATGGCACTCACGGATCGCCAGAAAAAACACCTGCGGCGGCTCGGACACGCCCTGCACCCGCTGGTGCTGGTCGGCCAGCGCGGCCTGAACGATGGGGTCTTCAACGAACTCAGGCAAACCCTGCTTGATCATGAACTGGTCAAGGTCCGGGCTCGTGTCGGCGATCGCGAAAATCGCAATCTGGTGCTTGGAAGGCTGGCGGCGGACACGGGCTCGGAACTAGTCCATCAGATCGGAAATGTTGGACTATTCTACAAGAAAAACAATAAGTTAACAACAATACTTCTTCCAGATTCTTGAATCATCCGAGACGCACGGCCAGGATTTCGAAACTGTGCGCGCCGCCCGGCGCTGCCACTTCGACTTCGTCTCCGGGCTTCTTGCCGATCAGCGCACGCGCAATTGGCGAGTTGATCGAAATGAGCCCGCGCCGAATATCGGCCTCGTCGTCACCGACGATCTGGTAGCTCACGTCAGCGCCGCCTGCGACCGGTGCGAGGTCGACGGTCGCACCAAAAACGACCTTGCCGCTGTCCGGCAACGCGGCCGGATCGATCACCTCGGCGTGCGCCAGCCGCCACTCGATTTCCTTGATGCGGCCCTCGATGAAGCCCTGCTGCTCGCGCGCGGCGTGATACTCCGCATTCTCGGAAAGATCGCCGTGCGAGCGCGCATCGGCAATCGCGCGTATGACGGTCGGCCGGTCTTCGGCCTTGAGCTTGCGCAATTCGACGCGCAACAGCTCCGCGCCACGCAGCGTGATCGGCGATCTCACGCGCCACCCATTTCGTCGTGCAGATCCTGCAGCCGATTGACATCGAGGTCCTCGAGGTGGTCGAGGGCTTCGCAGGTCGCATGCGCCGCCGCGATGGTCGTGAAATAGGTTACCTTGCGGAATTCCGCCTCACGGCGGATCGAGTGCGACTCGCGGATGGCGCGCTTGCCTTCGGTGGTGTTTACGATCAGGTCGATTTCGTCGTTCTTGATCATGTCGACGATGTGCGGCCGCCCCTCGCGAACCTTCAGTGCCCTGCGGCAGGGAATACCGGCCGCCTCAAGCGCAATCGCCGTGCCAAGCGTCGCTAAAATCTCGAATCCGCGAACATGCAGGCGCCGCGCAATCGCGACAGCGCCATCCTTGTCGCGGTCACGCACCGATATCAGGCACACGCCCCGGATCGGGAGTCGCACACCGCTCGCGGCCTGCGCCTTTGCATAGGCTTCGCCGAATGTCCGGCCGGTTCCCATCACCTCGCCGGTCGATTTCATCTCCGGACCAAGAATCGGATCAGCCTCCGGGAACTTGCTGAACGGGAATACGGCCTCCTTGACCGAGTAGTACGGCGGCACACGCTCATGGAGCGTGCCGAGTTCCTCAAGCTTGCTGCCCGCCATCACGCGCGCGGCGATCTTTGCAAGTTGCACGCCGGTCGCCTTGGACACGAAGGGCACCGTGCGCGACGCGCGCGGATTGACCTCGAGCACGTAAACCACGCCATTCTGGATTGCGAACTGCACATTCATCAGTCCGATCACATTGAGCGCGTGCGCCATCTTGCGCGTCTGGGCACGCAGTTCATCCTGCAGTTCCGGCGACAGACTGGCCGGCGGCAGCGAGCAGCTGGAGTCGCCGGAATGCACACCTGCCTGTTCGACGTGCTCCATGATGCCGCCGATCAGCACGTCCTTGCCATCGCAGATGGCATCTACGTCGACCTCGATCGCGAGGTCCAGGAAGCGATCCAGCAGCACCGGGCTATCATTTGATACCTGCACCGCCTCGCGCATGTACTGGCGCAGGTCATCCTCCTCGTAAACGACCTCCATTGCGCGGCCGCCGAGCACGTAGGACGGCCGCACAATCAGCGGGAAGCCGACCTCACGCGCGAGTTCGATCGCACGATTCTCATCGCGCGCGGTCGCATTGGCCGGCTGGCGCAGACCGAGCTGCCTGAGCAGCTGCTGAAAGCGCTCGCGGTCTTCGGCGACATCGATGGAGTCCGGGCTGGTGCCGATGATCGGCGCGCCCGCCGCAGCCAGCTGGCGTGAGAGCTTCAGCGGTGTCTGCCCGCCGAACTGGACGATGACGCCCAGGGGCTTCTCCCTGGCGATGATCTCCATGACGTCTTCGAATGTCAGCGGCTCAAAGTAAAGACGGTCCGAGATGTCGAAATCGGTCGAAACCGTCTCGGGATTGCAGTTCACCATGATGGTCTCGTAGCCATCTTCACGCAGCGCGAGCGCGGCGTGCACACAGCAATAATCGAATTCGATGCCCTGGCCGATTCGATTCGGACCGCCGCCCAGGATCATGATTTTCCGGTTCTCGGTGGGCGCCGCTTCGCATTCTTGCTCGTATGTCGAGTAAAGATACGCGGTCGAGGTCGCGAACTCCGCAGCGCACGTATCCACCCGCTTGTAGACCGGATGCACGCGACAGGCGAGGCGCCTCGCGCGGACACGCGTCTCT
>SHZN01000082.1 GCA_009692245.1 Gammaproteobacteria bacterium
GGCTCGCGGGCATGGCGTCCACCGCCGGGAAAACGACATGCGCCACCATCACCGATGACAGGCCATTGGCGATCAGCCGGCGATACGGGAGCAGATCAGCGGCGATGTCAGTCCAGTCGCGCCGGTCAACGGGCAGTGATACATGGGAATCGGCGGCCACCGCACCGTGGCCCGGAAAATGCTTGGCGGTTGCCGCCATCCCCGCTTCCCGCATGCCGAGCATGTACGCGACACCGAGTTCACCGACAGCTGCCGCATCCACATGCAGGGCGCGATCGCCGATCGCCTGGCTAACGCCGTAATCAAGATCCACGCAGGGGGCAAATGACATGTCGATGCCGACCGCGCGCAACTCCGCCGCCATCAGCCATCCAAGCCGGCGCGCCAGCGCAAGCCCCTCGCCTCGTTCGCGGCTGTGGCGGCGTCCGACCGCACGCATGGAGGGCAATCGTGTGAATCCCTCCTTGAATCGCTGCACACGGCCGCCCTCCTGATCCACCGCGACCAGCAATTCCGGTGAGCGGATTGCATGAATCTCCGCGACGAGGCGCGCGAGCTGGCCGGGATTCTCGTAGTTGCGGCTGAACAGGATCACGCTGCCGACCAGCGGATGACCAAGTAGTTCGCGCTCGTCCGGCTCGAGCGCAATGCCCTTCAGGTCCACCATCACCGGACCGAGCGTCATGCCCTTGCTCCCGCCATGCGCCTGGCATGCGCCGGCTCGAACAGGGCGATGGACTCGACATGCGACGTGTGCGGAAACATGTCCATGATGCCGGCCGCGGCGAGTTTGTAGCCATGCTGCTGCACGAGGATCCCCGCATCGCGGGCGAGTGTCCCCGCGTGGCAGGAAATGTACACGATGCGCCTGGGCCTGCTTGCAACCAGCACCGGCAAGACCTCGCGGGCACCCGCGCGCGGAGGGTCGAGCAGCACCAAATCGTAGTCGCGCCCTGCCCACGGCGAATGCGATACGTTGGCGAAAAGGTCAGCCGCATGAAACTCCGCGTTGTCGATGCCATTCTGCAAGGCATTCTCCCGGGCACGCGCGACCAGGCCTGCATCGCCTTCGACGCCGGTAACGCGGGTCACGCGCCGGGCCAGCGGCAGGCTGAAATTTCCCAGCCCGCAAAAAAGGTCCAGCGCCACATCTTCCTCGCGAGGTGACAACAGCTCGAGCGCTCGCTCGATCATCTGGCGATTGAGTCCGGCGTTCACCTGAATGAAGTCGGTTGGCGCAAAGCCGATGCCTGCCGGCACGTCGGGCAGTCCGTAGCGAAGCGCGGTCGCCGGCGGCGTCAGTGGCACGACCGTATCGAGGCCGCCGGGCTGCAGGTGCAACTCGACCGCGTGTCGCGCCTGGAATTCCCGGAGCCTTTCAAGATCAGTCTCGCTCGGAGGATCCAGCACGCGCAGCACCAGCACAGTCGCATTGTCGCCAGCCGCGACTTCAATCTGCGGCAAACGGTCTCGGATGCTCAACTCACCGATCAGGACCGCGAGTTCCGCGATCAGGCCGCCCACCGGCTCGACCAGGACCTCGCAGTGTTCAAGGTCCGCGAGGTAGGGGCTGCCGCGTTCGCGAAATCCGACCAGCACCCCGCCCTTGGCAGCGACATACTTGCAGCCGAGACGCGCGCGTCGCCGGTAGGACCAGACCGGGCCCGCCAGCGGTGGCAACCAGGACTCAGGGAGTACGCCGCCGATCCGCTCGAGTTCTTCCGCCACCTGGCTGCCCTTGGCTTCCAGTTGTGCATGGTGTGCGAGATGCTGCAGCGAGCAACCGCCGCAGTTGCCGAAATGCCGGCAGCGCGGAGTGACGCGATCCGGTGAAGCCCGCAGCAACTCGACCATCACGGCTTCGTCATGGCGCCTTCGCCTGTGGGTCCGCCGCAGGCGTACCTGCTCGCCAGGCAAGGCTCCCTCGACGAATACCGCCTTGCCGTCAATCCGGGCCACACCGCGCCCCTCATGATCGAGCGAAACGATCTCGGCCGTCTCCGGCTCCTGCGCCGGATTCAATGGGCCTTCCAGGCTGCCTCGAACGCGCGCCAATGCGCTTCCTTGCGTTCGCCGAGCCAGGAGCGCACCCGCGCGAGTTCACTGTCATGAATTGCCGCTGTCAGTCGCCCGCGGATCAACTCGAATCGCAGAAAAATGAGGAAAGTGTTCAGCACGTCCGTTTCGCAATAGTCGCGGATCTCCGCCAGGCGCCCGCCTCGCCACGCGTCCCAGACTTTATCGCCGCCCATGCCGAGCTTGCCGGGCAACCCCAGGAGCCCTGCGACATGATCGAGGCTCGCGCGACCGCGCGGCTGGTAGCCGGACAATACGTCCATCAGGTCCGTATGCCGCGTGTGAAAGCGGCTCAGGTAATTGTTCCAGCGGAAATCGCGGTCCAGCTCACCCGTGTCCCAGTAGGTTGGCGCGACGATGCCATGCTTCAGCATCCGGTAGTGGAGGACCGGCAGGTCGAAGCCGGACCCATTCCAGGAAACGAGCGTGGGCCGGAGTTTTTCCAGGCCGCCGAAGAACCGACGAATCAGGTCATCCTCGGTGCTCTCGAGGCTGCCGATACTCCATACCTGCAGTTCGTCATCGGTCCGCAGCGCCGCTGAAATCGCAACCACCCGGTGCTGCTCGAATGGCAGGAATGACGACCCGGTCTCCTCGGTCCGCCGCGCGAACATCGCTTCGGCAACCGCCGCATCGTCCAGGTCGACGAGCCCCGGCAGCCGGCGGCCTGACTCGACATCGGGAATCGTCTCGATGTCGAAGACCAGGCAATTGAGTGCTGCGGTCACGACTTTTTCATCAGCACGGCGACTGCGATCACGAGGCCCGCTTCATCGGTAAGGCTCACGTGGCCTTCCCCGGCACCCAGCTTGTCAGCGACCGCCCTGCCGCGCGCCGAGAACAGGACCTCCGGACGACCCCAGGCATTGGCGAGGAACCCGACATCCCTGATCCAGACGCCGTGGCCAAACCCTGTGCCGAGCGCCTTGACGATTGCTTCCTTAGCCGCGAAGCGCATTGCCAGAAAACGAACCGCCCTGCGACTGGCATCGAACACTGCTCGCTCCTCCGGCATCAACAGCCGCTAGACGAAATGTGCACCGAAGCGTTCGTAAACGGTGCCGATGCGCTCGATGCGCACCACGTCCGTGCCGATGCCGAAAATCATGCGCCGCGCGCTTCCCGCATCAATCGCTTCATCTCCGCGACTGCCGGTCCGAGACCAGTCATGAGTGCGCGGGCAATGATGGCGTGGCCGATATTGAGTTCCGCGAGTTCCGGGATCGCCGCCACCGGTTGCACATTCTGGTAGTCGAGCCCATGGCCGGCATGCGCGACAAGACCGCCGCCGATGGCATGCCGTGCTGCATCACGCAGACGGGCTAGTTCGCGTGCCCGCTCCGGTCCACGCGCCTCCGCATAACTTCCAGTATGCAATTCGACGACCGCTGCGCCGCTCTGCGCCGCCGCGTCCACCTGGGCGGGATCCGGGTCGATGAACAATGCCGCGCGGATCCCGGCCGTACGCAGGCGCGTGCAGGCCACTGTTATCGCGGCCACCTGGCCGACGACATCGAGACCACCCTCGGTCGTCAGTTCGCTGCGCCGCTCCGGCACCAGGCAGACATCGGTTGGCAGCACACGTATTGCGATGTCGAGCATCTCCGCGGTCGCAGCAATCTCCAGGTTCATGTGCGTCTGCAGTGCGTTGCGCATGGCCTGTACGTCGCGGTCCTGGATGTGGCGACGATCCTCCCGCAAGTGCAGCGTGATGCTGTCGGCCCCCGACTGTTCGGCCGTCAATGCCGCCTGCAGCGGATCGGGTGAGCGCCCGCCACGGGCCTGCCGCAGCGTCGCCACGTGATCAATATTGACGCCAAGATCGATGGTTGTCGGACTCACGCATCTTGCTCCAGCTGGCGCAATGCCAGCATCACTTCGCGGCTCTGAAGGCCGCGCCCCTCCAGGCAGTGACCGATCGCGGCGCGCAGGATCCGCTTTGCGGCAGAGAGCGCAGCAGGCGCGTCGAATTCACCGCAGGACACTGCGAGCATGTCGCGACCCTGGATTGCATCCGGATCACCGGCCGTCTCGCGCACTGCCAGCACGCCACGGCCCGCCTGGAAATGATAGTACCGATCCGGTTCCAATAGCTCACCACTCGCTGCATCGCGTGCCAAATCAAGCCCGTAACCCAGTTCCTCGAGCAGGATCAGCTCAAAGACACGCAGCGGGCGGTGGTCAGTGGCCCCAGCCAACCCGCCGATCGCATCCGCGTAGGCGTCGAAGACGCGATCGTGCCGATCCTCGCGCGGCAGCAGGCGCAGCAGCAGTTCATTGAGATAGAAGCCACTCATCAATTGCGCCGGCGGCAGTGGACGGAGCGCACCGCCGATCTCCGCCCCGGTCAGCGTTCCACCATCCGCCCGACCGGACCAGGAAACGAGCAGCGGTATGAATGGCTGCAACACACCACGCAGCGCCGACCCCGGCCGGCGCGCGCCACGCGCGAACAGTGTCACGCGGCCATGACTCCTGGTCATCAGCTCGAGGATCCTGCTGGTGTCACTCCAGGGCCGGTGATGCAGCAGGTAGGCCGGCTCCAGCAGCACGCGCCGCGGCGTGCTCATGCCGGATCGTGGCCAAGCTGGCGAAGCATGCCCGCATCATCGGTCCAGTCTTCACGAAGCTTGACCCAGGTCGAAAGGTGCACGCGCCTGCCGAGAATTTCGTTCAACTCCATTCGCGCGGCGCGCCCGATCGCCTTGAGGCCCTCGCCCTTGGACCCGATGACGATCTTTCTTTGTCCCTCGCGCTCGACCCAGATGATGGCATCGATCTCGACCCGCCCATCCGGCGTTTCCTCGAAGCGTTCAATCCCGACCGCGATGCCGTAGGGCAGTTCGTCATGCAGCGCCAGCATCAGTTTCTCGCGCACGATTTCCGCGGCCATGAACCGCTCATTGCGATCTGTCACCTGGTCTTCCGGATACATCGGCGACGCCACCGGCAGCAGTGCGACGACCGCGTCCACGAGACGTGCAAGATTCTCGCCACGCAAGGCCGAGACGGGCACGATGGCCGCGAAAGGATGCCGACCAGAAAGTGACTCGAGATAAGGCAGCAGGCGCTCCTTCGGCCGCACCCGATCGATCTTGTTGGCTGCAACGACGATCGGCGCGCCGGCGGACACGAGCTGCGCAAGCACGGCATCGTCCTCAGCGGTCCATCGTGTTGCCGCCGTGATCAGGATCGCCGCATCTGCCGTCGCAATGGCGGCTACCGCCTCACGGTGCATCGCCTGGTTCAGGCGCCTGCCGGCGGGCGCACCAAATCCCGGTGTGTCCTGCAGGATCAGCTGGAATTCTGGCCGCGTCAGCACACCCGCGATGCGCTGGCGCGTGGTCTGGGCCTTGGGCGTGACGATGCTGAGTTTCTGGCCGATCAGCGAGTTCAACAGGGTCGACTTGCCGACATTGGGCCGGCCGGCCAAAACGACCGTGCCGCAACGGTGGCCGGTTACTGCGCTCACCGCCGCGCCCGCAGCGCTGGATTCCCGAGCACCAGCGATGCCGCCTCCTGCTCCGCGCGCCGGCGACTGCTGCCCTCTGCCTCAGCCGCGATCGAGAGCTCGCTGACGTCGCAGCGCACGCGGAAGCGTTGCTCATGCGGCTCCCCAGAGATCTCCAGCACCTTGTAGTCCGGCAAGCCGAAACCGCGACCCTGCACCCACTCCTGCAGCCGCGTCTTGGCGTCCTTCAGCTCCGCAGCTCCCGGCAACTCGTCCAGCCGCTGTTGCAGCAGGCGCACGGCAACGGCACGCGCCGCATCGAGTCCCCGGTCGAGATAGACGGCGCCGACCAGCGCCTCGAGTGCGTCCGCGAGAATCGAGGCGCGCCGTTGGCCACCCGACTTGAGCTCCCCCTCGCCGAGGCGCAGATGTGCACCGAGGCCAAGCTCGAGCGCGATCGCCCCGAGTGCATCACCGCTGACAAGACTGGCGCGATAGCGGGACAGCTCGCCTTCGCTTGCTTTAGGGTGGGCGTTAAACAGCATTTCGGCGACGACAAAGGAGAGCACTGCGTCGCCGAGGAATTCCAGCCGCTCGTTATTGGCAGGCCCGACGCTGCGGTGCGTCAGGGCCTGAGCCAGAAGCCTGGCGTCGGCGAAACTGCAACCCAGGCGCTCTTTCAGCCAGCCTGCGGGATCCACGCCTCACCCGCAGCGCGGCTCAGCGCGCGGCGACCTCGACGGTCTTGTCGAATGTCAGCAGGAACGAAATGTTTGAAACGAGCGGCACGGTGTCCTCATAGTGGGCGCGCATGTAGAAAGTCCCGTCCTCCTTCTTGATCTCGATGTCATGCTTGTCGATGATCGTCACACTCTCGATGTCGAAGTGGCGCTCAATGGCATTTCGTAACATGGCCTCGGACGATCCCGGGTTCGCCGAGAATTCGTCGCTGACTTTTTAGAGTGTCGATGCAACGCGCACGTATTCGAGGTATTTTGGCACCAGCCTGATCCCGGCATAGACCCAAGCGCCGACCACGATGATGATCACGAGGATGCCGATGAATGTCATGCCCTGCTGTCTGTCCTGCATATTCTGCCTCCTTAGCGAATTCCGGTTCCCATGCGCTCCCAAACCAGGATCGAACCCGGATCGGGGTTGAATGACAGCCAGATTGCCTCCGCCTTGCCGATGACATTTTCTACCGGCACAAAGCCGACGTCGGAAAAGCGGCTATCACGGCTGTTATTGCGATTGTCTCCCATCATGAAGAAATAGCCAGCCGGCACGCGCCACTCGCCCTCTGCGCCGGGTCGCACTGGGTCCAGCATGATGGTGTGCTTCACGCCGTCAAACTGCTCCTCGCCCACCCGTGAGAACGGATACTGCTCGTTCTTGGGGCCGGAATACAACTCGCCGGCCATGATCTGGGACGGCGTACCGTTGACATAGACCTGTGAGCCAGTCACGCGAATCGAATCGCCGGGAAGTCCAACGAGCCTCTTGATGAAAACCAGCGACCGGTCTGAAGGCTTGCGGAACACGATCACGTCGCCACGTGCCGGTTCGCCGATCGCGAGCACTTTCCAGTTCGCGACCGGGAGACGCAGGCCATAGCGCCACTTGTTGACGAAGATGAAATCACCCTGGATCAGTGTCGGCATCATCGAGTCCGACGGGATCCGGAATGGCTCGTACAGGAACGAGCGCAGCACCAGCACGACCACGATCACCGGAAAGAAGGAACGCGAGTAATCGACCAGCAGCGGCTCTTTCGCCTTACCTCG
>SHZN01000083.1 GCA_009692245.1 Gammaproteobacteria bacterium
ATTCGAAGGGCGTGACCTGAATCCGCTGCTGCAGGACTTCGCGCTCACCATTCATCCGCCGATCCTTTATGCCGGCTATGTCGGTTTCTCCGTCGCCTTCGCCTTCGCCTGCGCGACGCTGATCGAGGGCCGCCTCGATTCGGCCTGGGCGCGCTGGACCCGCCCCTGGACACTCGCGGCGTGGCTGTGCCTTTCGATCGGCATCGCACTCGGCAGCTGGTGGGCCTACTACGAACTGGGCTGGGGCGGCTGGTGGTTCTGGGATCCGGTCGAAAATGCTTCATTCATGCCCTGGCTCGCGGGTACGGCGCTGATTCACTCGCTGGCCGTGACCGAAAAGCGCGGGCTGTTCAAGAGCTGGACGATCCTGCTCGCCATTTCGGCATTCTCGCTGTCGCTGCTCGGCACATTCCTGGTCCGCTCCGGCGTACTGGTCTCCGTGCATGCATTCGCAACCGACCCCGCGCGCGGCCTGTTCATCCTCGTGTTTCTGTCGATCGTCATCGGAGGCGCGCTGCTCCTTTATGCGTGGCGCGCCCCAGGCATGAAATCCGCTGCGGGCTTTGAGCTCGCCGCCCGCGAGAGTTTCATCCTGTTCAATAATGCTTTTTTGGTCGCGGCGCTCGCACTGATCCTGCTGGGTACGCTCTATCCACTCTTCATGGACGCGCTCGAGCTCGGCAAGATCTCCGTGGGTCCGCCGTATTTCAACCTGGTGTTCATGGTGCCGATGTTGCCGTTGCTGCTAACACTCGGCATCGGCATGCACACGACCTGGAAAAGAAGCCGACTGCAGCCACTTCGCAACCGCCTGCTCGGAATCGCAGCCGTGGCGCTCGTCATCGCGCTCGTTGCAGGAGCTGCAGTTTATGGCGAGATCCGCCCCATGGCGACGATCGGCTTCGCGCTCGCGCTGTGGGTGATCGGTTCCTCATTGATGGTCCCGCTGGCGCGCCTGCGCGCCGGACAGGCGCTGCCCGGCGCGGTGCTTGGCATGGCCGTGGCTCATTTCGGGGTCGGACTCGTGACACTCGGCATCACGGGCGTGCAGTCCTTCAAGATCGAGCAGGACGTGGCGCTCGCCGTTGGCGACGCCGCGACAATCGCCGGCTATGACTTCCGGCTGACTGCCTTGCGCGAAGTGCCGGGACCCAATTACGTCGCCGTCGAAGCAAACGTCCTGGTGTCGCAAGACGGCGAGACGATTGCGACGCTGCATCCGCAGAAGCGCCTGTACAACTCGGGCGGCAACCCGCTGACCGAGGCCGGAATCGAAGTCGGTGCGGCACGGGACCTGTTCGCAGCGCTCGGCGAAGACCTTGGCGGTGGCCGCTGGAGCCTGCGCCTCCAGTATAAGCCGCTGATCCGCTACATCTGGCTCGGTGCGTTGTTGATTGCGCTCGGCGGAGGCCTTGCGGGCCTCGATCGGCGCTACCGGCGTGCCGGCAAGGCTGAACCCGCCCTGGGCACTGCGGGCGCGGAAGTCACGTTGATGAAGCAGAGCCTACGCTACCTCGTACCGGCCGCCCTGTTTGCCGCTCTGGTCGGATTTTTCATCATCGGACTGCAAAAAGATCCCAGCGAGATTCGCTCGCTGCTGATCGGCAAGGCCGCACCGGTATTTTCCCTTGAATCGCTTGGTGACCACGCTGTGCGGGTCGGGACGGCGGATTTTGCGGGCCGGCCCTGGCTGCTGAATGTGTGGGCGACCTGGTGCGGCGGCTGCCGCCAGGAGCATGAGACGCTCCTTGAAATCGCGCGCGAGGGGCGGGTGCCGATGGTGGGCCTGGACTGGAGCGACGAGCGGGCGCTTGCGCTGCAATGGCTGGCGCAACTCGGCAATCCCTATGTTTCGGTCGCCTTCGATCCGGAGGGCCGTGCTGCCATCGATTGGGGTGTCTATGGCGCGCCGGAAACATTCCTGATTGGCGTCGACGGCAAGGTCCTCCACAAACAGATCGGCGTGATGACGCCCGAGATCTGGCGTCGGGACTTCCTGCCCTTGCTTACTGCGCCGGGAGAGGGCTCCTGATGCGTGCGGCTTGGCTACTTGCTTCATTCTTGCTCGCCGATGGTGCAATTGCGATTGACTCCGAACGTCTCGAAGATCCCGTCCTGCAGCAGCGCTACGAACAACTGACGCATGAGTTGCGTTGCCTGACCTGCCAGAACGAAACCATTGCGGACTCAAACGCGACACTTGCGGCCGAGCTGCGCCGCGAGCTCCGTGAAATGATGAAGGCGGGGAAGACCGACGCCGAAATCCGCGCATTCCTGACCGAGCGCTATGGTGACTTTGTCCTTTACCTCCCGCCGGTCACGCCGCGCACCTGGCTGCTGTGGGCAGCGCCTGCCTTGCTCTTGCTGGGCGGCGTAGCAGTCGCGGCGCTGGTCGTCCGGCGCCGGGCTCGCACCGCACGCGCTGATCCAGCGGCACTCGAAGAAGAACCGGAAAACCTGTGACCCTGTTCATCATTGTCTGCGTACTACTGACGGCGGCGGCCATGACGCTGCTCGTTTGGCCGCTGCTCAGAACCTCTGAGGACGCGGAGGGTGCGCCAAAGCGGGCAAGTATTGCAGCGGCCATCGTCGCTGCCGGATTTCCGCTGGTCGCCTTCGCCATCTACGTCTGGGCCAGCGACTGGCCCTGGGATACGGCGCAGCAGGTCGCCCAGCCGTCCACGGCCCCCGACATCCAGCATATGGTCACGCAGTTGCAGCAGCGTCTGTCGCAACAACCGGATGATATCGAGGGCTGGAAACTGCTGGGCAGGTCGGCGACCGTTATCGGCGATTATCCTGCCGCGCGTGACGCTTTCTCCCAGGCCTATACGCGCAGCCAGGGCCAGGATCCCGACGCGGTGGTCGGCTACGCGGAGTCACTCCTCCTGAATGATGAACGCGAGATTGACGGGCAGGCCGCGGAACTCTTCGAAAAGGCCATCACCATGGCGCCGGACAATGCGCGTGCGCTCTGGTATGGCGGCATCGTCGCCTATCGGCGCGGCGAAATAGCGCTCGCCCAGCAGCGATGGGTGGAATTGCAGAATCACGATCTGCCGCCGGATTTGCGGCAGATGGTCGCCGAGCGCCTGTCGGAGCTCGAGCAGCAGCCGAATGCACCGCCACCGAGTTCACAACCGGTAGCCCCCGTCAGAGCATTAGCAAGCATTTCGATTCAACTGGCGCCCGCGCTCGCCGCTCAGGTGCCGCCCCAGGCCACCTTGTTCGTGATCGCGCGCCACGGAGAAGGTGGCCCGCCGCTCGCCGTCGTGCGCCGCCCGGTGGGCACATGGCCCGTCGCGATCACGATGTCGGACACCGATGCCATGATGGCCGGCACTTCACTCGCCTCGGCTGGTCCGGTTCGCCTGATCGCAAGAATTTCCCGTGCCGGCCAGCCCACGGCAACGAGCGGAGATCCCTACGGTGAGGTCGGCTATGATTTCGCCACGACCAATCCGGTGACAGTGACGATCGACCGGATCGTTCCGTAGTTCAGCGCCCGGAGGAGATTCATGGGCCGGGCCGCCGTCGATTACCGCTTTCAGCATTTGCCCTCTGTATTTCGCTACTACCCCAGGGCGGTAATTGCGAAGCGCGCCGCGCTCGTTCCCGATGGCCGGCATGTTCCGCGCCTGCAGGGTAGTGCGGAGATTGTCCGCGCGCGCCACAGTCACCTGAATCGCTACCGCAAGGTTTGCGGATTTACCGATGACGGCAATCTTCCGATCACCTATCCGCATATTCTTGCAGGACCCCTGCACATGGCACTGCTGACCCATCCGCGCTTCATTGTCCGGCTGATGGGCCTGATCCACGTCGCCAACGAGATTCACCAGATTCGGTCGTTGCCAGAGCGCGGGACCTACCGCGCACGTGTTTGGGTCGAGGGTCACAGGGATGGGGATCGCGGTCACGAGTTCGATCTGTTCACGGAATTTGAGGACCGCGAAGGCACGGCATGGCACGAAAAGTCGACGTTACTCGCGCGCCGCCTAGCCAGCGGCGGACAAGCGGCGCGCAGCGCGCGCAAGACCTTACGCTACGAGAAGCCCGTGGAGGGAGACACACCGTCGGCGGTGTCCATCAAGGCAACGCGATCGGTTGGTCGCCGCTACGGCTGGCTGTCGGGCGACCTGAACCCGATTCATCTCGGCGACTGGGGCGCGCGCCTGTTCGGCTTCAATGCTGCAGTTGCCCACGGGATGTGGTCCATGGCCCGGTCACTTGCCGCGCTTGGCAATGGCCCGCTCACGCCACCCCTGCGCATTCATGTGGACTTCAAGCTACCGCTGTTCCTGCCGTCGATAGCGCGACTCCAACATTGGCAGCGAGAAGGGCGGCATGTGTTCGTGCTGAAGGACGGCGAGGGGCAGCGGCCGCACCTCGCCGGTTCCACACGGCCAGGCTGACCCATGCCCATCAACAGGCTGACGCGCAACATTCTGCAGGCGCGGCCAGGCGAAGAGCGCGCGGTCGGCCTCGCATTCCTTTATTTCTTCCTGCTGCTATGCAGTTATTACCTGTTGCGGCCGCTGCGCGACGCGATGGCGCCGGTCGCCGGCTTCGAAAACCTGGCCTGGCTGTTTACCGCTACTTTCGTCGTGATGCTGGTATTGGCCCCGCTCTTCGGGATGCTGGTGTCGCGCGTGCGCAAGCAGTTCCTGTTGCCGGTCACCTACGGCTTCTTCGCATTGAATCTTTTGACTTTCTTTCTGTTGTTCAAGTTCGCCCCGGAGTCACGTTGGGTCGCGATCGCATTCTTTGTCTGGCTGTCCGTGTTCAACATGTTCGTGGTCTCCGTGTTCTGGAGCTTCATGGTGGACGTGTTCCGCGACGAGGAAGCGAAGCGGCTGTTCGGCCCGATCGCTGCCGGCGGCGGCACCGGCGCGATTATCGGGCCGTTGCTCACCCAGACACTTGCCGAGAGAATCGGCGTGGACGGTGTGGTCGGCCTGTCCTTGCTACTTCTGCTCGCGACGCTACCCTGCATCCGCGGTCTCGCGCGCTGGGCCGAGGAGCGTCACGGGCGATTCTTGCTGCCGCCGACAGACCCTGAAGCACGCATCGGCGGCTCCGCGCTTGCCGGCATGAGGCTGGTCGTGAAGTCTCCGTACCTCCTGGGTGTGTTCGCAATCATCGGCATCGGGTCCGTGGCCGGTACATTCATGTATTTCGAGTTACAGCAGATCGCTGCGGCCGCCTATCCCGAGATCGGCGCCAGGACCACGTTCTATGCACGCCTCGATGTGGCGGTCAATGTGCTCACATTCCTGTTTCAGGGATTTGTCGCCTCCTGGCTGATCCGGCGCTTTGAGCTCGGTGGCGCGCTGCTCGTGTTGCCGGCGATTGCCCTCGCGTCCTTCGCCTGGCTGGCGGCAATGCCGCAGCTGATGCCACTCGCAATCACCCAGGCCATCCGCAGGGCAGGGGAGTTCGGCATCGGGCGACCCTGCCGGGAAGTTCTGTTCACCATTGTGGATCCGGAAACCAAGTACAAGGCCAAGAACTTCATCGACACCGTTATGCAACGATTCGGCGACATGGTCGGCGGGTGGCTGCACCTGCTGCTGAGCTGGGCTGGCGTTGCGTTGGCCGGCTTCGCCATGCTTTGCGGCGCAGGCATGCTGGCGGTGGCGTTCGTCGCAGCCTGGCTCGGTCGCGAATTCGCGCGCCGCGAGGAAGAGCAGGAAACCATTTGACGGCCCGGCGGTCCCATTTTCCGTCCACGACGGGGGGCAGACATGTATACGCGGCGCGATACTCTGCTGATGATGGCAGCGGCAGCTGCCGCACCCAGAATGGCGCAGGCTTCCAGCCAAACCTTGCAGCGGCAAATTCCTGGCACCAATGAGTCCTTAGCCGCGCTGGGCCTCGGCACCTGGCAAGTGCTCGACGTACCCGCCTCCGGCGCCGACTACGACGCCGCGACTGCTGCCACGCGGCAATTCCTCCAAGCCGGTGGCAAGCTGATCGACAGCTCGCCGATGTATGGGCGGGCCGAGGAGCGCGTTGGCGATATTCTGGCGGGAATCGGGCCATCACCTTCTGTCTTCCTTGCGACCAAGATCTGGACCCATGGCCTGGAAGCCGGCCGAAATCAGCTCGCCGATTCGCATCGGCGCTTGCGTGCGAAGGTCCTTGACCTCGTGCAGGTGCACAACCTGCAGGACCTGGGCGTGCATCTGGCGACCTTGCGCGCAGCGAAGGTGGCGGGCACGGTCCGTTACATCGGCGTCACGCACTACGTCGCGAGCGCACATGAGGAACTCGAACGCGTGATCCGGCGCGAGCACCCGGATTTCCTTCAGATCAACTACTCGCTTGCGGAGCCGGAGGCGGGCGATCGCTTGCTACCGATCGCGCGCGAGCTGGGTGTCGCGGTACTGATCAATCGCCCCTTCACCAAGGGCGCGATGATTGACCGTGCCGTGGGCCATCCGCTGCCGCCCGTCGCGGCGGAATTGGGCTGCCGAAGCGCTGCGCAGCTCTTCATCAAGTGGGTGCTGGGGGATACTGCCGTTACTGTCGTCCTGACGGGCACGCGTCATCCCAGGCACGCGGCTGAAAACCTGGAAGGCGCCTCTGGCGCAATGCCAGACCAGGCCCAAAGAACGGCAATTCAGCGCTGGTTTGCCTCGCTCTGAGCCCAGGGTGTACACCCTAGGCGGGATCCTGAATGCCCATATCGCTGCCTTCGAGACCACCCGCGAAGAAGCGGGCAAGGCTATCGAACTTGCGATCAAGAAGAGCCAGCAGCTCCGCGAGCCGCATGATCCGTCGCATCGGCCTGCCGACCGCGAAGGACGTCAATGCGCTGATGCGCCGTGTCGAGGCGCTCGCCACGCAGATCATGGATTCAGGTGTTGCAGTCCCATAGTGATCTATGATTTACCATAATATACATTATGCGAACTAATGATTCAGGCTGACTGCAGCCTCGATACCCGCCTTTTCAGCGCGATCCTCGATCAATGCCCCCGGCCGCGAGCGCTGCAATCCTTCCCGCATAGCGCCGCACCTCGTCCCAGTCGGTCGGTCCGTCGGTCATCAACATGATCAATCGAATCATCGCGCGATCAAAAGTACCGTAACGCGGGTAGTCCAGGTTGCCGGCGAACACGCCAACCAGCCGCGGCTTCCAGGGAGTTTTGGAGAGGAACTTCTTCACGTAGGGATTGCTATCCGGCGCGTTCTTGTCCGGCTTGCGCGCAACCAGATTCACCGAGAAAAATCCGCTCGGCCTTGATTCGAGCAATGCCTGATTTGCGCGAATGAATTCTGACA
>SHZN01000084.1 GCA_009692245.1 Gammaproteobacteria bacterium
AAGGCCTCTACCGCCTCGTGGAAGATGACTAGTCGATGCGTCTTCGTGAGCGATGCCAGCACGGTCGCTTCGTCCCACGGCTGCAACGAACGCAGGTCGACGATTTCAATCTCGATATTGCGTTCGGCCAAGGCCGTGGCCGCGCCCAACGCTTCGTAGACCGAGGCGCCATAGGTCACGACCGTGACATCGCGGCCAGCGCGCGCAATGCGTGCCTCACCGATCGCGACGGGCAGCGGCTCCGCGGCCAGCTCGCCCTTCTTCGCATACAAGGATTTGTTCTCGACGAACACGACCGGATTTGGATTGTCGATGGCGGTGCGCAACAAGGCATACGCATCAGCCGGTGTCGCCGGGCACAGCACCACCAGCCCCGGCACATGCGCGAACCAGGCTTCGAGACACTGAGAATGCTGCGCGCCGGCGTTGAGACCGCCGCCGTGCGGTGTGCGCACCACCAGCGGCGCGGTGACCTGGCCGCCGAACATGAAATGGGCCTTGGCGGCCTGGTTGACCAACGCGTCCATCGCCAGCGTGCAGAAATCCATGAACATGATCTCGGCCACCGGTTTGTAGCCGCCGAGCGCGCAACCGAGCGCGGTGCCGACGAGCGCTGCTTCCGAGATCGGGAAATCGCGCACGCGCCGCTCGCCGAAACCCGCCAACAAGCCGCGCGTGACGCCGAAGGGACCGCCGGCCGCACCGATGTCCTGGCCGAGCAGGATGACCTTGGGGTCAGCGGCCATCGCATCGTTCAGCGCCCGACCGATCGCAGCACCGAACCGGACCGTGGTCGTCGCCACGGCGCTCATGCCGTCTTCCCGGCATAGACCGCGGCGCCAGCGCTGGCAAAGTCGGGCAGGGCCGCGGCGCGAGCCACGCCCAAGGCTTCCTCGATCTCACCCATCACCAGGGTCTCGAATCGTTCGAACTCCGCTGGCGCGACTCCGCTCGCGCTCAAACGTGCGCGCGCCAGGGCCAGGGGGTCACGATCGGGCAGGGCCGCTTTCTCCTCTTCGGCGCGATATTTCTGCGGGTCACCTTCGAAATGACCCTGGAAGCGGGCGACGTGACATTCGAGTACCGCCGGTTTGCCGTGTGTTCGAATGCCGTCGATCACTTGGGCTGCGGCCACGCTCACCGCCAGCGCATCGCTGCCGTCGACCTCGACATAGTCAATGCCGAACGCGGCGGCCAGCGTCGCCAAGCGGCCACTGAACTGACGCACGGTCGGCGAGAATTCGCCCCAGCCGTTGTTCTCGCACAGGAACAAGCAGGGCAATTGCCAGAGCGCGGCCAGATTGATGCACTCATGAAAGACCCCTTCCGCGAGCGCACCGTCGCCGAAGCAGGACACCGCGATCGCGCCAGCGCCATCGAGCTGATGCGCCAGCGCACTGCCAGTCGCGATCGGGATACCGCCGGCGACGATGCCGTTCGCGCCAAGCATGCCGACCGTCGCATCGGCGATATGCATGGATCCACCACGTCCGCGGCACACACCGCTGTCACGGCCTAGCATCTCGGCGAAGAAGCGCGCGAGCGGCACACCCTTGGCGAGCGCGTGGCCGTGCCCGCGATGCGTGATCGCGATGGTATCGGCGGGAGTCAAATGAGCGGCGATGCCGGCGGGCACGGCTTCCTGCCCCGTACTCAAGTGAATGAAGCCCGGGATCTCACTGTCGGCGAACAGCTTGGACAGCCGCTCTTCGACCCGTCGAATACGCAGCATGACCGGGTAGAGGGCGAGCAATTGGTCGCGCGCGGCTGGTGCGAGCTTGGTGGTCGTGGCAGGGTTCATGGAGCTGACTGGCCGAGTTGGTGGCGCCGGGTTCGGAGCAAGGACTGCATTGCATGTTATAGAGCGCCGCGAAGCGACGTCAACGCGAGGCTGGTGTCACAACCGAGACAAGCGCTGCGCGCTCCACTTAACCGTGTTCAAGTGCCGCACGTTCGGTACACTCCGCTACCGGCGCGACTCGCCGCCGGCTGCCTTCAACTGCAAATAGAACGCTATGACCACAGCTAATGTCTTGAGCGGCGTGCGTGTGCTCGATCTCGCGCGCTATATCGCCGGCCCCTACTGCGCAACCCTGCTCGGCGCACTAGGCGCCGACGTCATCCGCATCGAAAAACCCGGCGGTGGCGAAGATCGGTCCATCGGGCCGGTCGGGGCGAGTGCCAGCGCTGTCTACCTGATGACCGGTTGCAACAAACGCAGTATGACGCTGGATCTCAAACACCCGGCAGCGCATGAAGTGGTCGCACGCCTGGTCCGTGACGCCGATGTCGTCATCGCCAATATGCCGCCAGCGGCTTTGGGCCGCATGGGTCTGGACTATGCGAGCCTGTGCGCGCTCAAACCCGATATCATCCTGACCACCCAGACCGCCTTCGGCCACCGCGGCCCGTGGGCCGAGCGGGGCGGTTTCGACGGGCTCGGTCAAGTGATGTCGGGCTCGGCCTTTCTTTCCGGCACACCCGGCGCGCCCGCGCGGAGCGCCACCCCTTACGTCGACTACAGCACCGCCGTGCTCGGCGCCTTCGGCACGCTCGCTGCGCTCTATCATCGGCGTGACAGCGGGCAAGGCCAACACGTCCAGGCCTCGTTGTTGGGAACGGCGCTCGCGGCTTTCAGCGCGCCTTTGATCGAGCAGGCCTTGCTCGCGGTCAACCGCGTACCGAGCGGCAACCGCGGCCAGACCAGCGCACCGACCGATCTCTTCGCGACCGTCGACGGGTTCATCATGACGCAGGTGCTCGGGCCGGGGCTTTTCGCCCGCGTGGCGCAGGCGATCGGCGCCCCCGAATGGATCACCAACCCGGTTTACGCCAGCGATAAACAGCGCGGGGATCGGCGCGACGAGATCTGCGAGCGCGTCGGCGCCTGGTGTCGCACCCGCACCCGCGATGAAGTGATCGATATCATGGCCACAGCCGGCGTGCCGTGCGGGCCGGTGCTCGATCTCGACGAAGCGATGGCGCATCCGCAAGCGCTCGCCATGGGCATTCTCGGCGCGGTGACCTATCCCGATTGCAGCAAACCAGCGCCGGTGGCGCGCGTGCCGCTCGACTTCTCCGTGCTGACCCCGCCGCAGGTTCGCCCGCCGCTGATTGGCGAACACACGGACGAGGTCCTGGCCGAGGTCGGTTACGACGCCGCGTCGATTGCGCGTTTGCGCGCGACACGCGTGGTTTGAGCACGGCGCTCGGTGCATTAGTCAAGACCACGACTGCCCAGTACACTCGCACTTCCGCCACCCACAACCAGTACTTGAAGCAACAGGCATGAGTTACGGCATTCTCTCTTTTGGCGCCTATGTGCCGCCGCTGCGCCTGAAACGCCAGGCCATTTTGCACGCCGTTGGATGGGCCGTACCGTCGTTGCGTGGACTCGCCGCGGGTGAGCGCAGCGTCGCTAACTGGGACGAGGACAGCATCACCATGGCGGTCGAGGCTGGTCGCGATTGCCTGGTTGGCATCGATATGGCCATCCCGCACCTGAGCCTAGCCTCGACCACCTTGCCGTTCGCCGATCGCAGCAACAGCGGTGTCGTCGCCGATGCGTTGGTTCTCGACAATCAGGTCGCGACCGAAGATCTGGCCGGCAGCCGTCGCGCCGCGACCAGCGCGCTGGTGCGTCTCGCGCAAGGCGCCGCGACCACCTTGCTGCTCGCTGCTGATTGCCGCGCGACCCGCCCGGGCAGCGCGCAGGAAATGCAATACGGTCATGGCGCGGCAGCGCTCCTGGTCGGCACCGGCAAGCCGATCGCCGAGTTCCTCGCGGTGGCCTCGCGCCACGAGGATTTGATCGATCAATATCGGGCTGCAGACGCCGAGTTCGACTACGCTCTGGAAGAGCGCTGGGTGCGCGAAGAGGGCTACCTCAAGATCGTGCCGGAAGCGATTGAACAGGCGGCGGCGAACGCCGGTGTGGCGCTCGGCGACATCGAACATATCGTGCTCCACGGTTCAGTCGATACCGCGCGTGCGCTGGCCAAGCGCCTCGGTATCGAGGCCAAGCGCTTCGTCGATACGCTGGGCGCCACCGTTGGCGACTGCGGCGCGGCGCAGCCACTCATGATGTTGTCACTGGCGCTCTCGCAGGCCGCGGTTGGCGACCGCATTCTGGTGGTCGGCTTTGGCCAAGGCGCGGACGCGATCCTGCTGCGGACGACGCCGGCGCTGGCCGCGATGCAACAGGGACGCGGACCCGGGCGTTATCTCACGCACCAACGCGTGAGCGATAACTACACCTATTTCCTCTCGCTCCGTAACCAGATCTCGATTGACTTCGGCCTGCGCTCGGAACGCGACAACCGCACGGCGCAGTCGGCCTTCTACCGCAAACGGCGCGACATCACTTCGATGCTGGGTGGACGTTGCCGCCTGTGCAACACACTGCAATTCCCGCGCTCGCTGATGTGTGTAAATTGCAGCGCGTCGGATGCGCAGGACGGCGAGAGCCTGTCGGGTCTGATCGGGCGGGTGAAATCCTTCACCGAGGACTGGCTCGCTTATACGCCCTCGCCACCCTACATCTATGGCAACGTCGAGTTTCAAGACGGCGCCAATGTCATGCTCGAATTCACCGACTTCACCGCCGGTCAGATCAAGGTGGGTGATTCCGTGCGCCTGGTATTTCGCATCAAGGATTTCGATACCAAGCGCAATTTCCACCGCTATTTTTGGAAACCGGCGCCGCTCATCGGCTGATTGCACGCACAGCAGGAGGATCTCACATGGCCACGGGCATTAAAGACAAGGTTGCCATCATCGGCATGGGTTGCACGCGCTTCGGCGAACGCTGGGACTGTGGGCCCGAGGAGTTGATCGTCGAAGCCTTCCAGGAAGCTTTGGCCGACGCCGGCCTGGAGCGCGACGCGATCGAGATGGCCTGGCTGGGTCTGTTCTTCCAAGAGCAGAGCGCGGGCAAGTCGGCGCTGCCTCTCAGTATGTCGCTGCGCCTCCCGAACATCCCGGTGACGCGGGTCGAGAACATGTGCGCGACCGGCACCGAGGCCCTGCGCGGTGCAGTCTATGCCGTCGCGGCTGGCGCGTGCGATATCGCGCTCGCCGTCGGCGTGGAGAAACTCAAGGACACCGGCTACGGCGGCTTGCCCGAACGCAGCAAGGGCACGTTCGACGACTTGTGGCTGCCGAATGCAACCGCACCCGGCGCCTTTGCCCAACTCGCGAGCGCCTACGCCGCCAAGCATCGCTGCGACATCAAGGATCTCAAGCGCGCGATGGCGCATATCTCCTACAAGAGCCATGTCAACGGGGCGCTCAATCCGAAAGCCCACCTGCAGCGCGAGATCACCGAAGAGCAGGCCATCAATGCACCGATGATCGCCTATCCTCTGGGTCTGTACGACTGCTGCGGCGTCAGCGACGGCGCCGCCTGCGCGATCGTCACCAGTGTCGAGAAAGCGCGCGCGATGGGTATCAAGGATATGGTCACGGTCAAGGCCATGCAGCTCGCACCGAGTAACGGCTGGGAAATGTCGAACAGCGGCTGGGACGGCAGCTATCTGCTCACCACCCGTATCGCCGCGCAGCGCGCCTACAAAGAGGCCGGCATGACCAATCCCGCGGTGGAACTCGACATGACCGAAGTCCACGATTGCTTCTCGGTCACCGAACTGGTGGTGATGGAAGACTTGGGTCTTTCACCCGCGGGCGGCGCCATCACCGACGTGCTCGATGGCAAGTATGACCGCGACGGAGCGGTGCCGTGCCAGATCGATGGCGGGCTCAAGTGCTTTGGTCATCCGATCGGCGCGAGCGGTCTGCGCATGGCTTATGAGATGTACCTGCAACTGCTCGGACGCGCCGGTCGGCGGCAGCTGAAGTCGCCGTCGCTCGGCCTCACGCATAACCTCGGCGGCCATCCGTTCCGTAATGTCGCCAGCGTCTCGATCTTCGGCTTGCACGCGGGCTGAGCGGCCGCGTCCATTCGCCCCAACTCGATGTCAACCCAGTCACGGAGCCCGGAGGATTTGTTCGCGCGTCAAGACGACGAAGACGCCGGGCCCGGCCCTGCCACCAACTTCGACGCGGTAAAGCTGCTGCGCACGGTGCAACAGCACCACGCACATCTCAATTCGCTGGCCGATCAAAAGGCCAACACCATGGTCGGCGCCTGCTTTGTCGTGCTCGCCATCTTGATTGGGCAGATGAAAGTTGCGGGCTTCTCCCTGCCCTGGCTGATCCTGACCGGCACCACATTGATGGCTGCGCTGTGCTCGGTCCTGGCGGTCATGCCACGCGGGATCAATGACCGCATCAACCCGGCGGCGATAAATTTCAATCTGCTCTTCTTCGGCCATTTTTCCAATTTGTCGGCCGATGAATTCCGCCTGCGCATGGAAGAACTGATCAGCGCCGACGCGTCCATTCACCGCGCCATGATCATGGACATCTATTGGATGGGCAAATTGCTCCACGGGAAGAAGTATCGCTACCTCATGTACAGCTACCGGATTTTTCTCGCTGGCCTCGCCCTGACCATGATTGGGACCATCTATGCCTTTGCCGAAGGCATGGCCCCGTTCTGAACATTGGAGTATTGGCATGAATCCTTACCGCTCGGCTTGGCAGACCTCCGATCACGAACTCTATCGCGACGTCGTTCGTCGCTTCGTCGCGAGCGAGTTCGTGCCGCATCGTGAGCGTTGGATAGAGCAGGGCCATCCGGAACCGGAAGTCTGGCGCAAAGCCGGCGCGGTCGGACTGCTGTGCCCGGACGTGCCGGTCGAATACGGCGGCGGCGGCGGCGACTTCGGCTTCGATGCCATCACCTACGAAGAGATCCAGCGGGCCTGCGTCTCGAGCTTCGGCAACGGCATTCAGAGCATCGTCGCGCACTACCTGATGCGTTATGCCACCGAAGAGCAGAAACATCGTTGGTTGCCGGGCCTGGCGTCGGGCGAATTCATCAGTGCGATTGCGATGACCGAGCCCGGTACCGGCTCTGATCTGCAGGCGGTCAAGACCCGTGCCGTGCGCGACGGCGACGATTACATCTTGAACGGCGCCAAGACCTTCATCACCAACGGCTACAACGCCAACTTGATATGCGTCGTGTGCAAGACCAACCCGGCCGAGCGGGCCAAGGGGATTTCGCTCTTGATGGTCGAGGTCAGCCAGGTCGAGGGTTTCCGCCGCAATAAACCCTTGAAGAAGATCGGCATGAAAGGGCAGGACACCAGCGAACTTTTTTTCGACGAT
>SHZN01000002.1 GCA_009692245.1 Gammaproteobacteria bacterium
AATCGCGCGTCCCAGTCCCGGCTCAGCCGCCCGGGCCAGGCGGATCTCGAGCGGTTCCTCGACGACCACGAGATCCGGGTGCGAGCGAAGCTCGCCGCCGCGCATCGCATCGATCTGTATTCGTCGAACAGGCTCGCCGACGTGCTTGACGTTCATAAAGGCTCGCGGTGTCGCATTTGAACGGGGGTTTCAGGTACCCTCGCGGCCACCAGTATGGCATGAGGTCAGATCGATGCCAGAATCCAGATCCAGCATGGCTCCAGACACCTCGCACCGCGCCCGGATTATCGACGGACGCGCGACCGCGGCAAGGGTCAGGGCCGAAGTTGCGCGGCAGGTTGCGGTACTCGCCGGGCGCCACGGCGTCACGCCGGGCCTCGCCGTGATCCTCGTCGGCGCTGATCCAGCCAGCAAAATTTACGTCCGCAACAAGGGAAAACAGACGCGCGAAGCAGGCATGCGCTCATTCGAGACCCTGCTCCCGGCATCCGTTGCCCAGGCCGAACTGCTCGACAATATCGCGCGGCTCAACGCTGACACCGCGGTGCACGGAATACTCGTTCAACTCCCCCTGCCGCGGCAGATCGACGAGCTGGCAATCATCGATGCACTGGCGCCTCACAAGGACGTCGATGGTTTCAGCATGATCAACACGGGCCTGTTGGCCGCCCGCAGCTCGGGTATGGTGCCTTGCACGCCACTCGGCTGCCTGCTGCTGCTCAAGGAATACGTGGGCGCATTGAGCGGCCAGCGCGCATTGGTCGTCGGTCGTTCGAATCTTGTCGGCAAGCCCATGATGCAGCTATTGCTCCGCGAGCACTGCACGGTGACCGTCGCCCATTCGCGTACCCGTGACCTCGCGGAGGAATGCCGCCGCGCGGACATCCTGATCGCCGCGATCGGCAAGCCAGGGTTGATCAAGGGCGACTGGATCCGGCCAGGAGCCACCGTGATCGACGTCGGTATTAACCGCATCAGCGTGCCATCACCCGACGGGCCACGCGAGAAACTGGCGGGTGACGTGGACTTCGACACGGCCGTCCACGTCGCGGGCGCCATTACGCCAGTGCCGGGCGGCGTCGGTCCGATGACGATCGCCTGCCTGTTGAAGAATACGGTCATCGCCGCCTGCGCCCAGAATCATATCGACCCGGGCTCACTCAGCGGCTGAAGAGGATCTCGCCCTCGTCGCTCAGGTCGAAATTGTTTGCCATTGGTTCCTTCGGGAGACCAGGCATACGCATGATCTCGCCGGTGATCGGAATCACGAAGCCCGCACCCGCCGCGAGTTGAATCTCGCGCACCGTCACCAGGAAATCCTTCGGACGACCGAGCAACGCCGGGTTGTCTGACAGCGACTGCTGGGTCTTGGCGATGCACACAGGCAACTTGCCAAATCCGGCTTTCTCGAGGTGGTTAAGGTCGCGACGCGCCCTGACCGTGTAGTCCACGGCGTGGGCACCGTACATCTCGCGGGCAACCGTCGCGATCTTCTGCTCGATCGGGGAATGCCAGTCATAGAGTGGCGTAAATTTCGGCTCGGTCGTCGCCACGAGGTCGCGCACGACGCTGGCAAGCTCCGTGCAACCCTTGCCGCCTTCGCTGAACGGCTTCGACAGCACGGCCTCCACGTCGAGTGTCTTGCAGTGCTTCTTCAGCGCCGCAATCTCTTCCGCCGTGTCGGTCGGGAAGTGATTGATCGCGATGACACAGCGCTGGCCGAACTTGCCGATGTTCTCGATGTGCTTTTCCATGTTCGACAGGCCGCTGATCATGGCCGCCACATCCGGCTTGCTGGTCTCGGCGAGCGGCTTGCCGCCGTGCATCTTCAGCGCGCGGATGGTCGCGACCAGCACCGTGCAGGCCGGTGCAAAGCCGCCATAGAGGCAATTGATATCGAAGAACTTCTCGGCGCCGAGTTCAAAGGCAAAGCCCGCCTCGGTGACCACGATATCGGCATACGAAAGGGCTGCCTTCGTGGCGGTGATGCTGTTGGTGCCGTGCGCAATATTCGCAAACGGCCCGCCATGGACGAATGCAGGGACTCCTTCCGTCGTCTGCACCAGGTTCGGCTTGATCGCCTGGGCAAGCAGTGCCGCCATGGCGCCAACTGCTTTCATGTCCTTCGCGGTGACGGGCGTGCCGTCGCTGCCATACCCCACGACGATCCGGCTGAGCCGCGCCTTGAGGTCCTGTATGCCGTCCGAAAGGCACAGCACGGCCATCACTTCGCTCGCGGCCGTGATGTCGAACCCGGTTTCACGCGGAATGCCTTCGCTGCGACCGCCGAGCCCGACGATAATGTCACGCAGCGCGCGGTCATTCATGTCCATGACGCGCTTCCAGGTCACGTGCCGAGGATCGAGCTTGCCTGCGCTGCCATTGTGCAGGCGGTTGTCGACGAGCGCGGCGAGCAGGTTGTGCGCACTGGACACGGCGTGGAAATCGCCGTTGAAATGCATATTGATATCCATCATCGGCACGATTTCCGAGGCACCGCCTCCGGCCCCGCCGCCCTTCATGCCAAAGACGGGACCGAGGCTCGGCTCACGCAACGCTGCTGCGCTCTTCACGCCGATCTTGGCCAGGCCCTGGACCAGGCCGATGGATGTCGTGGTCTTGCCCTCTCCCGCGGGAGTCGGCGTGATCGCCGAGACCAGCACGAGCTTGCCGCGCGGCGGGCGGTCCTTGAACGCGGCGAGAGCCAGCTTGGCCTTGTAATGGCCATAGGGTTCAAGATCGACCGGATCGATGCCGAGTGTGCGTGCAACTTCGATGATTGGTTTCATGGTCGCAAGTCTATCGTGAAATCAAACTTTTGTGAGTCGCAAAGCGGCCTGCCCCAGCGTCGCGTCATCCTTGGCGAAGCAGAATCGGATGAGTCGCGCCGGCATCGGTTGCGCGCAGAATGGCGACAATGGTATGGCGGCGACGCCGTGACTCCGCGTCAGTTCCTTGCAGAATTCGACATCCGGCAGCTGCGAGATCAGCCCGTAGTCCGCGAGCTGGAAATAGGTGCCTGCCGTCGCCATCAGCCGGAATCGCGATCCGGCCAACAAGCCAGAAAACCGGTCGCGACGCGCCTGGTAGAAGGCTGCGAGCCCGTCCTGAAATGCCGGCTCCTCGCGCATGAAATCCGCAATTGCGTGCTGGACCGGCGTCGATACGGAGAACGTCAGGAACTGGTGCACCTTGCGGAATTCCGCGGTGAGAGCGGGCGCCGCCACGCAATAGCCGATTTTCCAGCCGGTGGCGTTGTAGACCTTTCCGAACGAAAACACCGCGAAGCACCGGCCGCGCAGGCGTTTATTCGACAGCACGCTGGTATGCCGCCTGCCGTCAAAGACGAGGGTCTCGTAGACCTCGTCGGACAGCACCATCGCGCCCGTGGGCTCAATCAGATGCGCGATACGCTCCCAGTCGCTTGCGGCGAGCACTGCTCCAGTCGGATTGTGCGGCGTATTGACGATCAGCAGGCGCGTGCGCGGGCCGATCGCCGCCGCGAGCGGTTCGTAGTCGATGCCGAAGTCCGGCGTCCGCAACGGCACCCTGTGTACGCGCGCGCCCGCAAGTTCGGCCGCCGGCCCATAGGAATCGTAGGCCGGGTCGAGCATCACGACCTCGTCGCCGGGACGCACAATCGCGTGGATCGCGGCAAACAATGCCTCGGTGCCACCCGCCGTGACTGTGATCTCGTTCGCTGCGTCGATCGATAGACCTTGCCGGCGCTGCGTCTGAATGGCGATGGCATCGCACAGGGCAGGCAGACCCGGCATCGGTGCGTACTGGTTGTGGCCCGCTGCCAGGTGCTCCGCGATCAGCTCGCAGAGACGTGCGGGTGGCTGGAAGTCCGGGAACCCCTGGCCCAGGTTGATTGCGCCCGTCTCGCTTGCGAGCCGCGACATGACCGTGAAGATCGTCGTGCCAACGCCGGGCAGCTTGCTGTCCGGCAGGGCCATCACTGATTGCCGGCGACCGCCTGCTGCACGTCCAGATCGCGTCGCTTCTGCTGACGCGCCATCAGGAGACCAGCGGCGACGATTCCCACCGTGACGATCAGCACGAGCACGGTCGCGAGCGCGTTGATGTCCGGGCTGACGCCCAGGCGCATCTTCGAGAAGATCAGGACGGGCAGCGTGCTGGATCCCGGGCCATTGACGAAGCTCGTGATCACCAGGTCATCCCAGGACAGCGTGAAGGCCAGCAACCATCCGGCCAGGATCGCGGGCATGATGATCGGCAGCGTGATCAGAAAGAAAACCTTGGCTGGTCGCGCGCCCAGATCCAGCGCCGCTTCCTCGAGCGATTCGTCGAGCGTGGCGAGCCGCGACTGCACGACGACCGTGACATAGGCCATCGAGAACGTGATATGCGCGATCGTGATCGTCGTGATTCCGCGCCCGTCCGGCCAATGAAATACCTGCTCCATCGCCACGAACAGCAGCAGCATCGAGAGGCCGGTGATCACCTCGGGCATCACGAGCGGCGCGGTCGTCAGGCCGGCCAGCAACGAACGGCTGCGGAAGCGCCCGAATCGCGCGAGCGCGAGTCCCGCCAGCGTGCCGAGTATCGTCGCCCCGGTGGCGTTCATGGTCGCGATGCGAAACGACAACCATGCCGCCTGCTTGACTGGCTCGTTGTGCAGCAAGGCGACATACCACTTCGTCGAAAAACCGCCCCAGACCGTGACCAGGCGCGATTCATTGAAGGAGTAGACGATCAGCGACAGGATCGGGATGTACAGGAACGCGAAGCCGAAGACCATCATCGTCAGCACGAAGAATGAGCGCCGCTGGTTCATCGATGCGCTCCCATTTCCCGGCCCTGCACGCGCTGCAGGATCCAGATCGGGAACACCAGCAGTATCAGCATCGCGATCGCGACCGCGCTGGCGATCGGCCATGAGCGGTTATTGAAGAACTCCTCCCACAGTACCCGGCCGATCATCAACGAGCCCGGCCCGCCCAGTAGCGCCGGGATCACAAACTCACCGACCGCCGGAATGAATACCAGCATGCTGCCCGCAACGATGCCGCCCTTGGTCAGCGGAATCGTGATCTTGAAGAACGCCTTGGTGGGCCGGCAGCCGAGATCGGCGGCAGCCTCCAGCAACGTCAGGTCCAACTTCTCGATCGCCGTGTAAAGCGGCAGCACCATGAATGGCAGGTAGGAATAGACAATGCCGAGATAAACGGCAAAATTGGTCTGCAGCATCACGATCGGCTCGTCGATGACGCCCATGGACATCAACAGGTTATTGATGAGCCCGTTGTTCTTGAGAATTCCGATCCACGCATAAACGCGCAGCAGGAACGAGGTCCAGAACGGCAGCATCACCAGCAGCAGCAGCAGGTTGCGCCAGGAGGGCTTCGAGCGCGCAATGCCATAGGCCATCGGGTAGCCGATCAACAGGCACAGGATCGTCGAGAACCCGGCGGTCATGATCGAATTCGCGTAGGCGTTCCGGTAGAGGGCGTCTTCCCAGAGAAACGCGTAGTTGCCAAAGTTGAACTTGAGATCCATGACATGCGCAGAGGCCCAGGTCACGAACGGCTCGTAGGGCGGCATGCCGAGGCGGATATCGGAGAACGAGATCTTGAGCACGATCAGGAACGGCACGAGGAAGAACAGCAACAGCCACAGGTAGGGCACGCTGATCACGGCCGTGCGCCCGCTCATACCCCGGTCCCGGAGCCTGTTGCTGGCCCAGCGGTAGGGCCCCAGCGCCTTGATCCACGCCATCAGTCCCGTCAGCACAAACGGCGAACTGTCCCCGACTTCCCTCGCATTGCGGCTCACTGCGTGACCACCACCGGACTCGAGGAATCCCAGGATAGCCATACTTGCTCGTCCCAGCTGATGCGACCGCCGCCGGATTGCCGCAGGATATTCGGCTGCGTGACCCGCACCAGACGACCGCCGGCAAGGCGCACGAAATAAATAGACTGATCGCCCAGATAGGCGATCTCGGTGACGACGCCGGCGACCCGGTTATCACCCTCACCGTCCGGCCGATCGCGCAATATGTGGATCTTCTCCGGTCGCAATGCAACCCAGACCGTGGCATTCGGGGCCGCGCTGACACCGTGGCTGACGTGAAATACGCCGCCGAGATCCGCGGATTCGACCCGAACATAATAGGGCTCATCCTCGATCAATCGCCCTTCGAACATGTTGACCGATCCGATGAAGTCGGCCACGAACCGCGAGCCAGGGTATTCGTAAATATCGGCCGGTGTGCCGACCTGGACGATCTCGCTGTGATTCATCACGCCGATCCGCGACGCCAGTGTCATCGCCTCTTCCTGGTCATGCGTCACGACAACGAACGTAACGCCGAGCGTTTCCTGGATGTTGATTAGTTCGAACTGCGTGTGCTCGCGCAGCTTCTTGTCGAGCGCAGCCAATGGCTCATCGAGCAACAGGAGTTTCGGGCGCTTGACCAGCGAGCGGGCAAGCGCGACACGCTGGCGCTGGCCACCAGAAAGCTGGTGCGGCGCGCGCGAGGCAAATTGTTCCATGCGCACCAGCTTCAGCATTTCAGCGACGCGCGCGTCGATCTCGCTTTTTGGCAGCTTGTCCTGGTGCAGCCCGAATGCGACGTTTTTCTGGACCGTCATGTGCGGGAACAATGCGTAAGACTGGAACATCATGTTGACCGGCCGCTCGTAAGGCGGCATTGCAGTGATGTCCACGCCGTCGAGCGAGATCGAGCCCGCAGTTGGCGCCTCGAAACCTGCCATCATCCGAAGCAGCGTCGTCTTGCCGCAGCCCGAGCCGCCCAGCAGGCAGAAGATCTCGCCGCGATAAATGTTGAGAGTGACGTCGTCAACCGCAACGAAGTCGCCAAATTTCTTGGTGACCTTGTCGATCCGGACGTAGGGCGTGGCGCCCGGGTCCTTCCAGGGCTCGCTGCGATGATCCTGGCGCGCGTTGGCCATGCCCACATTCCCCTCTTCGAAAAGGCCCTTGCCTATTGCCCGGTGCGTATCCGTGTCCAGGCGCGATTCAGGTCGCGGCTGAATTCCTGAGATTCGACGATATCCGGATGCAGATTCTTCATCACTTCTGAGGTCGGATATATCGAGGGATCGTTCTTCACTTCGTCATCGACGAACTGCAGTGCCGCGGCGTTGGCGTTCGCGAACGCGACATAGTTGCTGACGCCCGCGATCACTTCCGGTTCCATGAGGAAGTTGAGAAACGCGTGTGCATGGTCCGGGTTCGGCGCATCCGCCGGAATCGCCATCATGTCGAACCACAACATGGCGCCCTGCTTGGGAATCGCGTAGGCGATATCGAGGAGCGCCTTGGCCTCCGCCGCGCGATCGCGCGCCTGAATTATGTCGCCGCTCCAGCCGAGCGACACGCAGATCTCGCCGGTCGCCAGGTCGTTGATGTACTGCGACGAATGAAAGTAGCGCACGTACGGGCGCACCTTCGTAAGTAGTTCCTCCGCCGCCGCGAGATCCGCGCGATCTTCGCTGTTTGGATCGCGGCCGAGGTAAATCAGCGCGGATTCAACGACGTCGGTCGCCGAATCGAGCATCGAGATGCCGCATTGCGCAAGCTTCTGGGCGATCGCCGGGTCGAACACCGCTTCCCAGCCGTCGATCGTGTCCGTGCCGAGCGCTTTCTTGACGAGTTCCCGGTTGTAGCCGATCCCCGTCGTACCCCACATGTAGATGATGGAATGCTCATTGCCGGGATCCTGCTCGGCGACCAACTTCATGATTTCCAGGTTCATGTTGGCTAGATGCGGCAGTTTCGGCTTGTCGAGCTTGCGGAACACGCCGGCCTGGATCTGCCGCTGCAGGAAAGTGCTGGATGGAACGACGATGTCGTAGCCCGTGTTGCCTGCAAGCAGCTTGGTTTCTAGAACTTCGTTTGAATCGAATACGTCGTAGGTGACCTTGATGCCGGTTCTGGCCTCGAAGTCCGCGATCGTGGTCTCTCCGATGTAGTCCGACCAGTTGTAGACGAACAGGACCTTGTCTTCGGGCTTTGTCGCCGTATCGGCGCCCGCTTCTTTCTTGCTGCCGCAGGCAGTCAGCAGGACGATAGCCGTGACGAGCAGCCCGCAGCCGAATGCACAGCGCATGATTTTGGGCATTATCCCCTTCGATGAGGCCCCGGCGAACGCCTCGCCGGGGCTTTGCAGTGCTTAGCTCACTGCCCGGTGCGGACCTTTGTCCAGGCGCGATTCAGGTCGCGGCTGAATTCCTGCGACTCCGCAAGGTGCGGGTGCAGGTTCTTCTTGACCTCTTCGGTGGGATAGACCGATGGATCGTTCTTGATGCCGTCGTCAACGAAGGGTAGCGAGGCTGAATTGCCATTCGCATAGGAGACGTAGTCGCTGATGCCCGCCGCCTGCTGCGGTTCCATGATGAAATTGAGGAATGCAAGCGCGTTGTTAGGATGTGGCGCGTCGGCTGGGATCGCCAGCATGTCGAACCACATGATTGCACCTTCCTTCGGGATCGAATAGGCAACATTGACGGGCTGCGTTGCTTCTCCTCCCCGGGTACGGGCCATCAGCGCGTCACCACTCCAGCCGAGCGACACACAGATCTCGCCGGTCGCGAGGTCGTTGATGTATTGCGACGAATGGAAGTAGCGCACGTATGGGCGGACCTTCATCAGCACTTCTTCGGCCGCTGCCAGGTCCTCGGCCTTTTCGCTGTTTGGGTCGCGGCCCAGGTAGATCAGTGCGGAATCCATGACCTCACTCGGCGCATCGAGCATCGAGATGCCGCATTTTGCGAGTTTCTTGGCATTGGCCGGGTCGAAGATCGCGCTCCAGCTGTCGATGGTGTCGGTGCCGAGCGCCTTCTTGACCAGATCCGGGTTGTAGCCGATACCGGTCGTGCCCCACATGTAGTTGATGGAGTGCTCGTTGCCAGGATCGTGCAATGCGACGCGCTGCATGATGTCCGGATCCATGTTCACGAGATTCGGCAACTGAGCTTTGTCGAGCTTCAGGAACACGCCGGCCTGGATCTGGCGTTCGAGGAAGTTGGCCGACGGAACGACCACGTCATAGCCGGTCTTGCCGGCCAGCAGCTTGGTCTCCAGCACTTCGTTGGAATCGAATACGTCGTAAGTGACCTTGATGCCGGTCTGGGCCTCAAAGTCCGCAATCGTGGTCTCGCCGATGTAGTCCGACCAGTTGTAGACAAACAGGACCTTGTCTTCGGGCTTTGGCGCTTCGGCGGCTTCTTCTTTCTTGCCGCCGCAGGCGGCCAGAAGGACGACGGCTGCGACGAGCAACCCGAAACTGAATTCACTGCGCATGATTGCCTCTCTCCCGGGCGTCGCCCGGATCCCTTTTGTCATTTTCGCCAGGATCCTCGATCCGCTGCTTATAGTACTAATATAGCAGTGGTCGGGCGCGCTGCGCTCCCGATACGTCGCGTTCAGCCGACGCCGATGTCCGCAGCGGTTAAATCGAGGCATCGGCGGGCCTTTTCGATCAACTCGTCCACCTGCTCTTTCGTGATGACCAGGGGCGGGGCGATGATCATCGTGTCCCGTGTGGCCCGCATGACCAGGCCATTGGCAAAGCAATGATCCCGGCAGATCAGCCCGGTGTCTCCCCTGTTACGAAACAAGGTCTTGCTGCCTTTATGTGCGACGAGTTCCAGTGCCCCAATCAGCCCGACCCCGCGGACTTCGCCTACCAGCGGATGGTCGGCCAGCTCCCGCCAGCGCCGCTGCAGATAGGGACCGATGTCCTCCTGCACCCGCTCGACCAGGCGCTCGCGCCGCATGATGGCAAGATTTTCAATCGCAACCGCGCAGGCGACCGGATGCCCTGACCAGGTGAATCCGTGGTTGAAATCGCCGCCCTTTTCGATCAAGACGTCCGCGACCCGGTCCGAAACCATGACCCCGCCCAACGGCTGATAGCCCGAAGTCAGGCCCTTGGCGATGGTCATGAAATCCGGCTCGAAGCCGAAGTGTTCGCAGCCGAACCAGCGGCCGGTGCGACCGAAACCGCAGATCACTTCGTCCGCGATCAGCAGAATTCCGTATTCGCGGCAGATCCGCTGGATCTCGGGCCAGTAGGTATCGGGCGGAATGATCACGCCGCCGGCGCCCTGGATCGGCTCGCCGATGAAGGCAGCGACGCGTTCCGATCCGAGCTCCTCGATCTTCTCGCGCAGGCGCCTCGCAGCCCGTAAGCCGTATTCGGCCGGGCTCACGTCGATGCCATTCTCGTACCAGTACGGCTGCTCGATGTGGACGATGTCCGGGATCGGCAGCCCGCCCTGGGCATGCATGGCCGACATGCCGCCGAGACTTGCGCCCGCCATGGTGCTGCCGTGATAGGCATTGATGCGGCTGATGATCACGCTGCGCTTTGGCTGATCCATCAGATCCCAGTAGCGCCGCGCCATGCGGACGATCGTGTCGTTCGCCTCGGATCCGGAGTTCGTATAGAAGACGCGCTTGAATTGCGGCGGCGTCAGCTCGGCGAGTTGTCTCGACAACTCGATTGCCGGCGGATGGGCGCTCTTGAAGAAGCTGTTGTAGAAGGGCAGCTCGCGCATCTGGCGCGCCGCAACATCGGCAAGTTCATTGCGCCCGTAGCCGATGTTGACGCACCAGAGTCCGGACATGCCGTCCAGGATCTGGCGGCCCTCGGAATCGTAGAGATAGACACCCTCGGCACGCGTGATGATCCGCGAACCCTCGGCTGCGAGCGCCCGGAAATCGGTGAATGGATGCAGGTAATGCTGGGAATCGAGCTCCTGCCAGTCGCGGGTTGCGCGCTTATTCATACATTCAACAGCAGGTGTTCGCGCTCCCACGAGCTTATGACGCGCGAGAAGGTTTCGTATTCGTTTTCCTTGACCGCGCCATAGGCCGCGACGAAGCGTTCGCCGAACACTTCGACCAGCGGCTTGCAGCCGCGCAGCATTGCGAGCGCATCGGCGAGCGTCATCGGCAGTCCGAACGGCAAATCGTAAGCCGAGCCCGTGACCGGCTCGGTGGGCTTGAGCCCCTCGATCATGCCGAGGTAGCCGCAGGCGAGGGACGCTGCCATCGCGAGGTAGGGATTCGCGTCCGCGCCGCTGAGGCGGTTCTCGATCCGCCGATCCTCGGGACCCGAGACGGGTACGCGCAGACCCGCGGTCCGGTTGTCAAAGCCCCACTGCACGTTGATCGGCGCCATGTTGTAGCGCGTGATGCGACGGTAGCTGTTGACGTTTGGTGCGAGCAGCGACATGGCCGCCGGCAGGTACTTCTGCAGCCCGGCGATGTGCGACTCGAACAACGGACCCGACTTGCCATCGGCGTCACTGAAGATATTCGCGCCGGTCTTGCTGTCCACGATACTCTGGTGGATGTGCATCGCGCTGCCAGGCTCGGTGGCAAGCGGCTTCGCCATGAAGGTCGCGTACATCTTGTGGCGCAGCGCGGCCTCGCGCGCCGTGCGCTTGAACAGGAAGGCCTGATCGGCAAGGTCCAGCGCATCGCCATGGATCAGGTTGATTTCCATCTGGGCCGCGCCGGCTTCGTGAATCAGCGTGTCGATGTCGAGGTTTTGCGCCTCGCAGAACGCGTAGATGTCATCGAACAGCGGATCGAATTCGTTGACTGCGGCGATGCTGTAGGCCTGGCGTCCGATTTCGGGCCTGCCAGAGCGGCCGATCGGGGGTTTCAGCGGGTAGTCCGGGTCGATATTCGGCTCGACCAGGAAGAACTCCAGCTCGGGCGCGACCACCGGTCGCCAGCCTCGCGCCGAATAAAGATCGAGTACGCGCCGCAACACGTAGCGCGGCGACATCGGCACCGGGCGTCCGTCGTCATAGAAGCAGTCGTGGATGACCTGCGCGGTCGGCTCGGCGGCCCAAGGCACGACGCGGATGGTCTTCGGGTCGCCGATAAGGTCGATGTCGATTTCCGACGGGTGAATCGCGCTGTTGTCATCCGGGTATTCGCCCGTGACGGTCTGCAGAAAGATCGATTCAGGCAAGCGCATGCCCTCGTCTTCCGCGTATTTTTCGGCCGGCATGATCTTGCCGCGCGCGACGCCGGACATATCCGGAATGATCGCCTCGACCTCGGTGATCGAGTGGTCGCGCAGGAATTGCTTGATTTCACTCATTTGGCTCGCCTTGAGGCACGCGCGCGTCCGGCCTTGCCGAATTCCGCAAACAGCGCGCGGGAGAACGGGTTGTCCATGACTTTCCATTCCGGATGCCACTGTACGGCGAGCGCAAATGTCGGCGCGCTGGCAATCCGGAATGCCTCGACCACGCCGTCATCCGCCTTCGCTTCGGCGACGAGGTTTGCGCCGAGTTGCACCACACCCTGGGAATGCAGTGAATTGACCTTGATGCGGCGCTGGCCGGCGATGCCATGCAGGACTCCGCCCTCGCTCAACTCTACTTCGTGTGCCGGCTCGTATTGAGCATCGAGTGGCAGCGTGCCGTCCTCGCGATGATCGAGCTTGCCCGGCAGTTCCTGCAGCTTCTGCACCAGCGAGCCGCCGAATGCCACATTCATTTCCTGGAAGCCGCGGCAGATACCGAACACCGGGAGGCCCGCCTCCACCGCGCGGGTGATCATCGGCAGGGTCGTTGCATCGCGCTCGGGGTCGTGAAGCGTGCCGGGTGACGCCGGCTCGCCCTGGTAGCGATGCGGCTCCACATTGGAAGGACTGCCCGTGAACAGGATGCCGTCGAAGGACTCGAGCCAGTCCTGCAGATGCTGTTCGCCCAGCGCCGGCACGAGTACAGGCACCGCGTCAGCCGCCTGGGCGACCGCGTTGATGTACTTTTCGCCGACGCAATGGAACCAGTGGTGGCCCAAAAGACGGCGATCGGCTGGAATACCGATGACAGGCTTGCGCATAAGGATCTGCTAATTATTTGGAATCGGCCCCCGGTATGGGGACCTGTCCAGCGGACCTATTGTCTCATAAGAATGGGGGTCACCGCCCGGACGTCGGCAAGCGAAAAAAGGCCGATGTTCGGCCTGTTTTGGCCACTTGGGCCCCGGTTTTGCAGTGCATAATCCTTGCCCGGTCTTATGACCGCTGGGTATCCTGAGGGGCGGCCTTCCCAGGTCCGCGCCCCAGGATCTCAAACGCCAGGTGCGACATGGCCCTGCTCCGGGACGACTATTCGAATGCTCAGGCTTTCCTCGCTGCGCAGCCCGCAGTGAAAGTCGTGGACCTCTTGCTGCCGGATCTCTCGGGGATTCTGCGTGGCAAGCGCATGGACATTGCGGACCTTGCCACGGTCTACGACAAGGGCATGTATCTGCCGGGCTCGATGTTCGCGCTCGATGTGATGGGCGGGACTGTCCAGGAAACCGGGCTTGGTTTCGATGAAGGCGACGCCGACCGGCCCTGCGTGCCGGTGCCCGGCAGCCTGTTCGCCTCGTCCTGGCTTGGACCGAGCGTCGCGCAACTGCAGGTGCAGATGCTCGATCATGACCAGCGCCCGTTCTTCGGCGATCCGCGCCACGTGCTCGACGCTGTGCTCGAACGATACGCCGCGCGCGGCTGGCGGCCGGTGGTCGCCATCGAACTGGAATTTTATTTCGTGGACCCGGAACGCACAGCGGCAGGCCACGCGCAGCCGCCGCCGTCCCGTTTGACCGGTCGCCGCGAGCACCGTACGCAGATCAATTCGATGGCGGATCTCAATTCCGTCTCCGACAGCCTGTCCGAGATCGCGGTGACCTGCGCCGAACAGAATGTTCCGACCGGCACTGCGCTCGCCGAATACGGTCCGAGCCAGTGGGAGGTCAACCTGCGGCACGTGGCCGATGCGCGCCTCGCCTGCGACCAGGCGATCCGCTTCAAGCGCATCGTCAAGGGCGTGGCACTGCGCCACGGTCTCGAAGCAACCTTCATGGCGAATCCCTATGAGGACATGGCCGGCAGCGGCATGCACATGCATGTAAGCGTGCAGGAGGAGTCAGGTCAAAACGTGTTCGCTTCCGTCGAGAATCTTGGCAATGACCTCCTGAAGCAGGCCGCGGCGGGACTGATCGCGACCATGGCCGACGGCATGGCCGTGTTCGCACCCAATGCGAATTCTTACCGCCGCCTGCGGCCTGAGGCCTATGTGCCGACGCACGCAACCTGGGGCTACAACAATCGCGGTGTCGCAGTGCGCGTGCCGGTTTCCGGCCCGGAGGATCGCCGGCTTGAGCATCGCGTGGCGGGCGCAGACGCGAATCCCTACTTGTTGACTGCCGTCGTGCTGGCCGGAATGCTGCATGGCATCGAGAAGAAACTTCCCGCGCCCGCAGCATTGACAGGCAATGCCTACACACAGCGCTCCACGGCGCCGCGGCTGCCGACCGACTGGCCGACGGCGCTCGCGCGCTTCGATGCGAGTAGCTTCCTGCGCGAATTCCTCGGCGATCGCTTCGTGCGGCTGTACGAAATTACCCGCCGCGGTGAAATGCAGGATTTCGCCGCGCGGCTTTCACCGCTCGATTTCGCCTGGTACCTGGAACCGGTATGAACCTCGCGCTGGCACCTGCACGCAGCTGGTACGAAGCGTCGCTCACGCGGCCGGCGCCGACTCCACCGCTCGCCGGCGACATGCAGGCCGATGTCTGCGTAGTCGGTGCCGGCATCGCCGGCTGTTCGACGGCGCTGCATCTCGCGGAACGCGGCTACAAGGTCGTGCTGCTCGAGGCCGAGCAGACTGGTTTCGGCGCCTCGGGCCGTTCCGGTGGCCAGCTGATCCCCGGCTATGCCAGCAGCCAGCTGAATCTCGTCGCGCAACTCGGGCGCGAGGACGCACGGCGGCTCTGGGATTTCACGCTCGAGGGCGTCGATCTGGTGCGCGATCGGGTCCGGCGCCATTCAATCGAATGCGACCTGGCCTGGGGCCAGATGCACGCTGCGATCAAGCCGCGTCAGCGCGACGAGCTGCAGGAATGGCATCGTGAATACGAGGAGGACTACAACTACCGGTCCACGCGCTTCATGGAACGCGCCGAAGTCGAGGGCCTGCTCGCGACCAAACGCTATTGCGCGGGGCTGTACGACAGCGCGGCCGGCCATTGTCATCCTTTGAAGTACGCGCTCGGAATCGCCGTGGCCGCGCGAAGCGCGGGCGTGCGCTTCCACGAAGGCAGCCGGGTCACGTCCATCGAACGCGGGCCAACCGTGGTCGTACGCACTGCAAACGGCAGCGTGCGCGCGAAACAGGTTGCGCTCTGTGCCAATGTCGGGCTCGGCGAGATCGCGCCGGTTCTTGCACGCAAGGTGATGGGCATTGCCACTTACATCGTGGCGACCAGGCCCTTGGGCGCCGAACGTGCCACCGCGCTCATCCGGAACAACATGGCGGTCAGCGACATCAATTGCGTGCTGGACTACTTCCTGCGCTCGGCGGATCACCGTTTGCTGTTCGGTGGCCGCGTCAGCTATTCGGGGATCGACGCGAAGAACACCGGGCGGGCGACGCAACTCCGTATGTTGAGCGTCTTCCCGCAGCTCGCGGACACCGAAATCGAGTATTCCTGGGGCGGATTCGTGGACATCACGATGAATCGCGCGCCGGACTTCGGACGCCTGGACCCGAACCTGTATTACCTGCAGGGTTTCTCGGGCCACGGCATGGTGCTGACCGGCATCGCCGGAAAGATCATGGCCGAGGCGATGGCAGGACAGGCCGAGCGCTTCGATGTTTATGCACGCATAAAGCACCACGATTTCCCGGGTGGCATGGCGCTGCGCCGGCCGGCGCTGGTGCTCGCGATGCTGTGGTATCGGATGAGGGATCTGTTGCCCTAGGCCATCCGATCGACCCAGGCCTTGCAAAGTGCCACCGCCTCCCCAGGCTGGACATTCTTCGGATCCAGGCACCACTCCAGCCACAGTCCGTCCAGAAGAGCCGTTAGCCCGATCCCGGCGAGTCGGAGTTCGAGGCGCGGACGCTCATTCGCCTGCATCAAGTCTGCGAGCAGCGTGTGCAGCAATTCGCCATAGCCGCGACCCACTTCGTCATGCACCTTGCGCATCTCCGGAGATTGCCGGAACAATCCCCAGAACACGATCCATGCGGTCAGAACGTGTCGATCCAGGTTGGGGCGCGAGAAGACTGCCTCGAAGAAAGCGTGAAGCCGCGCGCGCGGATCCGGCGGCGCCAGCAGGACTGCGGCCTGGAAGCCCGCGTTCAGGTGCCTGGTGAAGTGGCGGTAACTCTCGGCAACCAGGGTGTTCTTGTTCGGGAAATGGTGACTGATCAGGCCGATCGAGACACCGGCCTCGGCCGCGATGCGCCGGACCGACAGCCCCTCGTGGCCATGAAGCTTGAGGCTCTTGATAGTCGCATCGATCAGCGCCTGGCGCCGATCGTCCGCGAGGCGGCGTTGGTACCGGGGCTTGCGTGCGGCGGCCGTCACCGCGGCCGCGCAGCGCGCGCCTCGAGATCGGCGGGCGTCAGCACGGCGCGATGGGTCCCAACCGCGCTCACCAAAGCAACAATGCATGCCAACAACACGCCGTAACGTAGTTTCATCATCACATACTGACCTGCCGGCGTGAGCTGCCCAAGGCTCGAATGTGGTCGCACCTCGTCGTAGCCGCACCAGAACTCGTCGCGGAACTTGCCGTTGAAGCTTTCATTCAGTCCATTCTGCCACGGCTTGCCCGCATCGATCGCCAGGTAGGTCGGATATGATCACCTATCGGCCCAGCTACCAGTGAGCGCATCGAGGTTCCTGTCATGAAGCTCAAAGACCGCGTCGCGATCATCACCGGCGCCACGTCAGGCATTGGCGAGGCATCGGCTCTCCTCTTCGCGGAAGAAGGCGCCAAGGTGATGGTCACCGGCCGCGACGACGCGCGGGGCCGAAGAGTGGTCGCTGCGATCGCGGCGGCCGGCGGCACGGCGGTCTTCGTCAGGGCCGATGTCCGGCTTCCTGGCGATTGCGAACGCATTGTGGCGGAAACCTTGCGCGCATTCGGCGGCCGTCTCGACATTCTCTTCAACAACGCGGGCGAGTTCCATCCGCATAACGCAATTGACTGCACAGAAGAGGAGTGGGATGCGACGGTAGACTCGAGCCTTAAGGGAGCGTGGCTGATGGCCAGGTATTCCTTGCCCACGATGATCGCGCAGCGGCGCGGCGTGATCATCAACGAGGCGTCGGGGTGGGGCATTCTGGGCGGCGACGAAGCCGTCGCCTATTGCGCGGCCAAGGGCGGGCTCGTCGTGATGACCAAAGCGATGGCGATCGATCACGGGAAGCAGGGCATTCGCGTGAACTGTCTCTGCCCTGGCGATGTCGAGACCCCGATGCTGGCGACCGACGCCGAAGCTCGGCGAATGACCTACGCGGACTACATGAAGGGCGCCGCCAATCGTCCGCTCGGCCGGGTCGGCACGCCAGCGGAACTGGCGCGAGCGGCGCTCTTTCTCGCCTCTGACGATTCGTCGTTCATGACCGGTGCGGCATTGGTGGTGGACGGCGGCGGCATCGCTGGCTGATCGACGAGCGCCAGACAAATGACACGAGAATCATGATGAAAGGTTTGACCAACAAGCGAGTGGTGATCACAGGCGGCGCGAGCGGAATCGGCGCGGCGACCGTGGAGCGGTTCCTGGAGGAAGGGGCGCGCGTCGCGGTGATCGACCGCGACGAGGCTGGTGGTCGAGCCCTTCGCAAGAGACATCCGAACCTCGCCGGCGTCATCAATGCCGACGTGGCCGACGCAGCCGCGGTGGACCGCGCCTTTCAGGAGCTGGACGGGCTGCTGGGAGGGGTGGACGTCGCGATCAACAATGCCGGCATCAGCCTGCGCCACGACTTCATGGACATTACGCCCGCTGAATGGCGCAAAGTGATGAGCGTCGACCTCGATGGCGTCTTCTATGTGGCCCAGCAATCCGCCAGACGCATGCTCGCCGGCACCGGCGGCGTCATCATCAACATGGGCTCGACTTCGGGCATGAACGGCTACCCACGGTACGCCGACTACAACGCCGCGAAGGCCGGCGTAATCGAACTCACCCGCACGATGGCGCTGGAGCTGGCGCCGACCATCCGCGTGATTGCGGTGTGTCCCGGGTACGTCTGGACGGCCATGCAGGAAGCCGAGTACACCCCGAAGATGAGGGCGGCGGTGGACGCAAAACTTCCTCTCCGCCGCCATGCAACAACCAGCGAAATCGCCGCGCTGTTTGCCTTTCTGGCCTCCGACGAAGCTCCATACATCACGGGACATCCCGTGATCATCGATGGCGGCGAGATCGCCGGCGGTCTGGCGAGCCGCTAAAAGACCGCACAACTGGTGAGTTTCCCCGCGTCTATCCGACCCGCAGCCGCGCGGCGCGCGCCGCGTGCAAACCCGAGAGGCCGGTCATGCCGTGGGCTGGATGAGTCCCCGCGCCGCACAGGAAAAGCCCGGGCACCGGCATCGCATAACAGGATGCGCCGGGAACCGGCCGCATGAACAGCATCTGGTCGAGCGCCAACTCGCCGCGCGAGACCGCGCCCTCGCGCAGGCCAAAGCGCGCCTCGAGATCGGAGGGCGTCCACACGGCGCGATGACTGATCCTTGCCGCGAAACCGGGAACATGACGTTCGACGATTGCAATCGTGCGCTCCGCCACGGTATCGCGCATCGTGGTCCAGTCCGCATCGCGCAGCCGCCAGGGCGTGTACTGCACGCGCAGCATCGCGACATGCCGGCCCATTGGCGCGAGGTTCGACTGGGTGGTACGCGAACAGCAGCGGCAAGATGCCTGCCGAGCGTACGCAGGAAATCGTCACCGATCACGCGCGCGGTGCCTTCGACGATCATGCGCAGGGCAGCGATCTCTTCAGCGTCCGGACGGACGGCGGCAGATTCCGGAATGGATTTCGGCGACACGCTTTGACCCCCTGCTTGCATTTCTCAAGCATCCGACGTGCGCTGCGACGGTGCGTTACCTGCCGCGACACTCTGCCATGATCGAGGGAGTCGCTCCAAGGCCGGTGCGTCCAAGCACCTGTGACCGTTCCCCAGCGTGATTGAGCCGGATGATGAATTGCGCCTGCAACAGCCCGGGTCGCCGTGCCCGGCGGGGTACCACCTTGCCCAGGCATACCGGTTAGCGGGACCATCAGTTCCACTTTGATGCAAAATCAGCTGTCGAACGGCCCGATGCACGGTACACGGGTGGAAGCTCCAGCCCAGGCGCACCGGCCCCAACCGGGTCGCATGCCGCGCGCGTGCTCGCTTTTGCGCCGTGCTAGGCAGCGTCGCCAGCGATGCGGCGCTGATCCACGGCGCACGCACGGTCATGATCGCGGGCGGCATCGTGCCGCGCTTCATCCCGTTCCTGCGCAGCAGCGCGTTTCGCGAACGCTTCCTCGCCAAGGGCCGCATGGCCGCCTATGTCGAGTCCGCCACGATCGGGGTCATCACGCATGCTACGCCGGGGTTGCTCGGCGCCGCGATGCTCCTGCGCACTCGCCCGCATCCGAAGCGCGCCTGATCACGACGCCAGGCGGATCTCGAAGCAGTGATGAGCGCGCTGGTCGCGCTCGAAATCCAGTGGAATGGTCTGTGACGTGATATCGGTGACCAGGACATCGGCTAGCGCTTCCACATCCAGCTTGAACTTCCGGAAGTTGGTCGAGAACAGCAGCAGCCCTCCCGGCGTGAGCCGCACCAGGGTCGAGCGGATCAGCGCAATGTGGTCGCGCTGGACGTCGAATTCGCCCTGCATGCGCTTGGAGTTCGAAAAGGTCGGGGGATCCAGGAAGATCAGGTCGTAGCGCTCGCCGTCGTCCATTTCCAGCCAGTAAAGGCAATCGGCCTGCACGAAGCGGTGTGCATCGCCGCGAAAGCCATTGATCTCCATGTTGCTGCGCGCCCAGTCGAGATAGGTACGCGACATGTCAACGGATTTCGTCGTCAGCGCGCCACCGGCCGCCGCGTGCACGCTCGCCGTTCCCGTGTAGCAGAACAGGTTCAGGAATCGCTTGCCCCTGGCCGCATCGCGGATGCGCGCGCGGGTAATGCGATGATCGAGAAACAGGCCCGTGTCCAGGTAATCCGTGAAGTTGACGAGAAACTTGAGGCCAGCCTCCTCGACGACCACGCGTTCGCGGCTGTCATCGAGCGCCTCGTATTGCCCGCCGCCTTTCTGCGGCCGGCGCGTGCGCCAGTAGATGGCATCCATCGCAAGGCCAGCCACTTCCGGGATCATCGACAGCGCTTCTTCGCGGCGCGCGCGCGCTTTCTCGCGGTCGACCGTCGCCGGTGGCGCGTACTCCTGCACATACAGCCAGCGCCCACCGAAACCATCGGGATCCGACTGGTAGGAATCGATCGCGAACGAATACTCGGGCATGTCGGCATCATAAATGCGAAAGCAGGAGATGCCTTCCCTGCGCGCCCAGCGCGAACGCCCCTTGAAATTCTTGCGCAGGCGATTCGCGAACATCTGGGCGCCGGGCCGCGCACGCGCGGTCTCTGCGTCAATGGGTGGTGGCCGGCCCGGCTCATAGGGGCGGTCGAATTCCCCGGCCTCGATCCGGATCCGCAACAGCCGGCATTCGATCGGCCCATTCATCATCCGGTGCGTGCGCCGCGCGTTGATCCCTAATTCGCGCCCGAGCGGCGGATTGCCGGTAAAGACCGCCGCCTCCCAGCCGAGATAACCCTCGCGCAGACGTGTACCCAGCAGTGCATACAGCTCGCGCAGCCCGTCGGTTTCACCGAGGCGCTCGCCATAAGGTGGATTGGCCGCAATCAGGCCGAGGGGAGCCGGTGCCTTCGGGAGTGCCGCAAGCTCACAGCGATGAAACGCGAGCCGCTCGCCGAGTCCCGCGCGTGCGGCATTCGCCTCGGCATCCCTGAGCACGATGGGATCACGGTCGTAGCCACAGATACGCCCCCGTGTGATGCGATCCAGTGCGCCACGCGACACCGCCTCTGCACGCAACTCATCCCACAAGGCTGCATCGTGTTGTCGCCAGCGCTCGAAGCCGAAACGCTGCCGCGTGAGCCCGGGTGCAATATCAGCTGCGATCAGTGCGGCTTCGATCGGCAAGGTGCCGGAGCCGCAGAGCGGATCGGCGAAATAGCCGCCCGCCCCCGCAATTGCCGGCCAGCCAGAGCGCAGGAGGATTGCGGCTGCCAGATTCTCCTTGAGCGGTGCGGCGCCCTGCCCACCGCGATAGCCGCGCCGGTGCAGGCTGTCGCCGGAAAGATCGATTGCGACGACCGCTGCGCCACGCCCTGCGTGCACATTGATGCGCAATGCCGGTGCCGCGCGATCAACCGAAGGCCGCTCCCCGGTCTTGTCGCGGAACTGGTCCACGATCGCATCCTTGACCCGCTGCGCGCCGAATTGGGAGTTATCGATGCCTGTCACGCTGCCCGAGAAATCGACGGCGAGCGTGTCCGTCTCGCCCATCTGCTGCGACCAGTCGATGCTGCGGACACCGTCGTACAGCTCACCGTCATTCGCGACCGGGCACTCCGCGATCCGCCAAAGCACGCGCATGCCGACCCGCGACCAGAGGCAGCAGCGGTAGGCCTGCGCGAGTGTCGCCGCCCCTTCGACGCCACCGAAAGCCTCCCGCGCATCCGCGATCCCGAACGCGCGGAGTTCCTCGGCGAGCAGCTCCGTCGTGCCGGTTGTAGCGGTCACAAACAACGGATTGGTGCTCATGATTGGTCAAGCTCGATCATTTGCATCCCGCGGACAGGCCGCTCCAGAGCACGCAGCAGGATCCGGTAGATATCCGGGTCGAAATTCCCGGGGCGCCGTTGAAGCTCTGGAGGTTCAACGGCGCCCTGCACCAACCCAAGGTAGCGCCAACGGTCGAACACATGAGTTTCCTCAGCGCCGCTCCAGTCGCGCTCGCGGATGCCGATGCGGCCCGCGAATGGCCAGTCGCGACGTTTCAGGCGCGCGAATGCCAGTCGCGTACGGATCGCATGCATCAGTGCGGGCTCCTTTCCGATGCAGACGCCGCGACAGTGTCCCAGTTGATGGGCGACACAGGAGCCCTCGCCCACTTCCAGCCCAAGCTGCTTTGCGCATAGCTCCTGGTCGCGAACGATACCCACAAGCGCTCGTTCGGCATCGCCGCGGCTGCGGAACAAGCCATAGCTCTCGTCAGTATCCGTATCCGGATCGAGTTCCGAAATGCTCGCGCGCAAAGATTGGGCGTCGTCACCGAGCCGGATTGCCCAGAGCGTCGGGGTCGCCGGGAACCGGCGATTCAGCAGCGGCCGACGCTCCTTGATCAGGCACGCTTCGGTGATCAGTGCGCCGAACTCGCCGGCGGTCGCGATCCATTCGATTCGCCGGACCAGGCGCGTGAGTTCCGCCGCCCTGCGTGATCGCTTGTCGGCGGCGAAATGCGCCAGCACGCGCGACTGGATGTTCTTTGCCTTGCCGATATAAAGGAGTGCATCTCCCTCGCCGTGGAACAGGTAAACGCCAGGACCCTCGGGCAACTCGTCGACGAGCCCGGCATCGAGCTGTGGCGGAAGCCGCGGCGCCTGCAGCAGTTTATCAACGATTGCACCGAGCTCGGCCGGCGGCCATCGCTCGCCCGCGATACGCAGTAGCTCCGCAAGCACCTGCGCATCACCGAGCGCGCGATGCCGCGCCGCGCAGTGGATGCCGTAGCGCGTCATTACGGCCTCGAGATTGTGGCCGCGCTCGCCCGGAGTCAGCGCGCGAGAGAGACGCACCGTGCAGAGCACGGGGGCACGGAAGCGGCGGCCCAGCCGCCGGAATTCACCGCGCAGGAAGCCGTAGTCGAAGCGCGCATTGTGGGCGACGAATAGCCGGCCCTCGAGCCTCTGCAGCAGCGCATCGCATACTTCAGCGAATGGCGGCGCATCGACCACCATGTCCTCGGTGATACCCGTGAATTGCTGGATCGCGAACGGGATGCGCACGCCCGGGTTGACCAGCGTCGAGTACTCCTCGACGACACGCCCACCGGACAGCAGCACGATCCCTGCTTCGATGACCCGGTCACGCAGTGCGTTGCCGCCCGTCGTTTCGAGGTCGACGCAGGCGACCTCGCCCGCAAGCAAAGCGTCAATCGGGGGCGCCGTCCATCGTCAGCAGCGGGCCATACAGGTCGGGCCGCCGGTCGCGGAACACGCCCCAGGCATGGCGGTAGCGGCGGATATCCTCGAGGTCGAAGGTCGAGGTCAGGATCTGCTCACCGTGGTCATCGGCCTGGGCGACGACCTCGCCCGTGTGATCGGCGATAAATGAATGCCCATAAAAAGTTATCTCGAGCTTCTCGCCGCGCTCCGTGCCGATGCGATTCGAGGCCACGAGCGGCATCAAATTCGCCGCCGCGTGACCCTGCATCGTGCGCTGCCAGTGCCAGCGTGAATCGAGCGTGGCGTCCTGGGGCTCGGAGCCGATAGCGGTCGGATACAACAGGATCTCGGCGCCCATCAGTGCCATCGCGCGCGCGGATTCCGGGAACCACTGGTCCCAGCAGACCGCGACGCCCAGCGTGCCGAATCGGGTTGGCCAGACCTTGAAACCGGTGTCACCGGGCGAGAAATAGAACTTCTCGTGATAGCCTGGACTCTCTGGAATATGCGACTTGCGATAGATGCCGAGCAGGCTCCCGTCGGCGTCCAGCATCGCGAGCGTATTGAAATATGCGTTCTGCGCCCGCTCGAATACCGACACGGGCAACACCACCTTGAGCTCCGCCGCGACCTTCGAGAGCCGCGCAATTGCCGGATTCTCCCCAATTGGTGTCGCGAGTTCAAAGTGCTTCGCAAGGTGGTCCTTGCAGAAATACGGCGATTCAAACAGCTCCTGGATCAGGATCACATTGGCGCCACGACCGGCCGCATCGCGGATCAGCCGCTCGGCATTCACGATGTTGGCCTTGCGATCCCAGCCGCAGGCCATTTGCGTGGCGGCCACCGTGACCTTCATGAGAGGTCGATCCAGGTCGTCTTCAGTTCGGTGTACTTGTGCATCGCGTGCAGCGACTTGTCGCGGCCATTGCCGGATTGCTTGAAGCCGCCGAATGGCACGGTGATGTCGTCGGCGTCATAGCAATTCACGAACACGGTGCCGGCACGAATCGATTTGGCTACCCGGTGCGCGGTTGCGAGGTCCCGGGTCCAGACTGCCGCGGCCAGGCCGTACATGACGTCATTCGCCATCTTCACGGCCTCGTTGAGACTCTTGAAGGAGATCGCCGAAAGCACGGGCCCGAAGACCTCCTCGTGCGCGATCCGCATGTCCATCTGGACCCCGTCGAATACCGTGGGCTCCACAAAGAAACCGCCGGATTCCTCACGCACGCGCTTCCCGCCTGAGCGCAGGTTCGCGCCGCCCTTGCGACCGGACTCGATGTAGCCCAGCACGGTATTCATCTGTGCCTGATCCACGATCGCGCCGAGCTTCGTCGCCGGATCCAGCGGGTCGCCGGGCGCCATCGCCTCGCCGATCGCGACGATCTTGTCGAGTATCTCTTCGCGGATCGACTCATGCACGAGCAGCCGCGAGGCCGCCGAGCACATCTCGCCCTGATTGAAGAAGATGCCGATGGCTGCGGCCCTTGCGGCCCGCTCGATATCGGCGACGTCCGACATGACGATATTGGGCGACTTGCCGCCGCATTCGAGCCAGACGCGCTTCATGTTGGAGCGCCCCGCGTATTCGAGCATGCGCCGGCCGATGCGCGTCGAGCCGGTGAATGCAATGCAATCCACGTCCATGTGCAGCGCAAGTGCTTCGCCCGCCGTGTGGCCGAACCCCGGCACGACATTGAAGACGCCTTCCGGCAGTCCGGCTGCGACCGCGAGTTCGGCGATGCGCAGTGCCGTCAACGGCGACTTCTCGGAGGGCTTCAGCACGACCGAATTGCCGGTCGCAAGCGCAGGGCCCAGTTTCCAGCAGGCCATCAACAGCGGGAAATTCCACGGCACGATCGCGCCCACAACGCCGACTGGCTCGCGTGTGATCAGCGCAAGCGTGTCATGTGGAGTCGGTGCGATCTCATCGTAGACCTTGTCGATCGCCTCCGCGTACCAGGCGATGCAGCGCGCCGCGCCCGGGATGTCGATCTTGAGCGAATCCGAGATTGGCTTGCCCATGTCGAGCGTCTCAGTCAGCGCCAGTTCCTCGCGGTGCTTGCGGATCAGTTCCGAGAATCGCAGCAGCACTTTCTTGCGCGATGCGGGCGCCATGCGCGACCAGCGCCCGTCCTCGAACGCGCGGCGCGCGCTTGCCACCGCGGTCTCCACGTCGCGGGAGCCGCAGGCGGCGACCTGCGCGATCGACTTGCCGGTCGCCGGATTGATGCAGACAAATGTCTCACCGGAGGCCGCCGGCTGGTACTTGCCGTCGATGAACGCCTCGGTGCGCAGCTGTAGCGTCGAGGCGCGCTCACGCCAGTTGGTCGACTTTGCTTCGCGTTTCAAGGCTTCAGCGCTCCATGTCAATGTGTGAGTGGCGTCGCGGCGCTGATGATCTCACAACGGGTGCTGACGTCATTGACCATCGCTCATGCCTTGCATGTCTATGATGTTAAACAGAACTTGCGTAATATCGTGCCTGCATGGGAATAGTGTCAATTATCCTGATCACCTTGAGCCCCCGGAGCTGCTGCATATGACTCCCCCATCGTCCAAGCGCGCCGCGCTCGAAGCATTCTGGATGCCATTTACGGCCAACCGGCAGTTCAAGTCGGCTCCGCGCATGCTCGCGCGCGCCGAGGGTATGCATTACTGGACGCCGGAAGGGCGCCAGGTCCTCGACGGTTGTGCGGGTCTCTGGTGCGTGAATGCCGGACACGGACGGCGGGAAATCACCGAGGCGGTCGCGACACAGATCGCGACCATGGATTACGCGCCGCCATTCCAGATGGGGCATCCACTCGCCTTTGAACTCGCGAATGCGCTGATCGAGATTGCGCCGAAGGGAATCGACCACGTGTTCTTCACGAACTCCGGCTCGGAAGCGGTGGACACGGCGCTCAAGATCGCGATCGCCTGGCACCGGGTGCGCGGTGACGCGGCGCGCACGCGGCTGATCGGGCGGGAGCGCGGCTATCACGGTGTCGGCTTCGGCGGCATCTCGGTTGGCGGCATGGTCAACAACCGCAAGTATTTTGGCGCGCTGTTGCCAGGCGTGGATCACATTCGCCATACGCATGACCCCGCGCGCAATTTGTACTCACGCGGATTGCCGGCGCACGGCGCCGAGTTTGCCGACGATCTCGAGCGGCTGGTCGCATTGCACGACGCCTCAACCATCGCGGCGGTCATCGTTGAGCCAATCGCGGGATCCACGGGCGTGCTGTTGCCGCCGCGCGGCTATCTCGAGCGGCTGCGCGCGATCTGCACGAAGCACGGCATCCTGCTGATCTTCGACGAGGTCATCACCGGCTTCGGGCGCACCGGATCGGCATTCGCAGCGCAGGAGTTCGGCGTGGTGCCGGACATGATGACCTGCGCGAAGGGCCTCACCAATGGCGCAATTCCGATGGGCTCGGTACTCGTGCGTCGCGAGATCTACGACGCATTCATGACTGGTCCGGAACAGGCGGTCGAACTGTTCCATGGCTACACCTATTCGGCGCACCCGGTCGCCTGTGCTGCGGGCCTCGCGACGCAGCGGATCTACCGGGAGGGCCTTTTCGACCATGCCCGCGCGATGGCACCGTACTGGGAGAATGCCGTGCATTCGCTGAAAGGCCGCCGGCATGTCGTGGACTTGCGTTGCTACGGGCTGGTTGCCGGTATCGAACTCGAGCCGCGCGCAGGCTTGGCCGGTGCGCGCGGCTACGAAGCCCTCGTGGCGGCCTTCGAGAAGGGCCTCCTGATGCGCACCACCGGCGACACGATTGCACTGTCGCCGCCGCTCATCATCGAGCGCGCCGACATCGATCGGATCTTCGAAACGCTCGCGGCCGTGATCGACAGCCTGACATAAAAAGGCCCCGGTCGCGTGCGCGGCCGGGGCCCTGTCAGCGTCGCTTGCCGTTATTAGCGGGCGTCGCAGTCGGTGCGCTTCAGCACCACTCGACGGTTCTGGGCACGGCCCTCGCGCGTCGCGTTGTCCGCCGCCGGCTGGCTTTCGCCAAAGCCCGCGGCGTTCAAGCGGCCCACGGCAATGCCCTTGCCCTGCAGGTAATCGGACACCGTCTGGGCACGGCGCTCGGAGAGACCCTGGTTGTAGGCATCGCTGCCGGTGTTGTCCGTGTGGCCTTCGACGCTGCCGGCCATGAACTTGAGCCGGGTCAGGTTCACTGCCATTTCGTCCAGCGCAGCCTTGTCCGCGTCAGTCAGTGCCGCTGAATTGGATGCAAACTGCAGTTGCCTGGTCACGTCGCAGGAACAGCCATACGGCCCGACGCGATCACCCTTATGGTGTATCGGGGCACTGGTCGCCGGTGTCCACCACGCCATCGCCATCCGTGTCCTGCGGCGGCGGCGGGGGCGGCGGCGGAGCAGCCGCGGGTGGCGGGGGCGGCGGCGGAGCAGCCGCGGGTGGCGGGGGCGGCGGCGCAGCCACTTCCTCTTCCGCAGCCCATGGGAATGTGGTCGAGATCGAGAAGACCAGACGAGCCTCATTGTTGAACTCGTCGCTCTTGACCCTGTTTGCCGAGCTCACGTCCCAGCCCACAACTTTCAATCCCAAGTTGAAGTGGCCTGCCGTGTAACCGAAGCCGGCCGAGTAATCCATGAACTCATCGCCGTAAAAGTTCTTCCAGAATTCGCCGTAGTTATACCCGCCGTGCAGGTTCAGCGTGAATCCGGCAGGCAACCCGAAACTGGCATTGATTTCAGAATAGAGGGCATCCTGATCCGTGCCGCCATAGTCATTTGTGTACCACTGCTTCAGCTTGAATGGTCCACGGCTGATCGAAGCATATATTTCCTGGTAGTCGTAGATCCTCGACTTGGTTTGCGTGTTGCCACTATCGGGGTAGGTATACCAGACGAGGCCCAGATCCCAGCCGATATCGTCCGTGAAACTGCCGGTCCAGCCACCGTAAAAATCCACCTCGACTTCGCCGTCCATGGTGCTGCCATAGTCAATGTTGCTGGCCCAGGCACCGACATAGAAGCCGCTGTCGGCCGCATAGTCCACGCTCCACTGCAGCGCAGGGTCTGAACTGCTCAGTGATTGGCCGCGGAAGTCGTAATCCGATACCACAGTAGCGGTAGAGGAAACGCCTGCACTGGCCACTCCTGCCATCGCGAACAATGCGGCTGCGACCAGCCCTTTTACATACTTCATTGGATCTCCCTAATTGCACCCGGCTCTGAGCGAGCCGTAGCTGATCGTCAATTCTATGTAAAAATGTGTGCTTTACGCAACGAGGGCCCAGCCCGGTGCCGCGGGCGCGAGAATATGAGATGTGCAGGCGTTGTGGGCCCACAACACCGTTTCAAGCGGGCTTTGCGGCCTCGAAGGTCGCATAGCGTTTTCGGGCAGGTTCGACGGTCTCCCAGGTGCCGCTGAACCCGGCCGGTATGACCCAGGCATCACCGGCATTGAACTGCCAGCGCTTGCCGTCCGCCGAAGTCAGGACGACACAGCCTTCCAGCAGGTGGCAGAACTCGTGCTCGGTATATTCGACCTGCCACTTGCCGACATTGCTGGCCCAGGTGCCCGCAAAGAACTGCTGGCTCGGGTCCGTGTAGTAATTGCGCACCCAGGTCTTCGGCTCGCCCTTCAACACGCGCGCCGGTGCCGATTCCTGAGCCTTCAGGTTGCGCCGAAAATCCACGATTGTGGGTGTCGTCATCGCCTTCTCCTGGTCGGCCGCTGTATCGGTCGCGGCACTGCTCTATCGTACGGTAAAATGCGCAACAGCCTGGAGGCCAACGTGAAAAACAACGAATCCCTGGTCGCGCGGCGCAATGCGTCCGTGGCGCGCGGTGTCGCAATGGCGCAGCCAATCTATATCGAGCGCGCGGAGAATGCGCTGCTGTGGGATGCCGACGGAAATCGCTACGTTGACTTCGCCGGCGGCATCGCGGTGCTGAATACCGGCCATCGCCATCCGCGCGTGCTCGAGGCCGTGCGCGCGCAGCTCGAGAAGGTAACGCATACCTGTTTCCAGGTCACCGGTTACGAGCCCTACGTCGCGCTCTGCGAGCGTCTCAACGAGATGGCGCCGGGCGCCGGCGCGTACAAGTCGCTGCTGATGACGACCGGCGCCGAGGCGATCGAGAACGCAGTCAAGATCGCGCGTGTCCATACCGGGCGCTCTGCAATCATCGCATTCGCCGGCAGTTTTCACGGCCGCACCATGATGGCGCTCGCGCTGACCGGCAAGGTCGAGCCGTACAAGGCCGGCTTCGGGCCGCTGCCGGGCGAGATCTATCACGCGCCATTCCCGAATTCGCTGCATGGCGTGACGGCGGATGATTCGCTGAACGCGATCTCGATGCTGTTCAAGTGCGACATCGAGCCCACGCGTGTCGCAGCGATCATGTTCGAGCCGGTGCAAGGCGAAGGCGGATTCTACGTCGCGCCGAAGGATTTCGTGTTGCGCCTGCGCGAGCTCTGCGACAAGCACGGCATTCTGCTGATCGCAGATGAAATCCAGAGCGGTGCGGGCCGCACCGGGCGCATGTTCGCGATGGAGCACTTCGGCGTCGCCGCCGACATCACGACGCTCGCCAAGTCGCTCGCCGGAGGATTCCCGCTCTCCGCCGTCATCGGCCGCGCCGAAGTGATGGATGCCTGCGCGCCGGGTGGACTCGGCGGCACCTACGCCGGCAATCCGGTCGCCTGCGCTGCGGCGCTCGCGGTGCTTGACGTGTTCGAGCAGGAGCAGATTTTTGCGCGCGCCGGCAAGCTGGGCTCGCGGCTGATGACCCGCTTGAAGGCGCTTGCCGCGCGCCACCCCTCAATCGCGGAGGTCCGCGGCCTGGGCGCGATGGTCGCATTCGAGTTATGCGAAGGCGGCGATCCGGAGAAGCCCGCGGTCGACCTGACGAAGGCGCTAACCAAGCGCGCCCGCGAACTCGGCCTGATCCTGCTGTCCTGCGGAATCTACGGCAACGTGATTCGTATCCTCGTGCCGATCACGGCAGAAGATGCCGTCGTGGACGAAGGCCTCGGCATCCTGGAGCGAGCCCTCGACGAGCTCGAAATGGTGGCTAGGGAGAGAATCGAACTCTCGACCCCGGGGTTATGAATCCCGTGCTCTAACCAGCTGAGCTACCTAGCCACGCGGTGGGAAGGTACCCTCGGGGAGGCGGGATTGTCGGGATCGTGCCGGTAGCTGTCAAGCCGTCATCGCCTGCCTCGAGCAATCACGGTGGGCAGGTATTCCGCTCCCTGCAGAAGCCGGCCGCCGGTATCGACGGCAGGAAGCGCGTATCGAAGACATGGCGGATCACGTCGACCCGCACCTGGAGCTCACCGAGCCGGTTTGCCACGTCCGATGCAGATGTCGTGGCCGGTAATGACGCGCGGAAATTCGTCAGCTGGCTGACAAAGGACTGGCAGTTCTCATCGCCCGCACTCTGCTTCGGTTGAAAGGCGGCATTGACACACTTGTCGAGTTTCAACTTGCCGTTCTGCCACGTGCTCGAGAGCGTATTGCAAACCGAGGCCGACAGCGGCGGCGCAGGGCCTCCACCCGCATCCACCTGCTGGCAGGCCAGTTCACGGCGCACATATTCCAGATCGTCGTAAAGAGACTGGACTAGCCTCGCGAAAACGGCATCGTTACCCGTCGTGACTGATTTTACGGTGCTGAGGATCGTGGGTCCGTAGGTATCGGGCGCAATCTCCAGGTTGTATGGCAGCAGCGAGAGTCGAGGATTCTTGCTCACGACCGTTCCGCAGCCAACATTTGTCAGCATGTCGACATATTCAGCACCAGGAACATCAGGATCAACATCCACCGTCCTGAATATCGCAGTCAAGATAGGCGTCTTCGCGCTCGCCGGTCTCGCTGATGACGCTCTGGTGGTCAGCCTTCGTCAGGGTTTCCTCAACGACTGCCCATTCGGCGGGCGTAAAATCCTGGGCGAATTCCAGGCGCGGCAGCGGCAGGATCGCGTGCCAGGAGAGCCCGATCGCCCGCGCCTTCTGCACGAATAGCTGGTCGCTGCCGCCGGCGATCGAGGACAGCGCTATCCATTCGCCGGGAACCTCCCGTTGCAGGGACTTCAGGGCAGCGCCAATCGCCTCGGCCACGCCAGTGGCGCTCTCAAGCTGCCGGTGACCCGAGAAACCGACGACATGAAACAGCGGCAGCTGGCCGACGGCGACGTTGGGCGTGAGCATTTGCTCAGACATTGAAGCGGAAGTGCATGACATCGCCCTCGCGCACTACGTACTCCTTGCCCTCGAGCCGCAACTTGCCGGCTTCGCGCGCGCCTGCCTCGCCTTTTCCGGCAATGTAGTCGTCGTAGGCGATGGTCTCGGCGCGGATGAAACCGCGCTCGAAATCCGTGTGGATCACGCCCGCGGATTGCGGTGCGGTCGCGCCCTGGCGCACGGTCCAGGCACGCACTGCCTTCGGACCCGCGGTGAAGAATGTCAGCAGGCCCAGCAGGTGGTAGCTCGCACGGATGATCCGGTTGAGCCCGGGCTCGGCCAGCCCGAGATCTGCCAGAAACGCGTCCCGATCTGCGGCATCCAGCTCCGAGATCTCGGCCTCGATTGCAGCGCACACCGGCACGACCTCCGAACCCTCGGCCTCGGCGAGCTTGCGGAGCGCATCGAGCTTCGGGTTGTCCTTGAATCCGGATTCGTCCACGTTCGCGACGTACATGACGGGCTTGGCTGTCAGTAGCTGCAACTCGCGCACCCTCTCCCGATCGAACTGGTCCAGCTTCTGCGCGCGGACCGGTTCGCCCTGGTCGAGCCGGTCGCGGATTCGCTTCAGCGAATCCCGCCAGCGCATCGCATCCTTGTCCATGGCCTTGGCGAGCTTGTCGGCCCGCGCCTGTGCGCGATCCACGGTCTCGAGATCCGCAAGCGCGAGTTCGGTATTGATGATCGCTACATCCGAAGCCGGATCCACGCGCCCGGAAACATGAACGATGTCGTCGTCATCGAAGCAGCGCACGACATGCGCAATCGCATCCACCTCGCGGATGTGCGACAGGAACTTGTTGCCGAGGCCCTCGCCCTGCGAGGCTCCCGCGACCAGACCCGCGATATCCACGAATTCGACCGTGGTCGGCAGGATCTTCTCAGGTCTCGCGATCGCGGCCAGCGCATCGAGCCGCGGATCCGGCACCGGCACGATTCCGATATTGGGGTCGATCGTGCAGAAGGGGTAATTCTCGGCCGCGATCTTTGCGCGGGTCAGCGCATTGAAGAGCGTCGACTTGCCGACATTTGGCAACCCGACGATGCCGCAGCGGATACCCATGGTTGTGCGCGTGGCGCCGGCGTCAGCCGGGCGCTTCCTGTGCCGGTGGTTTTGCGTGCAGGCGATTCATCATCAATTCCGCCCCTTCGGTCACCAGACGCGGAAACTCGGCAACCGCCAGTTCGATCGCCTCGCGAACAAGCCTTTCATCGACAGCGGATGGCCGCTCGAGCACGTAGTCGATCACGTCGTCGCGGCTTCCCGGATGTCCTATGCCGATGCGCAGACGCCAGAAATTCTCGCCCACGTAGCTGATCACGTCCTTCAATCCATTGTGGCCGCCCGCTCCACCGCCCTGCTTCAGTCTCGCGATGCCCGGCGGCAGGTCCAGGTCGTCGTGGACGACCAGGACCTGTTCAGTTGGCACCTGCAGGTAGTCGCAGAACGAACGGATCGAGAGCCCGCTGCGATTCATGTAGGCCATCGGCTTCAGCAGCCACAGCGCGACGCCCGCGATCGTGACGCGCCCCGCATCGCCCTGGTACCGATGCTCGGGTTTCAGCCAGCCGTCGTGCCGGCGCGCCAGTTCATCGATGAACCAGAAGCCCGCATTGTGTCGCGTAGCTGCGTGTTCCGGGCCCGGATTGCCGAGCCCCACGACCAGCTGCAACGGCAATCCAGCCATTGACTCGTCCTCGCGACTGGGCGTTACTTCTTGCTGTCACCCTTCTTGCCCGTGCCTTCCTTGGCGCCCTTGCCGGCTGCGCCCTTGGCATCGGCAGCAGGGGTAGCACTCGCCGGTGCGGCACCCGGTGCGGCGCCTGGTGCCGCAACCGGTGCGGCGCCAGGCGCGCCTGGGGCAGCCGCAGTACCAGCGGCTGCAGCAGCCGCGGCCGCTTCATCGACAACCGGCACTTCGACCTCTTCGACACGCGGCAGGTGGATCGAGGCCACCGGCTTGTCGCGTCCGGCAAGCAGTTCCACGATCTCGACACCCACGCTCAGCTTGAGATCGGACAGCTGAAGGACCTGGTTGATCTCTAGACCGGAGACATCCACCTCGATGAACTCGGGCAGATCCTTCGGCAGGCAGGTCACCTCGACGTCATTGCGCACATGCGAGAGCACGCCGCCTTGTTCCTTGACGCCCTTGGCTTCAGCGCCGCCCTTGAAGTGCAGCGGCACGATCATCTTGATCTTCTCGTCTTCCAGTACACGCTGGAAATCGATGTGCATGATCTGGTTCTTGTAGGGATGACGCTGCACGTCCTTCAGCACGGCCGCCTGCGTCTGGTCACCCACGCGCAGGCTCAGGATCATCGAGTAGAAACGCTCGTCGTCCATCAGCCTTGCAAGCTTCGTGTGATCAAGCAAAAGCGTGCGCGTGTCGCGCCGTCCGCCATAGAGAATCGCCGGGACTTTGCCGAGATGACGCAGGCGGCGGCTCGCACCCTTGCCCTGGTCCTCCCGGAACTCAGCGACGAGTTCGAAAGAAGTTTTCATGACTGTTTCACTCCCGATTCAGGGGATTGCCCTTATTAATCCACGTACAGCGAACTGACGGATTCCTCGTCGCGAATCCGCCGCATCGTCTCGGCCAGCAAGCCCGCGACCGTCATCACCCGGATGCGGCTGCAGGCCTTCGCGTCCTCGCGCAACGGGATCGTGTCGGTCACGACCAGCTCGTCGAGCGCCGAGGTGGCGATCCGCTCGACCGCCGATCCTGACAGCACCGGATGCGTGATGTAGGCCGTCACGCGCGTTGCACCTTCATCCTTCAGCGCCTGGGCAGCCAGACACAGTGTGCCGGCCGTATCCACCAGGTCATCCACCATCACGCAGGACTTGCCGCGCACATCGCCGATGATGTTCATCACCTGTGACTCGTTGGCGCGCGCGCGCCGCTTGTCGATAATCGCGAGGTCCGCATTGTCCAGGCGCCGCGCCAGTGCCCGCGCGCGAACCACGCCGCCGACATCCGGCGAGACCACGATCATGTTCTCGTACTTCTGCTTCCAGACTTCGCCCAGCAGCACGGGCGATGCATAAACATTGTCTACCGGCACATCGAAAAAGCCCTGGATCTGGTCCGCATGCAGATCCACCGTCAACACCCGATGCACACCCGCGCGGCCGATCATGTCGGCCACCAGCTTTGCCGTGATCGGCACGCGCATCGCGCGCTGCCGCCGGTCCTGGCGCGCATAGCCCAGGTAGGGGATCACCGCGGTGATCCGCCCCGCCGACGCGCGCCGGCAGGCATCGGCCATGACCAGGAGCTCCATCAGGTGCTCATTGGCCGGAGGACAGGTCGATTGCACCAGGTACACGTCCTTGCCGCGGACGTTCTCCATGATCTCGACCTGTATCTCCCCGTCGCTGAACCGGCCAACAAGGGCGCGACCCAGCGGCTGCATCAGATGGCGCGCAATATCCTGCGCGAGCATCGGATTCGCATTGCCGGTAAACACGGCCATCGTGGACTGATCCACGCGAGTCTCCCTCATGACGGCGTGCAACGCGCGCCGCGCATCAACTGGCTGGGGTGGAAGGATTCGAACCTTCGCATGACGGAATCAAAATCCGTTGCCTTACCACTTGGCGACACCCCATTCGTCAACCCTGCCCATGCCGGGCCCGTTCCGCCGCCAGCCGTTCCTGCAGCGGCGACCGGTAGAGGCCTTTTGCCACGAAACCCGACCACGCACCCGGCAGATCCGAAAGTGCCGCCTGGGCCTGCGTGCGCTCCGCGAAACCAGCAAACACGCAACTGCCGGATCCGGTCAGGCGCGCATCGCCCCGCCGCGCGAGCCAGTCAAGCGCCCTGGCGACTTCAGGGTAGCGGCCGGTCGTCACTGGCGCGCAATCATTGCGTCCGCCTGCCTGCAGGAAGCCGCGGATTGTCAGGCTCGGAGAATTCCTTGTCAATTCAGATGCCTGAAACACCTCAGCGGTGCTGACCCCGATACCCGGAAAAACGACCGCGTAATGGCGCGGCGGCAGCTCCATGGTCGTCAGCAGCTCGCCGACCCCCTCCCCCCAGGCGCTGTGGCCGTGGATGAAAAGCGCCACATCCGCGCCCAATTCCCGGCCTATTCCGGCCAGTTGTCCCACCGGCAGATGGACGCCCCAGAGCTCGTTGAGCGCAACCAGGGTCGTCGCGGCGTCCGAACTGCCACCACCAAGCCCGCCCTGGATCGGAATTCGCTTGCGGATGAGGATATCAACGCCCCGCCGGCTGTTGGCAGCGGCCTGCAGCTGCCGCGCCGCGCGCACCGCCAGGTCCATTTCCGCAGGCACGGAAGCGGGGCCCTCGAGACGCCGGACTTCGCCATCTTCGCGCAACCCGAAAGTCAGCTCGTCCGCGAGATCGATCAATTGGTAGGCGGTCTGCAACTCGTGGTAGCCATCCGCGCGACGACCGAGGACATGCAGGAACAGATTTAGCTTGGCCGGAGCGGGCCAGTCCGCCGATGTCATGGCGGGAGCTGCCAGCTCGACACGACCAGGCGCAGCCGCGCGGCTGCCGACTTGATTTCGATGCGCGCTGGCAGCGCTAGCCTGCCGACTGCTTCGTAGCGGGAGTAGCGAAGCTGCCAACCCGCCTGCTCAAGTCCCGCGAGGCGACCGTCGCCCCCGAGAATCTCCTGATGCGGAAGGCCGGGAGCCGGCACACCGACCAGCCAATACCGCAGCTCCGCAACCGGGAGCGCCGCACCCATTTCTGACGCAACGTATGCGCGGGCCGCCTCGCCAGCGATTGAAGCGCCGTCGCCATCGGTGACCGTCATTTGCGTGCCATCGAGCCGGATCGAGAGTGCCGTGCCGCCCAGCGGTCCGCGCAGGTTGATTTCCGCCAGCGCACGATCCTGCCGCCAGGTCAGCCCACCGGAGAAACCATCGGCAGCGGATGCAACTGCCACACGGCCATCCAGTGCCCAGGACTGTAATGCCTGGAGCTCGGCCCGTCGCTCCGTCCAACTACCCGCGTCGACGGGTGGCGGCAACGTAGCGCAGCCGCCGGCTAGCAGCAGGACAGCGCAGGCTGCGGCGCCGCGGATCACCGGGGATGGCGCTCGATGGCTTGCAGCAGCGGCGTGCTTTCGGGATTCTTCGCGAGCGCCTCGTCCCAGACGCGACGCGCATCGTCGGTGCGGCCCTGCAACCAGAATGTTTCGCCGAGGTGTGCGGCGACTTCAGGATCCCTGGAACTGTCCAAGGCCCGCTCGAGCCAGGTCCGGCCTTCATCGAGCTTGCCCAGCCTTACCATCGCCCATCCCATGGAGTCCTGGATCGCGAAGCTGTCCGGCTTGCCTTCGAGCGCGCGCACGATCAGGCGCTGGCCTTCCTCGATCGCGTTCGACTGGTCGACCAGCGTGTAGCCAAGGGCATTGAGCGCCACCGGGTCATTGGGACGGCGGGCGACAACGGCACGCATGTCGGCCACTGCCTCCGGCAGCCGGTCGAGCCGCTCCAACAGGAATCCGCGCGCGAGGCGCAGGTCGTCGTCCGGCATCAGCGTCAATGCGCGATCCAGCAGCGCAATCGCCTGATCGCCTTTGCCTTCCTCGACCAGCGACGAACCGACACTTGCGATGACATCCAGCGTCGACGCGGGATCCG